>NZ_OZ012596.1:4422600-4724610 GCF_963942435.1 Shinella sp. WSD5-1
CGGCACCGGCGGCGGCAACCATGTGGTCGTCGGCGGTAGGAACCCGAACGACAGCCCGTTCCTGCGCCGCCCGGACCTCCTGAAGAGCCTCGTGCTGCACTGGCAGCGCCATCCTTCGCTCTCCTACCTGTTCTCGGGCCTCTTCATCGGCCCGACCAGCCAGGCCCCGCGCATCGACGAGGCCCGGCACGATTCGCTCTATGAGCTGGAGATCGCGCTCGCGCAGGTGCCCGCGCCCGGCGAGGGCGTTCCCCCGCTGCCCTGGCTCGTCGACCGGTTGTTCCGCAACCTCCTGACCGACGTCACGGGCAACACGCATCGCTCGGAGATCTGCATCGACAAGCTGTTCTCGCCGGACGGGCCGACCGGCCGGCTCGGCCTCGTCGAATTCCGCGGCTTCGAAATGCCGCCGAACGCCCGCATGAGCCTTGCCCAGCAATTGCTGATCCGCGCGCTCATCGCCCGGTTCTGGCTGAACCCGGCCAAGGGGAGCTTCGTGCGCTGGGGCACCACGCTGCACGACCGCTTCATGCTGCCGCATTACGTCTGGCAGGATTTTCTCGACGTCATCGCCGACCTCAAGGCGAATGGCTTCGACCTTAGGCCCGAATGGTTTTCCGCCCAGCTCGAATTCCGCTTCCCCTTCTGCGGCGAGGTCGAGTACGAAGGCGCGAGCCTTGAGGTGCGCCAGGCGCTGGAACCCTGGCATGTCATGGGCGAACAGGGCGCGATCGGCGGCACCGTGCGCTATGTCGATTCGTCCGTCGAACGGCTGCAGGTGAAGCTGGAGACCACCAATCCGGAGCGCTACACCGTTGCCTGCAACGGCCGGCCCTTGCCGCTGAAGCAGACCGGCACGAAGGGCGTTTCCGTCGCGGGCGTGCGCTACAAGGCCTGGCAGCCGGCCTCGGGCCTGCATCCGGTGCTGCCCGTCAACACACCGCTTACTTTCGACATTTATGATACATGGTCGCGGCGGGCGATCGGGGGATGCATTTACCACGTTGCCCATCCGGGTGGACGCAACTATGACACGTTCCCGGTCAACGGCAACGAGGCCGAGGCGCGCCGGCTGGCGCGGTTCGAGCCCTGGGGGCACAGGACGGGCGGCTATACGCTGTGGCCGGAAACACCGTCGGCGGATTTCCCGCTGACGCTGGATCTGCGCCGGCCGCCCGGCATCTGACCTCCGTTAGGAGTGAATGGATTGAAAACCACGAGTGCGGAGGCGGAACGCAGGACGGCCGAGGCGGCACGCATCTACGCCCCGTTTCCTGGCGTGGCCGACGAGATGGTCGGCACCGAGGGCGTGGTCCGCCCCGTCTGGCGGCATTTCCTGAACGCGCTCGGCCGCATGGACGAGGCCGACCTTGCCGGCCGCTTCGCCCGCGCCGACCGCTACCTGCGCGATGCCGGCGTCTTCTACCGCGCCTATGGCAAGGAGGCGGGCAGCGACCGCGCCTGGCCGCTCTCGCACATTCCGGTGCTGATCGACGAAGCCGAGTGGGAAACCCTCTCGCGCGGCCTCATCCAGCGCGCCGAGCTGCTGGAAGCCGTCGTCGCCGACATCTATGGCAAGAACGAGCTCGTCGCGAACGGCCTGCTGCCGCCCGCGCTTGTTGCCTCCAACAGCGAGTTCCTGCGCCCGCTCGTCGGCGTGCATCCCGCCGGCCGGCATTTCCTGCATTTCGTCTCCTTCGAGATCGGCCGCGGGCCTGACGGCAACTGGTGGGTGCTTTCCGACCGCACGCAGGCCCCCTCCGGCGCCGGCTTCGCGCTGGAGAACCGCGTGGCGACGACCCGCGCCTTCTCCGACGTCTATGCGGAAACCCATGTCCACCGCCTCGCCGGTTTCTTCGGCGCCTTCCGCACCACGCTGCAGGCCAACAAATCGGCCGAGGACCGCATCGCCGTCCTGACGCCGGGCCTTGCCAACGAGACTTATTTCGAACACGCCTATATCGCCCGCTATCTCGGTTTCATGCTGCTGGAGGGCGAGGACCTGACGGTCGTCGGCGGCAGGGTCATGGTGCGCACCGTCGCAGGCCTCAAGCCCATCGGCGTACTGTGGCGGCGGCTCGACGCCGCCTTCGCCGACCCGCTGGAACTGAACCAGAACTCGCATATCGGCACGCCCGGCATGGTCGAGGCGCTGCGCGCCGGCTCCGTCACCTTCGTCAACGCGCTCGGCGCCGGCATCGTCGAGACCCGTGCCTTCCTCGCCTTCCTGCCGAACATCTGTCGCCAGCTGCTCGGCGAGGACCAGCTCCTGCCGTCCGTGGCCACCTGGTGGTGCGGCCAGAAGGACGAGCGGGAGCACGTCGCGGCCCATATCGAGCGCATGGTCATCGGCCCAGCCTATTCGACACGCCCCTTCTTCGACGACAACGAACAGTCCGTACTCGGATCGACGCTGCGCGACACCGCCAAGCAATCGATTGCCGAGTGGCTGGCGAGCGATGGCGCAAAGCTGGTCGGCCAGGAGGCCGTCACGCTCTCCACCACGCCCGCCTTCGTCGACGGCAAGCTCGTGCCGCGGCCGATGTCGCTGCGCGTCTTCGCCGCCCGCACGCGCGACGGCTGGCAGATCATGCCCGGCGGCTTCGCCCGTATCGGCGCCGGCGACAATGTGGCGGCCATCGCCATGCAGAAAGGCGGCTCGGCCGCCGATGTCTGGATCGTCAGCCAGAAGCCCGTCGAGCGCACCTCGCTGCTGCCCGCCGAAGAGGTCTTCATCCGCAACATGCCCGGCAGCCTGCCGAGCCGCGCGGCCGACAACCTTTTCTGGCTCGGCCGCTACATCGAGCGGGCGGAAGGCGCCTTGCGCATCCTGCGCGCCTGGCACGGCCGCTACGCCGAATATGCCAATCCCGGGCAGCCGCTGCTGAAGGACGTCACCGACTATCTGGAAGCGCTCGACATCGACACGTCGGAGGCCGTGCCGACGAGCCTCATCCGCAACATCGACAGCGCGGTCTTCTCCGCCAGCAATATCCGCGACCGTTTCTCGCCGGATGGCTGGCTGGCGCTGAACGACCTGTCGAAGACAGCCCGCCGTTTCCATGTCAATGTCCAGGCCGGCGACGACGCGACGCGCGCCATGACCGTCCTGTTGCGCAAGCTCGCGGGCTTCGCCGGTCTCGTGCACGAGAACATGTACCGCTTCACAGGCTGGCGTTTCCTCTCCATCGGCCGCTATCTCGAACGCGGCCTGCACATGACGCGCCTGCTCGGCCACATGTCCGGCGAGGATGCGCCCGACGGCGCGCTCGACATGCTCCTGGAGATCGGCGACAGCGTCATGACCCATCGCCGCCGCTACAATGTCGCGACCGCGCGCCTCACGGTCACGGACCTCCTCGCGCTCGACCCGCTCAACCCGCGCTCGATCCTCTACCAGCTGAACGAGATCAAGAACGAAGTCGAGCAGCTGCCGAACGCCTATGCCAACGGCCAGATGTCGCCCTTCTACCGCGAGGCGATGCGGCTGCATGCGGGGCTCGCGGTGATGACGCCGGAAACGATGACGGACGCGGTCTACAAGCGCTTCGAGACGGAACTCGAGAAGCTGTCCGACATTCTTGCGCAAACCTATCTGAGCTGAGCGAGGGGGAGGCGCCGAAACCATGCTCTACGACGTCAACCTCCATATCAGCTACCTCTACGACACGCCGGTTTCCGGCGGGCGGCATATCGTGCGCGTGCTGCCGCTGTCGATCGGCGGGCGCCAGCGGCTGATTGCCGGCACGGTCGGCGTCACACCAAGCCCCGGTGAGCGGGTCGACCACACCGACTTCTTCGAAAATCCGATGAGCGCCATCCTCTTCCGCAACGCGCATGAGCGGCTCGACATCCGCATGCAGGCGCGCGTGCATGTCGACATGCCGGAGCCGGCCGCCGACTTCTCCCCGCGCGTCGCGGACCTGCCGGAGGATATCGCGAACTACTGGTCGCTCGATGCCGGCTCGCCGCACCACTATACAGGGCCGAGCCCGCGGCTGAAGGACTGCCCTGAAATTGCCGAATACGCCCGGTCCATCGTCAAACCGGACATGACGATCCGGGCCATCGCGACGGCCATCTGCGCGCGCATCCACAAGGACTTCACCTACGACCCGAAGGCCACCAATGTCGACACGACCCCACGCGAGGCCTTCAAGCTGAAACGCGGCGTCTGCCAGGATTTCAGCCATGTGATGATCGTGGCGCTGCGCAGCCTCGGCATCCCCGCCGGTTATGTCAGCGGGTTCCTTCGCACCATTCCGCCGCCGGGCAAGGAACGGCTGGAGGGGGCGGACGCGATGCATGCCTGGGTGCGCTACTGGTGCGGCCGGGTGAACGGCTGGATGGAACTCGACCCGACCAACAACATCCCCGCCGGCACCGACCATATCGTCGTCGCCTGTGGTCGCGACTATGCCGACGTCGCCCCCGTCATCGGCGTCCTGAAGGGCTACGGCCAGCACAAGACGAACCAGGCCGTCGACGTCATCCCGGTGCGCCAGACGGCATGAAATCCCGTTTGGAAACAGCCGGAAAGGCCGGATTTTCAGGGTCCGCGCAATTTTACGAAAACTATACCACGCGCCCGAACCGTTAAATAACACTTCGCTGCTAGCGTCGCCCCACATTATGAAGATGGTGGGTGAATTCTCATGACGAAGAACACGGAAAGAAAGACTTGGATCTCCCGCCTCCGGCGTGACCGCGGTGGCAATTTCGGCATGATGACGGCGCTCGTCTTCCCGGTCATGCTGGCAGCCGGCGGTGTCGCCATGGACCTGACCAGCATGGTGCTGGCGAAGGCCGAACTGCAGGACGCCACCGACGCGGCCGCACTTGCCGCGGCCTCCGCCATGGCCAATGACGGCATGCTGGCCTCGGACGCCAAGCTCCTGGCCTTGTCGTTCATCAAAACGCAAATGGCGGGCGGCGCCGCCGTGGACGGTAGCGAAAAGGATCCGTCCGGGGACGATGACGCTGCCGATATCGGCGCCAACAGCGAAGTGCTCATAACCGAAGAAGCGACAGCGGGAACCGGCAAGTCCTTCAAGATCGAAGTGACGTCCAGCCGAAAGATTTACTTCACGCCCTTTACCCGGCTGCTCGGCCAGGAATCAGCGACGCTGACGACAAAGAGCTTCGCCGAGAGCGCGACCGAATCCAAGAACGCGCTTTCGATGTATCTCGTCCTGGACAAATCCGGCTCGATGCTCGCGAACACCACGGAGAAGAACACCTCCGTCAACAGCTGCTATCAATATGACGACACTGGACGGCTGATAAAGAACAACCCGATCAGCCCCTGCTACATCAAGAAGATCGAAGCATTGAAGCTGGCGGCGGCAAGCCTCTTCACCCAGCTCAATGCTGCCGACCCGAGTACGAAGTTCGTGCGAACAGGAACGGTGTCGTACAATATTGAAATGTCGACGGCCTACAACCTCGCCTGGGGCACGGCGGCGTCGCTCACCCAGGTCAACGCCCTCTCCGCCGGCGGCGGGACGAGTTCCAGCGACGCCATGGCCGCAGCCTACAACAAGCTCAACGCATCGACTGAAAACACCGAGCACAAGAAGAAAAACGGCCAGGTACCGACCAAGTACATCATCCTGATGACGGACGGTAACAACAACTACACCGCCGACGACACCACGACGAAGCAAACCTGCACCAAGGCAAAAGCCGCCGGAATGGTCGTTTATGGCGTGGCCTTCATGGCGCCGACCCGCGGCCAGCAGCTGCTGCAGGCCTGCGTGAGCTCGCCGGAGAACTACTTCGCCGCAGAGCGCATGGACGAGCTGGTCGCTGCGTTCAAGGCCATCGGCGAACGCGCATCGGCAGTTGTGTCCCGCTTGACCCGTTAAGCACAAAAGCCCTTCCGACAACGAACCCGCTGTGCCGGCACAGCGGGTTTTTTAGCATATTCAACGTGTTTCAGGCATGTCGAAAATGCATGCGGCCCTTCTTGAAAAGCATGTTGCAAGCGCTTCGGATAGATGCATAAATTGATTTAAACGCGACTTTCGCGAGAACAGACGCACAGAATGCGAGGGGGCAAAGTTCGCCGATGATGAACCGGGTTACCAACAACGATCTCGCCCCGGCCCTCCGATCGTCGGATCGCGAACAGCTCGCGACGGAACTCCTGGAGCGCCTCAAATACCGTATCGGCAAGGACCCGAAAGTCGCCAAGCCGCATGACTGGCTGACGGCGGCCATCCTTGTGGCGCGTGACCGCATCACCGACAAGTGGATGGATTCCACCCGCCGGACCTATTCGACGGGTGCGAAGCGGGTCTATTACCTCTCGCTCGAATTCCTCATCGGCCGCCTGATGCGCGACGCCATGACGAATATCGGCATCATGGACGAGATGCGCCACGCGCTCGCCTCGCTCGGCGTCGATCTCGACATCATCGCCGAGCTGGAGCCCGATGCCGCCCTCGGCAATGGCGGTCTCGGGCGCCTTGCCGCCTGTTTCATGGAGAGCATGGCGACCGTCGATGTGCCGGCCTATGGCTACGGCATCCGCTACGTGCACGGTCTCTTCCGCCAGCAGATGGCGGACGGCTGGCAGGTGGAGCTGCCGGAAACCTGGCTCGCCCACGGCAATCCCTGGGAATTCGAGCGGCGCGAGAGCTCCTACGAGATCGGCTTCGGTGGCTCCGTCGAGACGATCAATATCGGCGAGGACAAGCAGCGCTTCGTCTGGAAGCCGGCCGAGCGCGTCATCGCGACGGCCTATGACACGCCGGCCGTCGGCTGGCGGGCCAAGCGCGTCAACACGCTGCGCCTGTGGGCCGCCAACCCGATCGATCCGATCCTGCTCGACGCCTTCAATGCCGGCGACCATATCGGCGCGCTGCGCGAGAGCAACAAGGCGGAAAGCCTGACGCGCGTCCTCTACCCGGCCGACGCCACCTCCGCCGGCCAGGAGCTTCGCCTCAGGCAGGAGTTCTTCTTCTGCTCCGCCTCGCTGCAGGACATCCTGCGTCGTCATCTCCAGCAATATCCGGATTTCTCCTCGCTGCCGGATGCCGTGGCGATCCAGCTCAACGATACGCATCCGGCCATTTCCGTCGCCGAACTGGTGCGCCTGCTCACCGACGTGCACGGCATCGCGTTCGACGTCGCCTGGGACATCGCCCACCGCACCTTCTCCTACACCAACCACACGCTGCTGCCGGAAGCGCTGGAAAGCTGGCCCGTGCCTCTGCTCGAGCGGCTGCTGCCGCGCCACATGCAGATCGTCTACGCGATCAACGCCAAGATCCTCGTCGAGGCGCGCAAGGAGAAGGGTTTCGAGGACCAGCGCATCCGCAACATCTCGCTGATCGAGGAATCGGGCGAGCGGCGCGTGCGCATGGGCAACCTCGCCTTCGTCGGCTCGCACTCGATCAACGGCGTCTCGGCGCTGCATACCGAATTGATGAAGGAAACGGTCTTCGCCGACCTGCACAATCTCTATCCGGACCGCATCAACAACAAGACCAACGGCATTACGCCGCGCCGCTGGCTGATGCAGTGCAATCCGGGTCTCTTCAACCTGATCCGCGAAGCGATCGGCGATGCCTTCATGGACGACGCCGAAGCGCTGAAGGCACTCGACGCCTTCGCCGACAACCGGGATTTCCAGGAGCGTTTCGCGGCGATCAAGCGGGAGAACAAGAACCGCCTCGCCAATCTCGTCGGCAGCCGCATGGGCGTGAGGATCGACCCCGCCGCGATGTTCGACATCCAGATCAAGCGCATCCACGAATACAAGCGCCAGCTGCTCAACATCATCGAGGCCGTGGCGCTCTACGACCAGATCCGCTCGCATCCCGAACTCGACTGGGTCCCCCGCGTAAAACTCTTCGCGGGCAAGGCGGCGCCGAGCTACCACAATGCCAAGCTGATCATCAAGCTCGCCAACGACGTGGCCAAGGTGATCAACAACGATCCGGCCGTGCGCGGCCTGCTCAAGGTCGTCTTCGTACCGAACTACAATGTCTCGCTCGCCGAGATCATGGTGCCTGCCGCCGACCTCTCGGAACAGATTTCCACCGCCGGCATGGAAGCGTCCGGAACCGGCAACATGAAGTTCGCGTTGAACGGGGCGCTGACAATCGGCACGCTCGACGGGGCCAATGTCGAGATGCGCGACCATGTGGGCGAGGAGAACATCGTGATCTTCGGCATGACGGCGGAGGAAGTGGCGAAGGTCAGGGCCGAGGGGCACAATCCGCGCGCCATCATCGAGCAGTCGAAGGAGCTGTCGCAGGCGCTCGCCGCGATCTCCTCGGGCGTCTTCTCGCCCGATGACCGCAACCGTTTCGCCGGTCTCGTCGACGGTCTCTACAATCACGACTGGTTCATGGTGGCGGCCGATTTCGACGCCTATGCCAAGGCCCAGCGCGATGTCGACGCCATCTGGACCGACAAGGCATCCTGGTACTCCAAGACCATCCGCAACACGGCCCGCATGGGCTGGTTCTCGTCCGACCGCACCATCCGCCAATACGCCAAGGAAATCTGGAGAGCTTGATGACCGCATCGCCAAAAACAGGCACGACGGGTGGGCCGTCAGAGCTTCTGGCGAAGGCGGACATCGACGCGATCTTGGAGAGCCGGCACTGGGACCCGTTCGCCGTGCTCGGCCTGCATGCGGCCGGCGAGGGCTATGTCGCCCGCTGCTTCCTGCCCGGCGCGGCTGAGGTAACCGCCGAGACGCTCTCCGGCAAGGAGATCGGCGAGCTGACGCAGGTCGATCCGGCCGGCATCTTCGCCGGCGAGGTCTCCGTCAAGAAGCTCCAGCCGATCCGCTACCGCGCCAGAAATGTCGGCGGCGAGTGGGTGGTGATCGACCCCTATTCCTTCGGCCCGGTGCTCGGCCCGATGGACGACTACTACATCCGCGAGGGTTCGCACCTTCGCCTCTTCGACAAGCTCGGCGCCCATCCGATGACGCTCGACGGCATCGAGGGGTTCCACTTCGCCGTCTGGGCGCCGAATGCCAAGCGGGTCTCCATCGTCGGCAATTTCAACAATTGGGACGGCCGGCTGAATGCGATGCGGCTGCGCCGCGACACCGGCATCTGGGAAATCTTCCTGCCCGGCATCACCATCGGCCACGCCTACAAATACGAGATCGTCGGCATCAACGGCGAGGTCCTGCCGCTGAAGGCCGACCCCTTTGCCCGCCGCTCGGAGCTGCGCCCCGCCAACGCCTCCATGACGACAGGGCCGATCGACCAGACCTGGGAAGACGCGGCGCACCTTGCGCACTGGGCCGCAGCCGACGCCCGCCGCCAGCCGATCTCGATCTACGAGGTGCATGCCGGCTCCTGGCAGAAGAACGACAATGGCGACTTCCTCACCTGGGACGAGCTGGCGAGCCGTCTGATCCCCTATTGCGTCGACATGGGCTTCACCCATATCGAGTTCCTGCCGATCACCGAATACCCCTTCGACCCCTCCTGGGGCTACCAGACGACCGGCCTCTATTCGCCGACCGCCCGCTTCGGCGAGCCGGAAGGTTTTGCCCGCTTCGTCAACGGCTGCCACAAGGTGGGCATCGGCGTCATCCTCGACTGGGTGCCGGCGCATTTTCCGACCGATGCGCACGGCCTGCGCCATTTCGACGGCACCGCGCTCTACGAGCACGAGGACCCGCGGCAAGGCTTTCACCCGGACTGGAACACCGCGATCTACAATTTCGGCCGCGCGGAGGTTCTGGCCTACCTCATCAACAACGCGCTCTACTGGGCGGAAAAGTTCCATCTCGACGGCCTGCGCGTCGATGCGGTCGCCTCGATGCTCTATCTCGACTATTCGCGCAAGCACGGCGAGTGGGTGCCGAACGAATATGGCGGCAACGAGAACCTGGAGGCCGTGCGCTTCCTGCAATCGATGAACAGCCATGTCTATGCCGCCCATCCCGGCATCCTGACCATCGCGGAGGAATCGACCTCCTGGCCGAAGGTTTCGGCGCCGGTGCACGACGGCGGCCTCGGCTTCGGCTTCAAGTGGAACATGGGCTTCATGCACGACACGCTGCAGTACCTGTCGCGCGAGCCGGTACACCGCAAGTTCCACCACAACGACATGACCTTCGGCCTCATCTATGCCTTCACGGAGAACTTCGTTCTGCCGCTCAGCCATGACGAGGTCGTGCACGGCAAGGGCTCGCTGATCGCCAAGATGGCGGGCGACGACTGGCAGAAATTCGCGAACCTGCGCGCCTATTACGGCTTCATGTGGGGCTATCCCGGCAAGAAGCTGCTCTTCATGGGCCAGGAATTCGCGCAATGGCAGGAATGGAGCGAGGCGCGCGCCCTCGACTGGAACCTGCTCGAATATCCGCTGCACGAGGGCATGCGCCGGCTGGTGCGGGATCTCAACGGCACCTACCGCCGCAAGGCGGCGCTGCATGCGCGCGACTGCGAGGGCGACGGCTTCGAATGGCTGATCGCCGACGACCGGGAGAATTCCGTCTTCGCCTGGCTGCGCAAGGCACCGGGCGAGAAGCCGATCGCCGTCGTCACCAACTTCACCCCCGTCTACCGCGAGAACTACGGGGTCCCGCTGCCGGTGGAGGGCCGCTGGCGGGAAATCCTCAACACCGACGCCGAGATCTACGGCGGCAGCGGCAAAGGCAATGGCGGCGCCGTGCAGGCCAAGAAAAACGCAAATGGAAGAATAGCAGCCACGATCACCCTGCCGCCCCTGGCGACGCTGATGCTCGAGCTGGACGCATAATTTCGACTGTCGGGAGGACACTATGGAGCAAAAGCGGATTCAACCCCTCGCCCGTGACGCGATGGCCTATGTTCTGGCGGGGGGCCGCGGCAGCCGCCTCAAGGAACTGACCGACCGGCGCGCCAAGCCCGCCGTCTATTTCGGCGGCAAGGCGCGCATCATCGATTTCGCCCTCTCCAATGCGCTGAATTCCGGCATCCGCCGCATCGGCGTCGCCACCCAGTACAAGGCGCATTCGCTGATCCGCCACCTGCAGCGCGGCTGGAACTTCTTCCGGCCCGAGCGCAACGAGAGCTTCGACATCCTGCCCGCCAGCCAGCGCGTGTCCGAAACGCAGTGGTACGAGGGCACCGCCGACGCCGTCTACCAGAACATCGACATCATCGAGGACTACGGCGTCGAATACATGGTCATCCTCGCCGGCGACCATATCTACAAGATGGACTATGAGCTGATGCTCCAGCAGCACGTCGATTCCGGCGCGCAGGTCACCATCGGCTGCCTGGAAGTGCCGCGCATGGAGGCGACCGGCTTCGGCGTCATGCATGTCGACGACAAGGACCAGATCATCGCCTTCGTGGAAAAGCCGGCCGACCCGCCGGCCATTCCCGGCAATCCCGACATGGCGCTCGCCTCCATGGGCATCTATGTCTTCCACACCAAGTTCCTGATGGACCTCCTGCGCCGCGACGCCGCAGACCCGACGTCGAGCCGCGACTTCGGCAAGGACATCATCCCCTATATCGTCGAGCACGGCAAAGCCGTCGCCCATCGCTTCACCGCCTCCTGCGTGCGTTCGGATTTCGAGCGCGAGGCCTACTGGCGCGACGTCGGCACGGTCGATGCCTATTGGCAGGCCAATATCGACCTCACCGACATCACCCCGGAACTCGACATCTACGACGGCTCCTGGCCGATCTGGACCTTCGCCGAGATCAAGCCGCCGGCAAAGTTCGTGCATGACGACGAGAACCGCCGCGGCTCGGCGATCTCCTCGCTCGTCTCGGGCGATTGCATCATCTCCGGCTCGACGCTGCACCGAAGCCTCCTCTTCACCGGCGTGCGCGCCAATTCCTATTCCCGCCTCGAAGGCGCCGTCGTGCTGCCCAACGTCCTGATCGGCCGCCATGCGAACCTCAGGAACGTCGTCATCGACCGGGGCGTCGTCATTCCGGAAGGCCTCGTCGTCGGCGAGGATCCGGTGCTCGATGCCAAGCGCTTCCGCCGGTCGGAGGGCGGCGTCTGCCTCATCACCCAACCCATGATCGACAAGCTGGAGCTCTAGTCGTCCTCATGAACATCCTTTCGGTGGCATCCGAAGTATTCCCGCTGATCAAGACGGGAGGCCTCGCCGACGTCGCCGGCGCATTGCCGATCGCACTCGCCGGGCATGGAATGCACATGCGCACGCTCATGCCCGGTTATCCCGCGGTCATGCAGCGGCTGGGAAGCGTCGAGCTGGTCGCCACCTTCGACGACCTTCTCGGCGAACCCGCACGCATCCTCGCCACCCGGCACGAGGGCCTCGACATCCTCGTGCTCGATGCGCCCGGCTTCTTCGACCGGCCGGGCGGGCCCTATACGGATGCCACGGGCAAGGACTTCATCGACAACTGGCAGCGCTTTGCCGCACTGTCCTTCGCGGGCGCCGAAATCGCCCGCGGCCTGCTGGCGGACTGGCGGCCGGACATCGTGCATGCCCATGACTGGCAGGCGGCGATGACCGCGGTCTACATGCGCTATACCGGCCTGCAGCACATTCCCACCGTGGTCACCGTGCACAACCTCGCCTTCCAGGGCCAGTTCGGTGCCGACATCTTCCCGGCCCTCGGCCTGCCGCCGGAAGCCTTCACCGTCGACGGGCTCGAATATTACGGCGACGTCGGCTTCCTCAAGGGCGGGCTGCGCACCGCCTGGTCGATCACCACGGTCAGCCCCACCTATGCGCACGAGATCATGACAGCGGACTACGGCATGGGTCTCGAGGGCCTGATCAATGCCCGCGCCAGCGACCTCGTCGGCATCGTCAACGGCATCGACATCGCCGTCTGGAACCCCGAGGCCGACACGAACATCGCCCGCCCCTATGCCGCCGGCTCGCTGAAACAGCGCGCAGTCAATCGCCGGGCGCTCGCCGAGCGCTTCAATCTCGAACAGGACGACGGCCCGGTCTTCTGCGTCATCAGCCGCCTCACCTGGCAGAAGGGCATCGACCTCATCGCCGAGGTTGCCGACTGGATCGTCGATCAGGGCGGCAAGCTCGCCGTGCTCGGCTCCGGCGACCAGGGCCTGGAAGGCGCACTGCTCGCTGCGGCCTCCCGCCATCGCGGCCGCATCGGCATCGTCATCGGCTACAACGAGCCGCTGTCGCATCTCATGCAGGCCGGTGCCGACGCCATCCTCATCCCTTCCCGCTTCGAGCCCTGCGGCCTCACCCAGCTCTATGGCCTGCGCTACGGCTGCATCCCCGTCGTCGCGCGCACCGGCGGCCTCGCAGACACCGTCATCGACGCCAACGAGGCCGCCCTTTCCGCCCGCGTCGCCACGGGCTTCCAGTTCACGCCGATCAATGCCGAGGGCCTGCGCCAAGCGCTGCGCCGCGTCTTCAAGGCCTGGCGCGAGCCGAAAATCTGGGCCCGCATCCAGAACCAGGGCATGAAGTCGGACGTTTCCTGGGAAAACAGCGCCGCGCGCTATGCCGATCTCTATTCCAGCCTGCTTTCGCGAGCCAACCCTTCCTGACGAGTATGAGCCGATGACCATCAAGACCGTATCGACCACGCCCTATTCCGACCAGAAGCCCGGCACCTCGGGCCTGCGCAAGAAGGTCCCCGTCTTCCAGCAGGCGAACTATGCGGAGAACTTCATCCAGTCGATCTTCGATTCGCTGGAGGGGTTTGCCGGCGAGACGCTGGTGATCGGCGGCGACGGCCGCTACTACAACCGCGAGGTCATCCAGCTCGCCATCAAGATGGCGGCGGCCAATGGCTTCGGCCGCGTGCTCGTCGGCCGTGGCGGCATCCTTTCGACGCCCGCCGCCTCCAACGTCATCCGCAAGTACAAGGCCTTCGGCGGCATCGTGCTGTCGGCCAGCCACAATCCCGGTGGCCCGACCGAGGACTTCGGCATCAAGTACAATATCGGCAACGGCGGCCCGGCACCCGAAAAGATCACCGATGCGATCTTCGCCCGCACGAAATCCATCGACAGCTACAAGATCGCCGACGTCGCGGACGTGAACCTCGATCTTGAAGGCACACACGAGATCGAGGGCATGACCATCACCGTCATCGATCCCGTCTCCGACTATGCCGAGCTGATGGAGCAACTCTTCGACTTCGCCGCCATCCGCGCCCTGCTTTCCGGCGGTTTCCGCATCGTCTTCGACGCGATGAGCGCCGTCACCGGCCCCTATGCCAAGGAGATCCTGGAAAACCGCCTCGGCGCCACCAAGGGCTCGGTGCTGAACTTCATGCCGCTGCCGGATTTCGGCGGCCACCATCCGGACCCCAACCTCGTGCACGCCCGCGCCCTCTACGAGACGATGATGGCCGACGACGCGCCGGATTTCGGCGCGGCCTCCGACGGCGACGGCGACCGCAACCTCATCATCGGCAAGGGCATCTTCGTCACCCCCTCCGACAGCCTCGCGCTGCTCGCCGCCAATGCCCATCTCGCTCCCGGCTATGCCAAGGGCCTTGCCGGCATCGCCCGCTCCATGCCGACCTCCGGCGCGGCCGACCGCGTCGCGGAAAAGCTCGGTATCGGCATCTACGAGACGCCGACCGGCTGGAAGTTCTTCGGCAACCTGCTCGACGCCGGCCTTGCGACAATCTGCGGCGAGGAAAGCGCCGGCACCGGCTCCAACCATGTGCGCGAGAAGGACGGCCTCTGGGCCGTGCTTCTCTGGCTCAACATCCTCGCCGTGCGCAAGGAGAGCGTTCTCGACATCGTGAAGCAGCACTGGGCGACCTATGGGCGCAACTACTATTCCCGCCACGACTACGAGGAAGTCGATACCGAGGCCGCCAACGGCCTCATGGCGAACCTTCGCGACCAGCTCGCTACGCTGCCCGGCAAGACCTTTGGCGCCCTCACCGTCGCGACGGCCGACGATTTCGCCTACAACGACCCGGTCGACCAGTCCGTCAGCAAGAACCAGGGCATCCGCATCCTCTTCGAAGGCGGCTCGCGCGTCGTCTTCCGCCTCTCCGGCACCGGCACGTCGGGCGCGACGCTGCGCGTCTATATCGAGCGCTTCGAACCCGACGCCGCGCGCCACGACATCGACACGCAGGAGGCCCTTGCCGACCTTATCGCCGTTGCCGACACGATCGCCGGCATCAGGAGCCGCACCGGCCGCGATGCGCCGACCGTGATCACCTGAGATGGCGATGACCGCCCCCTCCTTCGCGCCGGGCGCCACGCTCTCCGGGGACGGGGTGGAGTTCGCGGTCTATTCGCACGACGCCGCCCGCGTCGAGCTTTGCCTGTTCGACAATGACGGCGACAGGGAGCTCGCCCGCCTGGCCATGGGACGGGACGAGAACGGCTTCCACCGCGTCTTCGTGGAAGGCGTGACCGCCGGCACGCGCTACGGCTTTCGCGCCGACGGCCTCTATTCGCCCGACCACGGCCTGTGGTTCGACCCGTCGAAACTGCTCGTCGACCCCTATGCCAGGGAGATCGACCGCCGCTTCGTTCATGACGGCCGGCTCGCCCGCTTCGGCGTGGAGACGGCGCAGATCGTGCCGAAGGCCATCGTCACGCGCGACCGGCCCGTCAGCGTGGCGCCGCCGCTCTTCCGCCCCGGCGGCTTCATCTACGAAATCGCGGTGCGGGCCTTCACCATGCTGCACCCCGACGTGCCGGAGAGGATGCGCGGCACCGTGGGCGCGCTCGCCCATCCCGCCGTGCTTGCCCATCTCAAGCGGCTCGGCGTCGACGCCGTCGAACTGATGCCGATCACCGCCTGGATCGACGAACGCCACCTGCCGCCGCTCGGCCTTTCCAACAGCTGGGGCTACAACCCGATCGCCCTGATGGCGCTCGACCCGTGCCTCGTGCCCGGCGGCATGCGGGAGCTCGCCGACACGGTCGCGGTGCTTCGCGCCGAAAACATCGGCGTCATCCTCGACCTCGTCTTCAACCATTCCGGCGAGAGCGACCGCCATGGCGCCACGCTCTCCATGCGCGGCCTCGACAATCTCACCTACTACCGCCATGTGGAGGGCCGCCCCGGCGAGCTGATCAACGACACCGGCTGCGGCAACACCATTGCCGGCGAGCACCCGGTCGTGCGCCAGCTCGTGCTCGACAGCCTGCGCCATTTCGTGCGCCATGCCGGCGTCGATGGTTTCCGCTTCGACCTCGCGACGATCCTCGGGCGCGAGGCGGATGGCTTTTCCGCCCATGCCGCGCTGCTCTCCGATATCTGCGCCGACCCGCTCCTGAAGGACCGCGTGCTGATCGCCGAACCCTGGGACATCGGCCCCGGCGGCTACCAGCTCGGCAATTTCCCGGCGCCGTTCCTCGAATGGAACGACCGCTACCGCGACGACACCCGCACGTTCTGGCGCGGCGACAGCCATCGGCTGGGATCGTTCGTCACCGCCTTCGCCGGCTCCTCGGACATTTTCTCCCGCCATGGCGGCGACATGACGCGCTCGGTCAATTTCCTCGCCGCCCATGACGGCTTCACCCTGATGGACCTCGTCTCGCATGCGGTGAAGCACAACGAGGCGAACGGCGAGGACAACCGCGACGGCCACAACGAGAACCACTCCTGGAACAACGGCGCCGAGGGCGAGACGACGGACGGCGCGGTGCTTTCCGCCCGCCGGGCGGATACGAAGGCGCTGCTGGCCAGCCTCTTCCTGTCGCGGGGCACGATCATGCTGACGGCGGGCGACGAGGGCGGACGCAGCCAGGAGGGCAACAACAACGCCTATTGCCAGGACAACGCCATCACCTGGATGCATTGGGACAAGCTGGACGAAGGGCTGATCGAACACACCGCCATGCTCTCGGCGATCCGCAAGCGCTTTGCCGCGCTCGGCGAAACGCCCTTCCTCAGCGGCGCCGGCGATGTCGAATGGCTGACGCTCGCGGGCGTGCCGATGACGGCCGGCGACTGGGAAGCGCCGTTCGCCGGAACCCTGCTTGCCATCCTCAAGACGCCCGATCTACAGCAGCAGCGGATCGTTCATCTCGCGATCGCCATCAACCGGACGCACGGCGAGCAGGCGCTCGCCCTGCCGCCGCCGGAGGGGCGCGGCTGGACGAGCCTGCTTTCCGTCAACCGTCCCGCGACCAGCCTTCTTCATCCGCGCAGCGTCGAGATTTTTGTCGAAAAGCATTGATCTTCACAGCCCGGACAAACCGGGTCTTTAAGGATGTCGCGAATCGAGCGGCGGGAAAGCCTCATGCCAAGCAATATTCACCTGAAAGACATCGCCGCCCTCGTCGGCACGGAGCTCGGCCTGTCGCGCTGGTTCACCGTCGACCAGACGATGATCGACCGTTTCGCCGATGCGACCGAGGACCATCAGTTCATCCACACCGACCCTGTCCTTGCCGCCGAAACCCCCTTCGGCGGCACGATCGCCCACGGTTTCCTGACGCTCTCGCTGCTGTCGGCGATGAACTACGATTGTGTACCGCGCATCATCGAACAAACCATGGGCATCAACTACGGCTTTGAAAAAGTCCGCTTCATGACCCCGGTAAAAAGCGGGGCGCGCGTGCGCGGCCGCTTCGTGCTCGCCGAGGCCCGCTTTCGCGGCGCCGGCATGCTGACCATCCGCTATGACGTCTCGGTCGAGATCGAGGACGAGCGCAAGCCGGCGCTCACGGCCGACTGGATCACCATCATCCAGTTCGATCCGAAGGATCGGCCGGAAGACGTTTAAAGCACCCCTCATCCGGCCTGCCGGCCACCTTCTCCCCGTAAACGGGGCGAAGGGGATATGCCGCGCCGGTTTCCTCAATCAATTCTCTTTATGGGGCACGTCCCCTCTCCCCGCTTGCGGGGAGAGGGTTAGGGTGAGGGGCCTCTGAGGCCTCAGAGCCCGGCGTCTTCCGCGCCTTCCACCAGCAGGCCGAAGGCGTAGGGCGAGAACGAGCGCCAGCATTCCACGCGATAGTCTTCCTCACCCGAACGGAAGAGCACCACCTCGATCTTGCCGAGCACCGTGCGCGCGGCGGCGCCGACCGGGAAGATCGCATTGCCGAGATCGAGCGGGCAGGCGCTGGCGATCGCCCCGGCCGCATCCGGGCCGGAGACGAGGATCGCCGTGTTGCGATGCGAGACGTCCGTCGCCGAATGCAGCGCGGAAACGCCTGATGCGATCCCCATGAGATCCGCCCCGTTCTCGTCGATCAACAGCCATTCGTCCGGGCCGAGCCAGAGTGCATGACGGCCGCTGACCGAGGCCGAGGTCTTGGGCCGCCTTGGCAATTCGAGGCCGAAGGCCAGCGAGAGCGTGCCGATGGCATCCTCGCCGGCACGCAGCGACAGGCGGGTTGCGGGAGCGGCGGGCGTGACGCGCGCACCGGCCGAGCCGCCATGGTGACGGCCAAGCGGCGCCTTGCGAAGAGCGTGATCAGCCATTGAGGCGTCCTCCTTCCTTGTCGATGAAGACCATGTCGCTGACCTCGACCGCGATGGTGCGGTCGGGCATCGGCACGTAGAGCGTCTGGCCCATGCGCGACTGGCCGCCGGCGACGAGCGCCATGGCGATCGACCGGCCGCAGTTTTCCGACCAGTAGGACGAGGTCACATGGCCGAGCATCTTCATCGGCTTCGGCTCGTTCGGATCGGCGACGATCTGCGCGCCCTCCTCCAGAACCACCTTCGGGTCCTTGGTCAGAAGGCCGACGAGCTGCTTGCGGCCTTCCTTGACGAGATCCGGCCGCTTCAGGCCGCGGATGCCGACGAAGTCCGTCTTCTTCTTGGAGACGGCCCAGCTCAGGCTCGCGTCGTGCGGCGTGACGGTGCCGTCCGTATCCTGGCCGACGATGATGTAGCCCTTTTCGGCGCGCAGCACGTGCATGGTCTCCGTGCCGTAGGCGCAGGCGCCGAGCGGTTCTGCACGAGCCCAGATGGCTTCCCAGACGGCCTCGCCGTAATCGGCCGGCACGTTGACTTCGTAGCCCGCTTCCCCCGTGAAGGACATGCGGAAGAGCCGGGTCGGCACGCCGCAGATCTTCCCTTCGCGCACGCTCATATGCGGGAAGGCTTCGTTGGAAATATCGATGCCCTCGACGAGGGGTTCCAGGATTTCGCGCGCCTTCGGGCCCTGCACGGCAATGACCGCCCACTGTTCCGTGGTGGAGGTGAGCCAGACCTTCAGGTGCGGGAATTCCGTCTGGAGATAGTCTTCCATGTGGTGCATGACGCGCGGCGCGCCGCCCGTCGTGGTCGTGACATGGAAGCGGTCTTCCGCCAGGCGGCCGACGACACCGTCGTCATAGACGAAACCGTCCTCGCGCAGCATGATACCGTAGCGGCAGCGGCCGGGCTTCAGCGTGTCCCAAGCATTGGTGTACATGAGGTTCATGAACGTGCCGGCATCCGGGCCGACGACCTCGATCTTGCCGAGCGTCGAGGCGTCGAACAGGCCGGCGGCATTGCGCACCGTGCGGCATTCGCGGTTGACGGCATCGTGCATGGTCTCGCCGGCGCGCGGATAATACCAGGCGCGCTTCCAGTTGCCGACATCCTCGAAGACCGCGCCATGCGCCTCTTCCCAGGCGTGCATCGGCGTCTTGCGGGCCGGGTCGAAGAGATCGCCGCGCGAATGGCTGATCAGCGCGCCGAAGGTGACGGGCGTATAGGGCGCGCGGAAGGTGGTGAGACCGATCTTCGGGATCTCGCGGTTGAGGACTTCCGAGGCGATGGCAAGGCCGTGGATGTTGGACAGCTTGCCCTGGTCCGTCGCCATGCCGTTGGTGGTGAAGCGCTTGATGTGCTCGATCGAGTGCATGCCCTCGCGCACGGCAAGGCGGATGTCCTTGGCGCAGACGTCGTTCTGGAAGTCGACGAAGGCCTTGACGGTCGTGTCGATGCCGGCCCCCTCGCCGCTGCCTGCCATGCCGCCGGTCCAGTCGAAGGCGTTCTCGCCGGAAAGCTCGACCTTGCCGCCGCCCTCGTTGCCGGTGGCTCGGGCCATCAGCTCGCCAGCCGCCAGCGATTCCTCGATGGTCGCCTGGAGAGCGTCCGTGCCGTTGCACGAACCGACCGAGAGGCAATCCTGCGCATAGGTGCCCGGCAGGAAGCGGCCGGAGGCGGCGTCATAGGCCACCTTGCCGCGCGACTGCGAGAAGAGGTGGACCGAGGGCGTCCAGCCGGAGGACATCAGGAGCGCATCGACCGGGATCGCGCGAGCCGAGCCGCCGCCGTTGCGGGCAACGGACATGGAGGAGACGCGCAGCTTGCCCTTGGTATCGACGACCGAATGGCCGGTCAGCACCTCGATGCCGAGCTTGCGGGCCTCGGCGACCACGGCCTCGCCGGGCTTGTCGCGATTGTCGACGATCGCAGCGATGGTGACGCCGGCCCGCTTCAGGTCGAAGGCGGCCTCATAGGCCGAGTCGTTCGCCGTATAGACACCGACCTTGCGGCCGACCGCGACGCCGAAATGGTTGAGATAGGTGCGCGCGGCGGAGGCGAGCATGATGCCCGGCCGGTCGTTGTTGGCGAACACCATATGACGCTCGATCGAGCCGGTGGCGAGGATGACGCGCTTGGCACGCACCTGCCACAGACGCTCGCGCGGCAGCTTCTTGTCCGGGCGCGTCAGGTGATCGGTGACGCGCTCGACGAGGCCGACGAAATTGTGGTTGTAGTAGCCGAAGGCCGTGGTGCGTGTGAGGACGGTGACGTTCTCCATCGCCCTTAGCTTGGCGGCCGTCGCCTGCGCCCAGTCGTAGCCGTTCTGGCCGTCGATCTTCACCGACGTGTCATAATGCAACGCGCCGCCGACTTCCGGCTGCTCGTCGCAGAGGATGACACGGGCGCCCGCTTCCGCGGCGGCAAGCGCTGCGGAAAGACCGGCCACGCCGGCGCCGGCGATGAGCACGTCGCAATAGGCGTAGCGGTTGGCATAATGGTCCGGATCCTCCTCCGTCGGCGCGACACCGAGGCCGGCGGCACGGCGGATGAAGGGCTCGTAGACCTTCTCCCAGGCCGCCTTCGGCCACATGAAGGTCTTGTAGTAGAAGCCCGCGGCGAAGAAGGGCGACAGGAGGTTGTTCACCCCGCCGACGTCGAAGGCGAGCGAGGGCCAGCGGTTCTGCGATTCCACCTTCATGCCGTCGAAGACTTCCTGCACCGGCGCGCGCACGTTCGGCTGGCGGCGGGCGGCATCGCGCGAGACATCGACCAGCGCGTTCGGCTCTTCCGGTCCGGCGGAGAGAATGCCGCGCGGGCGATGATACTTGAACGAGCGGCCAACGAGATGCACGCCGTTGGCGAGCAGCGCGGAGGCGACGGTATCGCCTTCCAGCGCGTCGAACGTCTTCCCGTCGAAGGTGAAACGCGCCGTCCTGGCAGGCGTCAGGCGGCCCTGACCGGCAATGCGATTGGCGCCGCTCATTTCGCGATTCCTTCCACGGCTTCATAGGTTTCGACGGTTTTTTCGGTGGCGGTCGGCTCACCGGAAAGGTTCGGCTTCGGTTCGCCGGCCTTGTAGCTCATGACGAACTTGTCGCTCACCGTGTCGCGCGCCGCGTTGAAGAAGCGGCCGCAGCCATGGATATGGCGCCAGCGTTCGAAGATCAGGCCCTTCGGGTTGTCGCGCAGGAAGAAGTAGTCCTGGAACTCCTCATCCGTGATATCGGCGATGTTCGCGGGCCGGGCGATGTGCGCGTCGCCGCCGTGGCGGAATTCGAGCTCCGAGCGCTCTTCCTCGCAGTAGGGGCAGTAGATCAGCAGCATTTTATCCTACCTGTTTAAAGCTCTGGTCCCGACACGAACGTGCCCGGAGCCTGATCGCAAAGTCGCTGGCCCATCGTGACGAAGGGAGCAATCCGCCTCACGAGTTGCTCGGCATTGTCGTAAGGGGCCAGAATGTCTGTCATTCCGAAATTGACCATGCTCATCGCAAAGACGTTCACATCGAGATTGAAGGCGCGGTTCATGTCCGTCTCGTCGGGAAGGAAATAGACCGCCCGACCGCCGAACACCTTCGCGCACCCCAGCATCCCGCTCTTCGCGACGAAGGGCCAATCCGTCTCGCCCGCTGCCTTCTGGATCTTCTGAAAGCGAAAGTCTCCCGGCATCGGAAGAATGTCGCCAGCCGGCAGGGTGCCGGCCGTCACAAGAAAGCCCGCAAGCAGCGCGCCGTTCATCAGTGGGCCACGGCCGCCGCCGCCGCCTCGTCGATGAGGCGCCCGGTGCGGAAGCGGTCCAGCGTCAGGCCGGACGCCAGCTTGTGCGGCTCGCCCCTGGCGATGAGATGGGCGAAGAGATGCGCCGAACCCGGCGTCGCCTTGAAGCCGCCGGTGCCCCAGCCGCAATTGACGAAGAGGTTTTTCACCGGCGTCACGCCCTGGATCGCCGAACGGTCCGGCGTGTTGTCGGTGATGCCGCCCCACTGGCGCATCATCTTGACGCGGCGGAACATCGGGAAGAGTTCGCAGATGGCGTCGAGCGTATGCGTGATGATCTGCAGGCCGCCGGTCTGGGAATAGGAGTTGTACTGGTCCGTGCCCGCCCCGATGACGAGTTCGCCCTTGTCCGACTGCGAGATATAGGCATGCACCGAGTTGGACATGACCACGCAGGGGAAGATCGGCTTCATCGGCTCGGAGACCAGCGCCTGCAGCGGCACGGAATGCAGCGGCAGCTTGACGTCGGCCATCGCCATGATGACCGAGTTGTGGCCGGAGGCCGACACCGCGATCTTCTTCGCGCCGATGAAGCCTTTCGAGGTCTCGACGCCCGTCACCGCGCCGTCCGGCCCGCGGCGGATGCCCTTGACCTCGCAGTTCTGGATGACATGAACGCCCCGGTCCGAGGCAGCGCGCGCATACCCCCAGGCCACGGCATCGTGGCGGGCGGTGCCGCCGCGGCGCTGCAGGGCCGCGCCGTTGATCGGGTAGCGGGCGGAGGCGGAGATATCGAGAACCGGCACGAAATCCTTCGCCTGCTGCGGCGTCAGCCATTCATTGTCGATGCCGTAGAGCCGGTTGGCATGGACGTGGCGCTGGAAGGACTGCTTGTCATGCACATTGTGCGACAGCATCATCACGCCGCGCGGCGAGTACATGACATTGTAGTTGAGGTCCTGGCTCAAGCCCTCCCAGAGCTTCAGCGAGTGCTCGTAGATATCCATGCTCTCGTCATAGAGATAGTTCGAGCGGATGATGGTCGTGTTGCGGCCGGTATTGCCGCCGCCAAGCCAGCCCTTCTCGATCACCGCGACATTGGTGATGCCGTGCTCCTTGGCGAGGTAATAGGCCGCGCCGAGGCCATGGCCGCCGCCGCCGACGATGATCACGTCATATTCCTTGCGCGGCTCGGGCGAGGTCCATTGCGCCTCCCACCCCTTGTGGCCGCGCATCGCCTCGCGGGCGACGGCGAAAACCGAATATTTGCGCATATCCAAGTCCTCAAAGTCTCGCCGGTCCGGCCGGCCTGTTTCCTGCCCCGATAGAAAGCAAATCCTGGCGCGGCGCGCCGTATCCTTTGCGACGCATTCAGGCGTACCTTGTACCACATGCGACATGCGCGTCATCGAAGGTTTTGCGATGGTTTCAGGAAGGCCTGTCGCAAATATCCTCAGCTTCCCGGCGCTTCAGGCTGGACTTCACTGCTGCGATCTGGTATCCGACACGCCAATCGTCAGCCTTCTGGGCTGCGCGAACGTCATCTATTTGCCTGACGACCCATAGAATCGCCGGGCGGCAACAAACAAAGGAACGGGATTCTCGTGCAGGTACTTGTCCGCGACAACAACGTTGATCAGGCTCTCCGCGCTCTCAAGAAGAAGATGCAGCGCGAGGGTATTTTCCGTGAAATGAAGATGCGCGACTATTATGAAAAGCCGTCGCAGAAGCGTGCGCGTGAAAAGGCCGAAGCCGTTCGTCGCGTCCGCAAGCTGGCCCGCAAGCGCGCCCAGCGCGAAGGCCTCATCGGCGGTCGTCCCGGCGCCCGTTGATCGGCCGTCTTTTCGACGTTTTCGGATGCAAGACCGGGCGGGGGCGAACATTTCGCCGCCGCCTTTTTTGACGTGACCGGTCGTTTCTTCACGGATGTGAAAGACTTCCCGTGCAATTCCGGGCGCTATCGCTACGCCCCTTCGCCGGAATTGCCGGTTCGCTACGCTGGAATTCCACCGCGATTTCAAGCGTAACGGGCAGATCGAGAGGACCACAGCGTCCTTTGCGCGCCATAGATGACGCGCGGGCTGTGGAGGCGTAGTGTTTTCATCGCGTATGAGGCGCGATAGAAGCCCACTTTGAGGATTCGCACTTGGACATGGCTGCATCTACCGGGTTCCCGACCGCTCGTTTCTCCTCCGCATCCGTCCGCCTGCGCCGTCCGCTGATGGCCGCCGTCGCCACCGCGTCGCTCGCGCTCCTCATGGCAGGCTGCCAGTCGACGACATCGACGGACGTGTTGAAGGTGGAGCGCGCGCAAGGCTCGGAAGAGAACATCTCCTCGCTCTCGGCCGTCATCGCCGCCAATCCGCAGGATCCCGCAGGCTACAATGTGCGCGGTTCTGCCTATGGCCGCGCCGGCCAGTACCGCCGCGCGGTCGACGACTTCAACCGCGCGATCGAGCTCAACCCGCGCTTCTACCAGGCCTATGCCAACCGCGCGCTCGTTCAGCGCAGCCTGGGCGATCAGGCGCAGGCGGCGAGCGACTACAACACGGCGCTGCAGCTCAACCCGAACTATGACGTCGCCTATATCGGCCGCGGCAACCTCTATCGCCAGGCCGGCCGCCTCGATGAGGCCTTCCGTGACTTCAACCGCGCCATCCAGCTCGACACGACCGATCCGCGCGCCTATCACAACCGCGGCCTGATCTACCAGGCACGCCGCCAGCACGACAAGGCGATCGAGGACTTCTCCAAGGCCATCTCGCTCTCGCCGAACTCTGCGGAACCCTATAACGGCCGCGGCATTTCCTATGCCGCGCAGGGCGACGACGACAACGCGTTCCAGGATTTCAATACGGCGATCAACCTCGACGGCAAGCTTGCCGAGTCCTGGGCGAACCAGGCCCTGATCTACGAGCGCCGCGGCGACATGGCGCGCGCCGCGAAGTCCTATTCGCATGCGCTGAAGCTCGACCCGAACTACAAGCCCGCCAAGGACGGCCTTGCCCGCACCCGCGGCGTCGCCAGCGCCGCCAAGCCGGCCTAGTCCGGCAGGGATCCTTCCAACAAAAAGCCCGCGATCATCTCGCGGGCTTTTTCGTTCCTGGCTTTGCCGATCAGTGGTTCATCGTCTTGACGATGTCCTCGGTCATCTTCTTGGCGTCGCCGAGCAGCATCATCGTACCGTCCTTGTAGAACAGCGTGTTGTCGATGCCGGCATAGCCCGAGCCGAGCGAGCGCTTGACGAAGAGGCAGGTCTTGGCCTTGTCGACGTCGAGGATCGGCATGCCGTAGATCGGCGAGGACTTGTCGTCGCGCGCGGCCGGGTTGGTCACGTCGTTCGCACCGATGACATAGGCGACGTCGGCCTGGGCGAATTCCGAGTTGATGTCCTCAAGCTCGAACACTTCGTCATAGGGTACGTTCGCCTCGGCGAGCAGCACGTTCATGTGGCCGGGCATGCGGCCGGCGACCGGATGGATCGCGTATTTCACCTCGACGCCCTGCTTCTTCAGCGTATCGGCGAGCTCGCGCAGCGCATGCTGGGCCTGGGCCACCGCCATGCCGTAACCCGGCACGATGATGACCTTGGAGGCGTTCGCCATCAGGAAGGCCGCGTCGTCGGCAGAGCCCTGCTTGACCGTG
Organism: Shinella sp. WSD5-1; assembly: GCF_963942435.1. Classification (GTDB taxonomy): domain Bacteria; phylum Pseudomonadota; class Alphaproteobacteria; order Rhizobiales; family Rhizobiaceae; genus Shinella; species Shinella yambaruensis. The sequence continues at coordinate 4,448,320 of NZ_OZ012596.1, forward strand.
CGCTGCACGCCGTCGTCGGCCGCTGCCGCCGTCTCGCCGCCGAAGCCGCCGAGAATGACGGAGATGAACGAGCGGTTCATGCCCTTGCACATGATGTAGGAGAGGATCGCGCCCGAGGAGCCGACCAACGCGCCGGTGATGATCAGCGCGAGGTTGCCGAGCGTGAAGCCGATGCCGGCCGCCGCCCAACCCGAATAGGAGTTGAGCATGGAGACGACGACGGGCATGTCGGCGCCGCCGATCGGCACGATCAGCAGCACGCCGAGCGCCAGCGAGAGCAGCACGATCAGCCAGAAGTCGACATGGCTTTCCGACAGCGTCAGGCCGACGATGAAGAAGACGATCGCGGCGAGCAGCACGATGTTGATGACATGCCTGTAGGGCAGCATGATCGGCTTGCCGGACATGCGCCCGTCGAGCTTCAGGAAGGCGATGATCGACCCGGTGAAGGTGATCGCGCCGATGGCGGCACCGAGCGCCATTTCGACGAGCGCCTGGCCATGGATTTCACCCACCGCGCCGATGCCGAAGGAGACGGGCGAGTAAAGCGCGGCGGCGGCGACCAGCACGGCGGCAAGGCCGACGAGCGAGTGGAAGCCGGCGACGAGCTGCGGCATGGAGGTCATCGGGATCGAGCGGGCGATCCACGCACCCGCGCCGCCGCCGATGGCAAGGCCGAGCACGATGAGCACGAGGCCGCCGAAGGACGGCGTCGCGAGCAGCAGCGTCGTACCGATGGCAATACCCATGCCGATCATGCCGAGCATGTTGCCGCGACGGCTGGTCGTCGGATGCGACAGGCCGCGCAACGCCATGATGAAGAGCACGCCGGAGACGAGATAGAGGAAGGCTGCGAAGTTAGCGTTCATCGGGCCGGCCTCACTTGTCTTTTTTCTTGTACATCGCCAGCATGCGCTGGGTGACGAGGAAACCGCCGAAGATGTTGACGGAGGCGAGGATCAGCGCGACGAAGCCGAAGCCGGTCGCAACGCCCGAAAGCGAGATGCCGACGGCCAAGAGCGCGCCGACGACGATGACCGAGGAGATCGCGTTGGTGACGGCCATCAGTGGCGTGTGCAGGGCCGGCGTCACCGACCAGACGACATAGTAGCCGACGAAGATCGACAGCACGAAGATCGCCAGGCGGAAGACGAAGGGATCGATCGCCCCGCCGGAAACGCCGTGCGCCGCCGCAGCGGCCGCATCCGGCACATATTCTGACGCGGCGCGGACGGCTTCCACGGCGCGTTCGAGATCGGTGATCGCCTTGTCGAGAAGTTCGTTCGCCATCACTTGCCCTCCCCTTGCTGAACGGAGCCGCCGAAGTTCGGGTGCACGACGGCACCGCCGTTTGTCAGCATCGTCGCCTTGACCAGCTCGTCCTCGACATTGACCGAAACCGACTTCGTCTCCTTGTCGACCATGGTCTCCAGGAAGGTGAGAAGGTTCTTGGCGTAGAGCGCCGAAGCGGAGGCCGCGATGCGGCCGGGCACGTTGAGATAGCCGATGACCTTGACGCCCTCGACCTCGGCGACCTTGCCGGCCTCGGCGCCTTCGATATTGCCGCCGCGCTCGACCGCGAGGTCGACGGCGACGGAACCGGTGCGCATGGCCGCCAGCATCTGGCGCGTCACGAGCCGTGGCGCCGGGCGGCCGGGGATGAGCGCCGTCGTGATGACGATGTCCTGCTTGGCGATGTGGTCGGCGACGAGCGCGGCCTGTTTCGCCTGATATTCCTTGGACATTTCCTTGGCATAGCCGCCGGCGGTCTCGGCTGCCTTGAACTCGTCGTCCTCGACGGCGATGAACTTCGCGCCGAGCGAGGCGACCTGTTCCTTGGCCGCGGGGCGCACGTCCGTCGCGGAGACGGCCGCGCCGAGGCGGCGGGCGGTCGCGATGGCCTGGAGGCCGGCGACACCGGCACCCATGACGAAGACCTTGGCGGCCGGCACGGTGCCGGCGGCGGTCATCATCATCGGCATGGCGCGGTCGAATTCATGGGCGGCGTCGATGACGGCCTGGTAACCGGCAAGGTTGGCCTGCGAGGACAGGATGTCCATCGACTGGGCGCGCGTGATGCGCGGCATCAATTCCATCGCGAAGGTGGTGAGACCGGCATTGGCCATCTCGGCGATGGCCGCTTCGTTGCCGTAGGGGTCCATCGTGGCGATGACGATGGCGCCGGGCTTGTAGGCCGCGATCTCGGCGGCGGTGGGCCGGCGGACCTTCAGGACGACGTCGGCGGCATTCGCTTCGCCGGAGCCGACGATGCGGGCGCCGGCGGCCTCGTAGTCCGCATCCAGGATGCGCGAGGCAAGGCCTGCACCGGCCTCCACCAGCACATCGAGCCCGAGGCCCTTCATTTTCTTGACCGTTTCGACGGAACCCGCGACGCGGCCTTCGGCCGGGTCACTTTCCCTTGCTATAAAAACACACTGACTCAAACCGTGGTCCTCCCCCCGAGACTGGCCGTGTTGGATCACGGCGCCGGGTGGCGCCGCATGACAAACCGCGGATGCGGTTGTTCAGGTCAACGCAGCAGGAAGTAGCCGACGACGTTGAGAATGATGAGGAGCAGAAGGCTCGAGAAGAAACCGGCGCTCGTGAAGAAGCCGGCGGCCATGGCGACCAGCAGCGCGACGCAGAACAGCGTGCCGTATTTGGCACCGGCGATGAAGAGGTCGTAGGTCTTCTCGTGCTCCGGGTAATCCATCGCAGCGCCCGTTTCGACCGGTCCGGAATGATGTTCAGCCATAGTCTACCTTCTCCTAAGCGCCCGCACCCGTCAGCCGGAAAGCCCACGACGAGCGCCAAAACAGATTCCCTCAAGCGTGAAGACACGCGTCTTTCTGGCCATACACAATGGATCGGCAAAGCGCAACGGCAAGGCGGGCAGCGCGTTTCGACCTGTATCGTTTCCGAAACAGAACGGGCCGGTTTCATACGAAACCGGCCCGGCATGCGACATCAGAACGCGGGCGCCTCACCCGGCATAGGCATTGCCGGAAAGCTCGATCCGCCCGCCGCCGAAATGCGCGCGGCGCGCCGTCGGGCGCACCGTCAGCGGGCTGAACGGCAGGTCGTCGCCGCGCGCGAACATCATGCGGCGCTCATAGGGCTCCGACTTGAAGAACGGGAAGCGCTGGTAGAGCGAGGGCAACGTCTCCTTGACGTTGGTCGCCAGCAGCATCAGGTCGATGATGAACTTGCCCTGGTTGCTCTTCGGCGAGGCGACGAAATCGGCATCGAAGACGCGCTTGTAGAAGGCCGAATGCGCGGGCTTGACCATTTGCACGCAGCGATCCGTCTGGAAATAGTCCGTCGCCATCGTGGCGATGCGCAGCGTCAGATACGGAATGGCCGGCATCTCGCTCCAGATCTCCGGGTCGGCGGCAAGACGCACCGGATCGATCAGCGACATGCCCGCATCGAGGAAGGCATTGATCTCGTCCGGGAAGACCTTTCCCGACGAGGTGACGCGGTGCTCGGGCGTCACATGGTGCAGGCGCACCGTGGAGATCAGCCGCTCCTCGTAATAGATGCCGAAGACATAGGCATGGCTGTCGAAATCCACCTCGTCGATGAGGACCGCCTGTTCATCGAGATGCATGACGGCGCCGGCCTTGTAGGCCTTGTAGCGGATGCGGGCGACGTCTTCCATGTCCTCGCCCGTCTCCACGCGGCGATACTCGATCCTGTCGAGCAGTCCCAGAAGCTTGTCCGAAAAGCGGTTGGTCGCCGTCTCTACGCTGGCCATTGTCCCCGTACCCCGATTGAAAAACACCGGCAGCCACCGCGCTGCCGTCACTACAATCGTCGATATAAGACAATTTGTGTAAAATACCATTCATTAACCTTAATATATGGTTAACACTAATTTTGAATAAGCTGATATATCGTGTCGAATTCACACGTTACGAGATTGGGTGGTGGAAAGGATCAGGCGACGCGGCGGCCGCGGCGGCGGGATTCGCCGGACTTGCGGGCAAGGGTCTCGTAGAGATCGCGCAGTGCATCCGGCGACATGGGTGCCGCAAAGACATAGCCCTGCACGAGGTCGGCGCACTGGTACTTGTTGATGAGGGCGAGCTGCTCGCGCGTCTCGACGCCCTCGACGACGATGCGCAGGCCGAGCTCGCGGGACAGGTTGACCGTGCCGCGCAGGAGCTTGAAGCGGCGCGCGTCCTCGCCGATGTTGCGCACGAAGGAGCGGTCGATCTTGATGACATCGAGCGGCAGCTGGTCGAGATAGCTGAGGCTGGAATAACCGGTGCCGAAATCGTCGATGGCGATGGTGATGCCGCGGGCGCGCAGCTCCTGCAGGATCGCCTGCACCTTGACCGGCTCTTCCATGAGGCAGCTTTCGGTGACTTCCAGATGCAGCCGATGCGGCGCGAGCCCGGCCGCCTCCAGCGCCTCGGTGACGAGATCGATGATGCCGGTGCCGCGCAGGTCCTGCACGGAAAGGTTCACCGATACGCCCATATGCGCCGGCCAGCCCGCGCAGTCGGCGCAGGCCCGCATGATCATGAAGCGCGTGATCTCGGAGACGATGCCCATCTCCTCGGCGAGCTGGATGAAGACATTCGGCGGCACCGGGCCACGCTCGACATGCGTCCAGCGCGACAGGGCCTCGCAGCATTCGATGCGCGAACCGTCCGGCACGAACATCGGCTGGTAGGCGACGGAGAGCGTGTTGCTGGCGAGCGCTTCGCGCAGGTCGTCCTTGAGCTTCTGACGATCCATGTAGCGCGCGTCCATCTCCTGCTCGAAGACGGTGACGCTGCCCTTGGCGCGCGATTTCGTCTCGAAGAGCGCAAGGTCGGCGCGGATCTGCATTTCCTCCAGCCGGAAATCGTCGCTCGGCACCATCACGGCACCGGCACTGAAGGAGACGAGGAACGTCATGCCGTCGAATTCGTAGGTGCCGCGCAGTTGTTCGTGGAAGCGGCGCATGCGCGTTTCGAGGTCGCGGCGGTTCGTCTCGTTGGGGAAGAAGAGGATGAACTCGTCGCCCATCAGATGGCCGACGAACACCTTGTCGCCGGCAAGCCGGCGCAGGCGCTCGGCAATGGCGCAGAGCAGCCGGTCGCCGGTGACGTGGCCCTTCATGTCGTTGACATGCTTGAAGTCGTCGATATCGAGCACCATGAAGCCGACCGTGCCCGGCTTCTTGCGCTCGCCCAGCGCCTCCTGCACGAGATCGGCGAAATAGGTGCGGTTCGGCAGGCCGGTGAGGCTGTCGTAGCGCACCATGTGCAGGATCTTTTTTTCCGCCCGCACACGTCCGGTCACATCCTCGAAAATGAGGACGGCGCCGCCGTTCTCGCGCGGCGAGGCGGTGAATTCCAGATAGAGCCCGTCCGTGACCTGCACCAGCGCACGGGACCGTTCGCCCTTCAGGAGTTCGTCGAGCTGGCGCAGGATCGTCTTGCTCTGCTCGGCGTTGAGGAAGGTATTGCGCACGCCGAACCTGAGCACCACGTCGAGATGGCAATCCTTCAGCCGCTCCTGGTTGCCGAGATGCAGGAGTTCGCAGGCCCGGCGGTTGGCGACGAGGATCCGGTGGTCGGCGTCCAGCATGAACAGGCCGTGCGGCATGTTGTTCAGCGCCGTGTCGAAACGGTCGGCGATAATGGAGACCTCGCGGGTCGCCAGCACGTTCTTGTAGAGGAATTCGCGCACGCCGTTCGCCATCATGCGCGTCGTCATCACGAAGGGCAGGATGAGCACCGCAAGCACCGCATGGTAGAAATCCTGCAGGCCCAGGAAGCCCACGACCATCGGGAAACAGGCGGAAAAGGTCATGTAGTCGACCGCCCGCTTCGAGCCGCAATTGCGCCCGACGACGGAAACCATGGTGGCGAGCGTCACCGCGATACAGGCGAGTTCCGCAAAGCTGTCGCGGCTGAAGAGCAGGCTGTAGCCGCAGGCCGTGCCGAGCGCCAGCGTCGTGCCGACGGCGCCGAGATTGTACCAGTTCTCCCAATAGCGGATGCCGTCCATGTCGAGCGCGGCATGGTCCACCCGGTCGAAATGGCGCATGCCGACGGCGCGCAGCGACCAGATGGCGACGACGAGGCCGCTCCAGATCAGGAAGAAGGGGTCGGCGGTCTTGGCGTAAACGAAGGAGAACGTGATGACATGGGAGATCATGCCCACGAAAAGGGTCTGGCGGTTTCCGTACAGCGAGCTGACGAACGATAGGTACACATCAGCCGGCAGTGTGTTTTGACCCTTATCCTTCATGGATTCGGCACTCCCTATACCAAGAGAGGGTTACCGACCAAAATTTAATGAATGATTTCGGGAAATTACCCAATAACAAGGGTAGTGCCCGGCATCATTGCACGCCCGTTCAACCCATGGAAGGTACATTCAACCCAATATTGCAATATTGCCGATTTCCGCGCAGCAAACTCAACCTGACATGAGTCATGCTTATAATTTCCTGTCTCCGGCACGACACAGTATTACGCAGCAGCGGGGCGAGAAAAATTTAGCGTGCAATCGCTGTTTGCAAGCCTTTGGTTAACGGAGCGTGGCTGGCGGACCGCAAATCCTGTCGAATCTCGATGGAGCCGCAAGCCTCCTGTCCCCTGGAAACAGGGCATCCGTCGTCATTTCGCCGAAATGGGGGAATTGACTGATGGTGGATTTGATAGCAAATCCTCATTTGGTATTTCTTTTTCCGGAGCCCACCATGTCGAAACCCGTCGTCGCCATTCCCGCCGATATCAGGGAAATCGAAGGCAACGTCTGGCAGGCCACCCCGAACCAGTATGTGCGCGCCGCCGTCAAGGGTGCGGACGTCACGGTGTTCCTCGTGCCGGCGCTCGAAACGGACAACGATTTCGACGGCATTCTCGACCGGGTGGACGGGCTCCTCGTCAGCGGCTCGCGCACCAATGTGCATCCTTCGCTCTACGGCAAGGAAGCGACCGAGGCGGAAGGCCCCTATGACACCGCGCGCGACGCCACCAGCCTGCCGCTGATCAGCCGCGCTCTGGAACGCGGCATTCCGCTGCTCGCCATCTGCCGCGGCATCCAGGAGTTGAACGTCGTGCTCGGCGGTACGCTCGCCAACGAGATCCAGGAACAGCCCGGCATGTGGGATCACCGCAAGCCGGACACGCCCGTGCTCGACGTCGCCTATGGCATCCGCCAGACGGTCATCGTCAAGGAGGGCAGCTGCCTTGCCGCCGTCGTCGGCGCCGGCGAGGTGCAGGTCAATTCGCTGCACCGGCAGGCGATCTCCGACATCGCGCCGCGCCTTGCCGTCGAAGCCGTCGCCGAGGACGGCACGATCGAGGCCGTCTCCGTCATCGGCGCCAAGGCCTTCGCGGTCGGCGTGCAGTGGCATCCGGAATATTGGGTCGGCTCCGACCAGCCGTCGAACAGGCTTTTCGCGGCCTTCGGCCAGGCCGTGCGCGACTATGCCGCCTCCAAACAGGCGACCGCGCACCGGACCGCTGCCGAATAATCGCTCAGTCGGCAGAAATCATCGTGATCATGGCGTCGGCGGGCTCGACGGCCTCGTAGGCAAGGCCGTCGCCGTCGACGACGGTCAGGATGGGCTCGCCCTGCGCATCGGCGACGACCACCGTGCCGTCGCCATTGTTGACCCAGGTCCGCGCCGCGGAGAGGCGCGGCCAGACCGCATCGCAGTCGATGTTGGCGGCAAAGCGTTCACTGCGGCTCGAGATGCGGCCGCCGCGCTCGGCAAGGCAGGCGGTGTTCGCCACGACGTTGGAAATGGTATAGCTATGCGTTCCCGCCGGCGCGGGAATGGACCGCGTCGTCACCGGGTCCACAGCCGGCGTCCGGTCCGCGGCAACGCTCCAGAGCCCCAGCGACAACACGCCGGCCACGGCGGCAAGCATCAGCGTCTTCATGGGGCTCTCCTTCGCAAGCGACTCGATGGCAAAAGCATGCGCCCGCAAACTTGCCGAAAGGTTAACGAAGGCTTTCCGGACCGTTCCCCGCTTTTCGCGTAAAGGGCGTTTCGGGCACCGGCGTCAGGGCCACGCCGCGCTCGAACCAGGCGAAGAGATTGTCCGCCACAAGGTCGGCCATGGCATCGCGTGTTGCCACCGAAGCCGAGGCGACATGCGGCAACAGCGAGACGTTCGGCAGGTCGAGCAGCGCCGGCGGCACGTTCGGCTCGTCATAGAACACGTCGAGCCCGGCCGCCGCGATCACGCCGTCCTTGAGCGCCGCCGCGAGCGCCGGTTCGTCGACCGTCCAGCCGCGTCCGACGTTGATCAGCACGCCGTTCGGCCCCAGCGCCCGAAGGATGTCCGCATCGATCGTCCGGTGCGTCTCGGCCGTCTTCGGCACGATGGCGATGAGGATGTCCACCGCGCCCGCCAGTTCCGCCAGAGACGGATAATAGGCAAAGGGCACGCCCTCGCGCGGACGTCGCGTGTGGTAGGCGATCTCGATGCCGAAACCCTTCAGCCGTTCGGCGATGGCCATGCCGATGCGCCCGAGGCCGTAGATGCCGGCCTTGCGGCCGCGCAGGCTGAGCGGCGTCAGCGGGAACGCACCCTCGCGCGCCCAGCGGCCCTCGCGCAGCCAGGCCTCGGCCTGCGGGAAGCGGCGCACCGTGTTGAGCAGCAGGCCGATTGTCGTATCGGCCACCTCGTCGTTCAGCACATCCGGCGTGTTGGTGACGGTTATGCCGCGTGCCGCGGCGGCAGCGACATCCACACCATCATAGCCAACGCCGAAGCTCGCGATGATCTCCAGCGCGGGCAGATGTTCGATCATCGCCGCGCCGAGCCCGCCGGAGACGGCAATGCCGGAAATGCCTGCCGCCTCGGACCGCGCAAGCAGCGCCGGATCCGCCCGCTCGATGCGCACCACATCGAAGGCATCCTTCAGCCGGTCGAGCACCCGCTCGCGGATCGTGCCCGGCACGAGAATGCGCGTCTTGACCACCATGGCGAAATCTCCGTTTGCCCGGTTTGCCTCAGCCTTCCGGATGGGGCTTCAGCGGCCCCGTGGACTGGCGAATGCGCATTTCCGGCTTGATAAGGTGAATGCCGTCCGGCTCGTGGCTGCCCGAAAGCTTGTCGAGCAGCGCGCGGGCGGCATTGCGACCGACCTCGGACTGGCCGTTCCAGACGGTGGTGAGTGCGGGCGTCGCGATCGCCGCCTCCTCCAGGTCGTCGTAACCCGTGACGGAGACATCGCGGCCGGGCACGAGGCCGGCGCGGGCGATGCCGTTCATCAGGCCGATCGCCACGAGGTCGTTCCAACAGACCGCCGCGGTCGGCTTTTGCGGCAGGGAGAGGAAATGCACCGCCGCCTCGAAGCCGCCCTGCTTGGTGCGTGGACCGGGGATGCGCAAGCCGGGATCCATCTCGATATTGGCCTTTCGCAGCGCGTTGACATAGCCCTGGTAGCGGTCGCGGCCGGTCGACGTCTGGTCCGTGCCGCCCACCATGGCGATGGTGCGGTGGCCGAGACCGATCAGGTGGTTGGTGGCGAGCGAGATGCCATAGCTGTCGTCGCCGCGGAAGATCGGCACGTCCAGCCCCTCGATCGAGCGCGCGATCAGGATCGCCGGCATGCCGTTGTCCTCGGCAAGCTGGATATCCTCCGGCGGCGTGCCGATGGCCGGCGACATGATGACCCCGTCCCCGCCGAGCTGCAGCAGCGTCTCGACGAAGTTGCGCTGCTTTTCGACCGAATCGTAGTGGTTGGAGAGGATGAAGGTCTGCCGGTCGCGATCGAGCTCGCTCTCGATGGCTTTCAGGATCTCCGCATAGAACGGGTTCATGATGTCGTGCACGACGACGCCGATGATGCCCGACCGGGAGGTGCGCAGGCTGGCGGCGCGGCGATTGTAGATATAGCCGAGCGCGCGGGCCTGTTCCTTGATCCTGTCGCGGGTGGAGGCTGCAACCAGCGGGCTGTCCCTGAGCGCAAGCGATACCGTCGCCGTGGAAACGCCGAGCGTCTCCGCGATGGTGGAAAGCTTGATTTTCTGTGCCACGACCCCTCCCCGACGAACGCCAAGCAACACGGCGTTTAAAACCGTTTATTTAAACAGTTTAAATCTCGTCGGCAACTGCCTTTTCGCTATCGCGCGGCGCATCCGGCAGGCCGCCATGCAGGTTTTCGTCCACGGCGCGAAGCAGCTTGAGCAATTGGCGCACGTCCTTTTCGCTCAAACCTTCCGCCGCCTGCTGCTCGCTGAGCCGGCCCGCCTCGGTGATATGACCGATGGAAGCCTCGCCGGCGGGCGTGAGGTGCACGACGGTCAGGCGGCCGTCCGTCTCATCCGGCCGCCGCTCCACGAAACCCTGCGCCTCGAGGCGCCCGATCGTGCGCGTCATGGTCGGCGCCTTGACGCCGAGCCGGGCGGCGAGCGCCCCTGCGGTCAGGCCCCCCTCCTCGGCAAGCGCCAGGATCACCCCGTCCTGGCCGGCATAGAGACCGGTGGCGAGAAGATTGCGCGACAGTACCGTGCGCATGGAGCGGGCCGCATTGACGACGGCGGCGGCAAGACCAGCACCTGAGACATCCGTGTGCCCCTTCTTCTTCTTGCCCTTCTTGCCGTCCTTGTGCTTCTTGCCCATCGATTGCCTCCGCCTCACCGTTCCCTGCGTTACCCTTGCATCGCGGGCATGGCCCTGTATGACTCATGTGACAGTCGGGCGGCAAGACGGGACGAGAGGCAGGCAATGGCGCATCCAAAGATGCGATGGAGCGAGAACGACCCGGCCTTGACGGCAGGGGACCGCGCCGACTGGATCGCCGTCCTGCCGCTCGGCGCCCATGAGGGCCACGGCCCGCACCTTCCGCTCGAAACCGACACGCTGATCGCCGAGGGCATCGTCTCCCGGCTGATGGACGTGCTGCCGGCGCACCTGCCCGTCACCATCCTGCCCACGGAGCCCGTCGGCTATTCGCCGGAGCATCTCGATGTGCCGGGCACGCGTTCGCTCGGTTACGCGGAGGCGGTGGAACGCTGGCTGGGCATTGCGGGGGACCTCAAGGCGAAAGGCATCCGCAAGCTCGTCCTGCTCAACGCGCATGGCGGCAACGCGCCGCTGATGACGATTGTCGCGACGGAGGCACGCGTGCACCTCGACATGCTCGTCGTCGCCACCGCATGGACCCGCTTCGGCCAGCCGGAAGGCTGGATTACGCCTGAGGACAAGGCGCTCGATATCCACGGCGGCGACATCGAGACCTCCGTCATGCTCGCCCTGCATCCGGAACGTGTCCGGATGGACAGGGCGGAGCGCTTCGGTTCGCGGCAGGCGGAATTCGCCGCGCGTTTTGCCCATCTGCGCGCCTATGGTCCGCATGCCTTCGGCTGGAAGATGTCCGACCTCAACCCCAAGGGCGTTGCCGGAAACGCCGCCGCGGCAACGGCGCAAAGGGGCGAGTTGCTGCTCGCCCATGCCGTGCGCGGCCTCCTCGCCCTTCTTGAGGACGTCGCCGCCTTCGACGTGGAAACGCTGCGTTAAAGCGGCTCCGGCAAAGGCACGGGGCGATTTTGCATGACGACAAAGGCCGGATCGCATTTGCGCTGGCCCGTCCGATCTCCTATATCAGACGCCAACCGGACGCCGCACGCGTCCCCGCCATCGCTCGAGGTTCCCATGACCGAAACAGCCCTTCCCAAGCCCATTCCCGTCACCGTGCTCACCGGCTATCTCGGCGCCGGCAAGACGACGCTGCTCAATCGCATCCTGACCGACAACCACGGCAAGAAATATGCCGTCATCGTCAACGAATTCGGCGAGATCGGCATCGACAACGACCTCATCGTCGAGTCCGACGAGGAAATCTACGAGATGAACAACGGCTGCATCTGCTGCACCGTGCGCGGCGACCTGATCCGCGTGGTGGAAGGCCTGATGCGCCGCCCCGGCCGGTTCGATGCCATCATCGTCGAAACGACGGGCCTTGCCGATCCGGTGCCGGTCGCCCAGACCTTCTTCATGGACGACGACGTGCGCCAGAAGACCGAGCTCGACGCCATCGTGGCGCTGGTCGACGCAAAGCACCTGCCGCTGCGCCTGAAGGACAGCCGCGAGGCGGAAGACCAGATCGCGTTTGCCGACGTCGTTCTGATCAACAAGACCGACCTCGTCAGCCCGGAAGAGCTGGCCCGGATCGAGGCGACCGTGCGCGTGATCAACCCGTCCGCCCGCATCCACCGCACCACCCGTTCGGAAATCGACCTTTCCAAGGTTCTCGACCAGGGTGCGTTCAACCTGGAGCGGGCGCTGGAAAACGACCCGCACTTCCTCGACCACGACCATCCGGACCATGTCTGCGGCCCCGATTGCGGCCACGACCATCACCATCATGGTCACGACCACGACCATGATCACCACCACCATGATCACGACCATCACCACCACGATCATGATCATGACCACCATCACCACGACCACGGCGTCTCGCCGATCCATGACGTGACGGTGCAGTCGATCTCGCTGCGCGGCGGCGAGATGAACCCGGACCGCTTCTTCCCCTGGATCCAGAAGATCACCCAGACGGACGGCCCGAACATCCTGCGTCTCAAGGGCATCATCGCCTTTGCCGGCGATGACGAGCGCTATGTCGTGCAGGGCGTGCACATGATCGTCGAGGGCGACCACCAGCGCGCCTGGAAGGACGGCGAGACGCGCGAAAGCCGGCTTGTCTTCATCGGCCGCGATCTCGACCGCGAGAAGATCGAGCGCACCTTCAAGGCCTGCGAGGCCCAGAAAGCATGATGCCGGACCGTGTGAAGCGATTTTCGGATACCGTCCTGCGCATGAAAGACAAGACCTGATGCCGACAGTCGCGCCTCTTGATCTCGACGGGCACGTCGTCGCGGCCGCCTTCCTCGGCGACGTGCCGTTCTTCGCCACCGCCTCCGGTGCCATCCACCGCCTCGACCACGGCGAGAAGGTCACCGAGGCGCATGACGGGCTGCTCGCCTGCATTCGCGACGAGGCGAACGGCACGCTGATCACCGGCGGCGAGGACGGCAAGGTGCAGCGCATCGCCGCCGACGGCACCGCGACGCTTCTGGCCGAAGTGCCGCGCAAGTGGATCTCCGTCGTTGCCGCCGGCCCGCAGGGCGCGGTCGGCTTTGCCGAGGGGCGCACGGCGCGCGTCCGCCTTGCCGACGGCACGATCAAGGAGTTCGCCGAAAGCCGCTCGGTCGAGGGCATCGCCTTCGCGCCGAAGGGCCTGCGCATCGGCGTGGCGCGCTACAACGGCGCCTCGCTGCACTGGGTGGCAATGGCCGGCCAGCCGGTCGATCTCGAATGGAAAGGCGCCCATACCGGCATCACCTTCTCGCCCGACGGCCGCTTCGTGGTCACCAGCATGCAGGAAAACGCCCTGCATGGCTGGAAGCTCGACACCAAGCCCGGCGCCGAGACGCGCCACATGCGCATGACGGGCTATCCGGCCAAGGTGAAGTCGCTGTCCTGGTCGGTGAAGGGCAAATGGCTCGCCTCGTCCGGCGCACCGGCGGCGATCGTCTGGCCGTTCTCCGCCAAGGACGGGCCGATGGGCAAGCCACCGCTGGAACTCGGCACCCGCGCCGACGTGATGGTGACCTGCGTCGCCTGTCATCCCGCGGAAGAGGTCGTCGCCATCGGCTATTCCGACGGCATGGTGCTGGCCGCCCGTTTTGCCGACAGCCGCGAAGTGCTGCTGCGCCGCCCCGGCAAGGGCGCGGTCACCTCCCTGGCCTGGAGCGGCAACGGAAAGCTCCTCGCCTTCGCCAGCGAAGCCGGCGATTGCGGCGTCATCGACCTGGCCGGCTGAGCCAGGCACCATCATCAGCTTGAAGCAAGCCTGCGCCTCTAGAGGTCCCAAGGGGATTTCCGGGGGCCGGGCAGCCATGCGCTCGCGAAACAACCTTGCTTTTTTACCGGGATCGGGCCCGACGGGCCGCGATCCCCCGCGCAGCCGTCTCCCACGCGAAGGCGGCCAATTGCGCGTACCAAAGGACGGTTCGGATGATTGAGAAATACCAATATTATGCGAGCATCTCCGGCTCGGTGGAAAGCGCGATAGAAACCATCCGCAACCTGCCCAGCGCGAAATGCTACGACATCCAGTACATCGAGCGGCAGCTGATCCCCGAACTCGGCCTGAACGACGAATATCTCGAACAGCAGCCGAACGAGCTTTCCCCCTATTTCGGCAAGGGCCTGCACCTGTGGCAGTATCCTTCCCAGCTCGCCCGCTATCTCGTCTGGCTGTCCCACAATGCCCGGCAGGTCCGCAACTTCACGGAAATCGGCTGCCGGTGGGGCGGAACGTTCATCCTGGTGAACGAATGGCTGAAGAAGATCGGCGCGCCGCTGGAGTTTTCCCTCGCCATCGATCCGATCGAGCCGACGCCGTTCATCGAAAAGTATCGGGAAATCTCCTCCACGCCCGTGCACTACATCCAGGACCTGTCGACCTCCCAGCAGGTTGGCGACTACCTGCGCTCGTTCAAGCCCGATATGGTGTTTATCGACGGCGACCATTCGCTGCACGGCGTGATGTACGACCACCTGATGGTACGCAAGCAGGCCGGCATCATCGTGCATCACGACATATCCTCGCAGGCCTGCGCAGGCACGACGCTCTTCTGGAACTACATCAAGCAGGCCGAAAGCGAGTTCGAAGCCTGGGACTTCACCCAGCAATACGAATCGGTCGACGGCCACTTCCTCGGCATCGGCGTCCTGAAGCGCAGGTAACCGCCGCACCGAACGGTTAAAGCCCGGGAGAGCAGCGCTCTCCCGGGCCCACGGACCACAAGGGCGGGGATGGTGCGGTCAGTGCTTGCGCTTCTTGCAGCCGCAGTCGCTGCCGCCGAGAATGCCCAGCGTATTGCCGTTGAGGATGCCCGACAGGGTGCCGTTGAGCACGCCGTTCAGCACTTTGTTGTTATCGTTGTCGCTGAGGATTTCGCCGACGCCGACACTCGGGGCGATCACCACGCTGCCCGTCTTGTTGTTGTTCAGGATGCCGAGGCCGCCAAGCAGGCCACCGGCCGATGCCTGGCCGGCGCCGGCGATTGCGAAGACGGTTGCGATGGCGATGATGCGGGTCTTGTTCATGCTCTCTCTCCTTTGGTTGTGTACCTCTCTGGTACGCAATCGAAGGTAATATAAGCATCGATTTACTCAACCCGATTTCCCAATCATAGCAAAGAGTTAACCATAACGTAGACAAGTTTAACAATTCCCAACCAAAATCAATTTCAGGTAGCATAAATTGCGACATCAAGTTTAATATCAACCATTGAGGGAATTTTTAACCATGCAACCCTAGGATTCCGTTCCAGAAACGGACAGGAACAGGATCTGATGCGCTTTCTTGGTGGCTTCGTTTGTGCGGCTGCGATGCTGGCCGGGCACAACCCGGCAAAAGCCGATTCAACCGTCGATTACAAGACCGGCATGGGCTGGACGTCGAATATTTTTCAGGATCCGACCCATCTTTCGGCCGCCTTCGGCGAGGCGAAACTCGGCTTGCGCGGCAGCCTGGCGCTGGAGGACTCCCAGTTCGCCTACGCGCTGAACATGAGTGCCCGGCGTGTGCCGAAATATCGTTTCGCGGACCAACGCACGGCCGGGATCGAATTCGGCTACGCCCATGATCTCAGCAAGTCGGCGAAGCTCACCCTGAAGGGCGGACTTGAGCACCGGCGCACGGGCGATATCTTTCTCGCCCTGCCCGGTGCGTTGATCGGCTATCGCAAGGACGATGTCTTCGCGACGGCGAGCGCCGGCCTGACGGTCGACCATTGGGGCGGCCGCAACCATCTGACCGCGACCCTCTCGAACCTTGACCGCGGCAAGGCGCATTTCACGCTTGCCGGCCTGAAGCCGACCCAGCTCGACGCCGGCTACAGCCTGCTCGACCTCACGGGCGGCCAGATCCGTCCGCTGCTCGGCGGCGAGGCGGGCGCCACGCTGCAATACAGGGCGAGCCGCATTGCCGGCTCCGAGCGCAGGACGTTCGGTCGCTTTCCGGCCGAAACGTTGCGCGGGTCGCTCGCCTATGGCCGGGCCTACGGCAACGGCATCACCCTGATGGCCGAGGCCGGCGTCGTCGGCATCGCCAGCCCCTACCTCGGCACGACCGTCGAACACGCCCGTCCCTTCTTCAAGGGCGAGGCGACCTGGCAATTGCCGCACAAGGCCGTGCTGAAGGCAAAACTGGCACGCGACCTCCGCCTCGTCGATATCGACGATCCGCTCGCCGAGGATGTGCGCACGGTCGGCCTTTCGCTGGAAAAGGCGTTGACGGAAAAGCTGAAGCTGACGCTCGCCTACGAGCAGGCCTATAGCGACTGGCTCTACTACGACTACCGCACGCGCACGAAGTCGGTCGCCGCCACGCTGACCTATACGCTGCCCAGGGGCGCAACGATGGCGCTGGAATACAGCCATCTCGTGCGCCGCGAAAACGACAAGGCCGCCGATTTCAAGATCGACGGCCTTGCAGTGCGGTTTGCCGGTTCGTTTTAGATCATTCCCGCTTTTCTTCGAATCGCGAAAACGCTGCAATTCTTTGTCTTCACGCTTTTGCATGAAGCCGAAAGGCCTCACCATTCGAGTTCGAGATGCGGCCGGCCGTTCGAGGTCTTTTCCATGGTCCTGCCCGTTTCATCGACGGTGCAATGCACGCGCTGGCGAAAAGCGGAGAAGCTGTCGAAGGTCACCACATCGACCGGCTCGTCGAAATGCAGCACCATGCGGTAACGGCCGGGCTGACCGGTCAGCGCCTGCACGCCCAGCACCTGCGCGTCGAAAGGCTGGCCGAGATAGTGGCCGCGCACGCGCGCGCCAAGCATCCACGGATTGAACGGCGGCCGGTTGCCGGCCGCCGCGTGCAGCGTGTTCCAGTCGCGAAAGCCGTATTGGGCGGCTACGAGTTCGAGGGCGCGCGAATGGGAAAGGGCCTGGCCGTCCTCGCAAAAGCGGGCGCGCAGCCGCTTTGCCTGGTCTTTCAGGGCGTCAAGCGATGGAAGGGGCGTCGATGATGAACGCATGTCGAATCTCCAGTCGGTGCATGCGTCTTTTCGGGGGGAGCCCGCATTGCCACCGGTTCGCATGCCTGATGCTGGAAGACCGATTTTCCGAAGGAGAGACTTCACCAAAGCTTGCGCTCGCGGACGGCAGGGGCTCTCACCCTTGCCCTCGCACATAAGGCCTGGCCGGCCTCCTGTCAAATCCGCCGCCGGCTCGACCGCATCTGCGGCGCGCTGCCGGCGCTTGCCGGATGCCTTGCCTTTACCACCGCGCGGCGACCTGGGCCGCCTCAGCCCTCCGCGGTGCCGATGATCTTCGCCAGAAGGTCGTGCAGCTCGTCGCGGTAGCCGGAGCGCGCGGACGGCCCGCTCTCGTCGGAGGTCATGGCGACCGTCAGGCCGAGATCGGGCACGACATAGAGCATCTGGCCGCCAAAACCCCAGGCGAAATGGACCGTCCTGCCGCCGATCACGCGTTCGAACCAACCATAGCCGTAGCCGTCGTTGGAGAAGCGGGAATTGGTGCGCGACGTCCAGGACCGACGGATCCAGTCTTCCGGCACGAGTTGTTCGCCCTTTGCCGTGCGCCCGCCATTGCGATAGAGCTCGCCGAAGGCCAGCAGCGAGCGGGTGCTCATCGCCATCTGGTTGCCGCCGAGATATACGCCCTGCGGGTCGCGGTCCCAGGCGCCGATGCGAAAGCCCTCGACCGGCCCCAGCCAGTCGCGCGCAAGCTGCAGGGTGGATTTGCCCCCGACCTTCGTCAGGATGGCCGAAAGCAGATGCGTGGAGCCGGTCGAATAGAGCATGCGGCCGCCCGGCTCGTCGACGAAGGGCATGGCGAGCGCGGCACGCACCCAGTTGCGGCTGGCGATCCAGCGCCCGTAATTGCCGCCGGAGGTGCGATCCAGCCCCGCCTGCATGGAGAGGAGATGGCCGATCGTGATGCGATCGAGCCGCGGATCGCGTTCCGCCGGCAGGTCGCCGGAAAGGATCGGTGCGATCGGCTGGTCGACGCCTTCCAGCAGGCCCTTGTCGATCGCGATGCCGACAAGGGCGGAGATGATCGATTTGGAAGCGGACTTGATATTGGTGCTTTCGGCCGGCGTATGGCCGCCATAGCCCCGCTCGGCGACGATCTCGCCGTCCCGCGCCACGACGACGGCCCTTAGCTGCGACAGCGCGGCGGCAGCCTCCAGCGTCTCGGCAATCGTCTGCGCCGGCTGCACGACGGCCGGTTGCTGCGCATGAACGGCAGGCGGCGACGAGATGGCGAGCGCGAGCGAAAGTCCGGCAATAAGAGCGTGCGTCCTCATGTCATGGCACATAGGCGCAGGCCCGCGCGAATTCATGGCCGATCGCCGGCTTTCACGCAATGTTGAAGGCGCCCACCCTGCCGGGCGGCGGGCGGGCGCTTCGGAATCCCACCGTCAGAAGCGGTAGGTGACGCCGGCACCGACGAGCCAGGGATTGAGCTTCGCCTTGCCGGTGAGCGGCGCGCCGTCGAAATCGACCTTCCATTTGGGCTCGAGGAAGATCTTCTTCACGTCGAAGTTCACGCCCCAGTGGTCGTCCAGCATATAGTCGAAGCCGACCTGCAGGGCCGCGCCCACCTTGTTCTCGATGTCGAGATTGGAGAACCTGCCCGAGCCGGACTGCTCATAGAAAAGGCTGTAGTTCACCCCGGCGCCGACATAAGGCTTGAAGGCGCCGAAATCGGTGAAGTGATATTGCAGGGTCACCGTCGGCGGCAGCAGCCAGGCCTTGCCCACTTTGCCGAGGCCCTCGATCGCGCCGTCCGCATGGACATTCGCATAGGTCGTGCCGAGAATGAGTTCGGCTGCGATGTTGTCGGTGAAGAAGTAGGAGATGTCGAGCTCCGGAATGACCGTATCCGTATAGGAGAGGTCCGAACTCGGGATACCGTTCACCGAGCCGGAATCGTTCGTGATGACGCCGAGGCCGCGCACGCGGATCTGCCAGGGGCTCTGCGCCGCGAAATCAACGGTCGCCTCCGACGGCGCCATGCGCTCCTCAAGATCGGCAGCGAATGCCTGCCCAGCCAGCAGCGCCAGACCGGCGGCAAGGGCGGCACGCCCCATCCAATTTCCCTTCATGTCGTCTCTCCATCAAACGCGACTCGTCTTTGCGAGGGCGACTATGGAGCGGCAGGGTGCGAGGCTCCTTTGAGATGGATCAAACAGCGGCAGGCGAATGGGGAGATTGGCGCGATATTCGCGCCAATCTTGACAATCATCCAATTAAAACAATGACACGTATCAAACGGCAAAGAGCCGGCAGGTTGCCGGCCCCGTCCTCAGGCCGCCTTGCGCAGCTCCGCCGCCACCCGGCGGCGACCGCTTGGGACGAGCACGCCGGCGGCACCGGCCAGCCAGCCGTCCTTCAGCTCCAGCCCGAGGAAGCGGCGGCGCTCGAACGGGCCGGGCATGACGAGATGCCGCGCCTTGTCGGCGAAGAAGCCGAAGCGCTCGTAATATTCCGGATCGCCGATCAGCAGCACCGCACCGTGGCCGCGGCCCCGCGCCTCGGTGATCGCCGCCCGCATCAGCGCGCCGCCGATGCCCTTGCCCTCGTGTTCGCAATCGACGGCGAGCGGGCCGAGCAGCAGCGCCGGCACGGCGTTGCCGTCCGGATCGACGCCCGCCTCGACATTCCACAGCCGAACGGTGCCAATGACATGGCCATCCGCATCGCGGGCGACAAGCGCGAGGCCTTCGGCCGGCATGCGGCCCCGGCGGATCTTTTCCGACGACTTGCGGAAGCGAGCCTCGCCCATGACGCGGTCGAGCAGACGTTCGCGCGCAACGACGTCGCCGTTGTTTTCCAGGTCGATGGTGAAAGCGGCATGCGCGAAGAACGCGCGGACAGAATCAAGAACAGTGGCCATCTCTGGGCCTCCCGCACTCAAAACCGATTCAAACGGTATCCGGAACGAATTGTGAAGGCCGGCGCTCCCGCAGGGACGGGAGCGCCGGGTGGTCAGATGACGTAGGCCTTGAGCGGCTCGAAGCCGTTGAAGGCGACGGCCGAATAGGTCGTCGTGTAGGCGCCGGTGCCCTCGATCAGGACCTCGTCGCCGATCGTAAGGGTGATCGGCAGCGGATACATGTTCTTCTCGTACATCACGTCGGCCGAATCGCAGGTCGGGCCGGCGAGCACGCAGGGCTCCATCTCGTCCTGATCGCGCACGGTGCGGATCGGGTAGCGGATCGCCTCGTCCATGGTTTCGGCAAGGCCGCCGAACTTGCCGATGTCGAGGAAGACCCAGCGGTGGTTGTCGTTGTCGGACTTCTTCGAGACGAGAACGACTTCCGCCTTGATGACGCCCGCATTGCCGACCATGCCGCGGCCCGGCTCGATGATGGTTTCCGGGATCTGGTTGCCGAAGTGCTTCTTCAACGCGCCGAAGATCGCCTGCCCATAGGCTTCGGCGGACGGAACGTCGCGCAGGTACTTCGTCGGGAAACCGCCGCCCATGTTGACCATCTTCAGCTCGATGCCCTGCTTGGCAAGCTGCACGAAGACGCGCTTGGCATCGGCAAGCGCCGAATCCCAGGCATCGAGCTTCGTCATCTGCGAGCCGACATGGAACGAGACGCCGTAGGACGTCAGGCCCAGCTGGTGGGCGTAGACGAGCACGTCGACGGCCATCTGCGGCACGCAGCCGAACTTGCGCGACAGCGGCCATTCGGCACCTTCGCCATCGGTCAGCACGCGGCAGAACACGCGCGCGCCGGGCGCGGCACGGGAAATCTTCTCGACTTCCTCATGGCTGTCGACGGCGAAGAGCGAGACGCCGAGCGCATGGGCTTTCGCGACATCACGCTCCTTCTTGATCGTGTTGCCGAAGGAGATGCGGGAAGCGGTCGCGCCGGCGTCGAGCGCCATTTCGATCTCGGCGACGGACGCGCAATCGAAGTTGGAGCCCATGGAGGCGAGCAGGCGCAGGATTTCCGGCGCCGGGTTGGCCTTGACGGCATAGTAGATGGCGCTGTCGGGCAGCGCGTGGCGGAAGGCCTTGAAATTGTCGCGCACGACATCGAGGTCGACCACGAGGCACGGGCCGTCGGGACGTCGGGTGTTCAGGAAGTCGATAATACGTGCAGAGGTCATCTCGGTATTCCCCATATCCAGGTTGCTCCGGGAAAACCCGGAGGACAAAGGGCAGAATGCAGGCACGCTCTGGAACCAGCCGGTGGAGACCCCGGACCAAGCATGCGCATCATGCGCGAACGGTGAACCGAAGCCCGCCTAGGCTTCAATTCGGCTTTGTCTGCCATGGATTGGTGGGAGAACCCGACCGCACGTCCGGCAATGAAGGTGTGCCTCTTCAGTAACCCCGGCTGTTGGAAAGCCGGCAGACACCAGAAAGGCCCGCACCGTCGTTGCTTCAAGATGTCCTCGCTCTTCCGGTTGGCCGGAGAAACGACTGGAGGGGTTAATTCCAGGTACCTTACCGATTTCCTCACCAATTCGAGGGTCGGCGGACACCCACAGGCACGTGCGACTTTGGGCAAGGCGGGAGATAAGAAGAATCGCTGTCGTAATCAAGAGGTTTTTTGCGGAACGCTATTGAAAATATTCCGGCAGCCACGACATTCGCCGGACTGGTTTTCTAGAGCATGTTGATAACGCACCGGCCACCGTTTCGGCCGCAGCCGAATGGGGACACATGGATACTCTGACCCGAATTCGCGCCTTCATCGACGTCGTCGACGCCGAAGGCTTCTCCGCCGCCTCGCGCAAGACCGGCCGGTCCAAGGCGCTGCTTTCGAAATATGTGCGCGAACTGGAAGACGAACTCGGCACGCTGCTGCTCAATCGCACGACCCGCCAGTTCTCGATGACCGAGGCCGGCCATACCTATTACCGCACCGCCTCCGACATCCTGAAGGAGATCGACAACCTTGCCGATCTCGTGCGCGAGAAGAACACGGACCTGCGCGGCAAGCTGAAAGTCTCCGCCCCGCGCACCTTCGTCGACGCCGATATCGGCCAGTCGCTCATCGATTTCGGCAAGGAGCATCCGGAACTGTCGCTGGAAATCGTCTCGGACGACCGTTTCGTCGATCTCGTGGAGGAAGGCTTCGACGTCGCCGTCCGCATCACGCGGCTCGAGGATTCCGCCCTCATCGCGCGCAAGCTCGGCGATTTCTACCTGAAGATCTGCGTCAGCGAGGAATTTCTCGAACGGGTCGGCCCGATCAACCATCCAAGCGACCTCGCCCGCCTGCCCTGCATCATCGACACCAACGGCAAGTCGCACAGCAACTGGCGCTTCATCGACGAGAAGGGCACGGGCTTTTCCGTGCCGGTCGGCGGCCATATCGAGGTGAACAGCCCGACGGCGGCGGTGCGCGCGGCGGCGAGCGGCCTCGGCGTCGCGCAGGTGCCGGCCTTCATCGCCCGTCATTGCCTCGACAGCGGCAGGATCATCTCGATCCTGGAGGATTACCTGCCGACGGACCGCGGCATCTACGCGATCTATCCGCACCGCCGCTACCTGCCGGCGAAGGTGCGCACCTTCGTCGACTTCCTGCACGGCTGGTTCCGCCGCAATCCCGGCATCGAGGCTTGAGGCGGCCGAGGAGAGGTCCCAATTCCGACCCATTTGCGTTACATTCAACCGGTCGATTCTGAACGCCGCCGCGAGAGGACATACCCCATGCGATTCCTCCCCCTCCTCGTTGCCGGAGCAGCCATCATCGCCCCGGCTGCGGCCCTCGCCCATCCGCATATCTTCGCGGAGGCGCGGCTGGAGGTGGTGGCCGGCGAGGACGGCACGGTCAGCGAACTGCGCAATGTCTGGCGTTTCGACGAGATGTTCTCGGCCAGCGTCGTGATGGATTTCGACAAGAACAGCAACGCCGAACTCGACCCGGACGAACTGGCCGAAGTCGGCCAGACCGTGCTCGAATCGCTGGAAGAGTTCAGCTACTACACGACGATCACCGAGGACGGCAAAACCATCAAGGTCGCCAAGCCCGACGCGATCAACGTCGACTACAAGGACGGCCAGCTGCTGATGTTCTTCACCGTCAAGCCGGGCGAGGCCATGCCGCTCAAGGGCAAGCTCACCTTCGGCGTCTACGATCCCACCATGTATGCCGCGATGGACTTCGCCTCGGATGACGACCTCATCGCCGTCGGCGACAAGTTCGCTGCCTGCAAGCGGGCCGTCGTGCGGCCGGACCCGGACGAGGTGCTCGCCCAGAACCAGGACAGCCTGACGGAAGCCTTCTTCAACGACCCGGCCGGCACCGACATGTCGAAACTCTTCGCCACCCGTCTGGAGCTGACATGCTGACCCGCGGCCGGGCTCTCGGCCTTCTCACGCTGACGCTCGTAATCGCCGCGACCGCCGGCCTTGCCCACGCCCAGTCGCCGCTCGGTATCGGCTCGGCCGAACCCGGCTTCAACACGACGGGCACCTTCGGCAGTCTGTTCGGCTGGATCAACGCGCAGCAGCAGGGCTTCTACCGCGCCATGACCGGCGCACTGAAGGAGATGCGCGAAAATCCCTGGGCGGCCTCCACGCTGGTCGGCCTCTCCTTCGCCTACGGCGTCTTCCATGCCGCCGGCCCCGGCCACGGCAAGGCCGTCATCTCCTCCTACATGCTGGCGAACGAGGTCGAGCTGAAGCGCGGCGTCTTGCTCTCCTTCCTTTCCTCGATCCTGCAGGGCATCGTCGCCATCCTGCTCGTCGGCGCGGCCTATCTCTTCCTGCGCGGCACCACGGTCTCGATGACCGATGCCACCCGGGCGCTCGAAATCGGCAGCTATGCCCTCATCGCCGTTTTCGGCGCCTGGCTGCTCTTCAGGAAGCTGCGGCCGGCGGAACGCCGGGCCTCGGCGCTCGGCGCCCAGGCGGTCGAAGTGCACGATCATGGTCACTATGGCCATGCGCACCACCACCACCACCATGCCGGTGAAATCTGCTCGACCTGCGGCCATGCCCACGCGCCGGATCCCTCGCTGCTGAAGGGCGAGCGCTTTGCACTGCGCGAGGCCTGGTCGGCCATCGTCGCCGTGGGCCTCAGGCCCTGCTCGGGCGCGCTGATCGTGCTGAGCTTCGCGCTTCTGAACGGTCTCTATCTCGGCGGCGTGCTCGCCGTCGTCGCCATGTCGATCGGCACGGCCATCACCGTTTCCATCCTCGCCACCCTCGCCGTCACGGCCAAGGGCGCGGCCGTGCGTTTCGCCGGCAACGGCGCGGCGGCCGCCCGCGTCGGCAGCGCCATCGAGATCGGCGGCGCCGCGCTGGTCATGGTGCTGGGACTGCTCCTGCTCGGCGCCGCGCTGCAGGGCTGAGACGGCGCGCTAATTGCCACGGCTGCGCTGGTAGCGCGCCCGGAGCCAGAAGAGCAGGAAGAAACCGAGCACGAGCAGCGTGCCGAAGACGCCCGCCAGCCACGGCGAGACGTCGCCGAGCGCGATCATCACGCTCGGCAGGAAATAGAACACCACGCCCGTTCCGAACAGGATGAGGAGCGCGGCCAGCGCCGGCGACTTGCCCTTGCGCTCCCCGCTCATGCCGCGCCCGCCTTGATCTCGGCGCGGATGTCTTCGAGGCGACGTTTCTGCTGGCCGCCGGCATCGAAATTGTCGGGCGAGAGCCAGGCGTCGAAGGCCTTGGCAAGAATAGGCCATTCGCCGTCGATGATCGAGAACCAGGCGGTGTCGCGGTTCTCGCCCTTGGACAGCATGTGCTGGCGGAAGACACCCTCGAAGGTGAAGCCGAGGCGGGTGGCGGTGCGCTTGCTGGCCGCGTTGCCGTTGTGGCATTTCCACTCGTAGCGGCGATAGCCGAGGTCCTCGAAGACGTGCTTGGCGAGCAGGTACTGCGCCTCGGTGGAAAGCGGCGAGCGGGACATGCCGCCGCCATGGGCGATGCCGCCGATCTCGACCACGCCGTTCGCCGGGTCCGGCCGCATGTAATGCGCCATGCCGACGACCTTGCCGGCCGCCTTGTCGATGATGACCTCGCGCACCCAGCCGGACTTGATGACCGATTCCGACCAGGCATCGAAATCCTCGATACCGGCAAAATCGGCCTGCGTGAAATAGCGCAACAGCGGATTGATCTGCATGCCGCCGAACGCATCCCAGAGTGCCTGGAGATGTTTCGCGCGCTCATAGGGCTCCAGACGCACGGTGCGGCCTTCGAGGGCGACGGGCGACGGGGCCGGGCACCCTTTCCAGTCTTTGAGATCGCGCATGAGAATTCTCCTTCGGTCTTGCCGAAGGGATAGAGCAGGCGCCCTGCCCGCGCAATGCGCAAAACGGGGAGCGGCGTTCGGCCGCCCCCGAAAGGTTCACACGGTGGCGGCGGAAACCGTCGCCTCGATATGGTCGACCAGCGCGTCCGGCAGGCCGAGGCGGCCGGCGAGCAGGTCGAGATAACCGCGTTCGGCGCGCGACTTCGGCTCGATGGCGAGGCGCGAGGCGGTGTAGAGCTCGACGCGCTGCTCCTCGGTCTTCGCCGCCCCGATGATCGCGTCGAGGTCCACCGGATTGGCAAGCTCGTCCTCAAGGAACTGCGCCGCGTCGGCGCCAAGGCCGGACACTTTCAGCTTGTCCATGATGCGGGCGCGTTCGGCCTCGTCGATATGGCCGTCGGCGCGCGAGGCGGCGATCATGGCGCGCACGAGGATGAGGGCGAAATCGGTGCTGACGGCCTCGGGATGGAAACCGGAATCGGTCGGCGGCGGCAAGAGTTCCGGTGTCGCGCCTTGCGTGGTCTCGACCGGGTTCTGGCCGGCCTTGTAGTTCTTGTAGGCCTGGTAGCCGAGGCCGGCGATGGCGGCGAGGCTGCCGAGCTTGAGCGCGGAACCGGCGACCTTGCGCCCGCCATCCGTTCCGAGCAGGACGCCGGCAATCGCAATGGTGGCAAGCGGGTTGTCCTTGGCGAGCTGTGTCACCTGGCCGGCACGGTCGCGCACGGATCCGCCGGCGCCGGGCACCTGGGAACCGAGGAACTGGTCAAGCAACTTCTTGGCGTCAAACATGGGCGGTCTCCGTTTCGCTTGTTCTCTTGTCATCGCAAGGGCCGACAGCAAGGCAAGATAGGAATGCACGACCGCAATTACAAACGCATAACGGGCGACCAAGGGCCGCCCGTCTGCAAATCCGCTGAACCTGCCTCAGCCCTTCAGCGCCGCCGCTTCCGCGGCGAGCTTCGTGATGCCCGCCCAGTCGCCCTTGGCGACGAGGTCCTTCGGCGCCACCCAGGAGCCGCCGACGCAGACGACATTGGGGAGCGAGAGATAGTCGCGGGCATTGGCAAGCGAAATGCCGCCCGTCGGGCAGAACAGCGTACCGGCCAGCGGCGAGGACAGCGACTTCAGGTAGGCGGCGCCACCGGCCTGCTCGGCCGGGAAGAACTTCAGCACCTGGTAGCCCTCTTCGCGAAGGCCCATGACTTCGCTGGCCGTGGCGGCACCCGGCAGCAGCGGGATATCGCTGTCGGCAGCCGCGTCGATCAGCTCCTGCGTCGTGCCCGGGCTGACGATGAACTGCGAGCCGGCCTCCACCGCCGCCTCGAACTGCGCGGCATTGAGGATCGTGCCGGCGCCGGCGACGGCGCCCTCGACCTCATTGGCGACCGCGCGGATCGCTTCCAGCGCGGCAGGCGTGCGCAGCGTGATCTCGATGGCCTTGAGGCCGCCCGCCACCAGGGCGCGAGCCAGCGGAACGGCGGTCGACAGGTCATCGATGACCAGCACCGGAACAACCGGCTGCAGCTTCAGGACGGAAAGGAGCTTGGCGTTCTTCTCGCACATGGCACAACCTTTTAAAACGATTGAATTTTCATCCGAATAGCGCGTCTGCGACGTCGTG
This sequence comes from Shinella sp. WSD5-1, assembly GCF_963942435.1. GTDB lineage: Bacteria > Pseudomonadota > Alphaproteobacteria > Rhizobiales > Rhizobiaceae > Shinella > Shinella yambaruensis. Next base: position 4,475,186 of record NZ_OZ012596.1, read on the forward strand.
TCGAGCCTAAAGCATGAAGGCTTCTCTTGTCATGACAGACTTATCGTGCAAGTCTTCCCCTCGCCCAAGCCCATCTCCAACAGCGAAAGCGAGCCTATGGCGAAAGAGATCGAGCGGAAGTTCCTGGTGTCGGGCCAGCGGTGGCGCACCTTCGCAGACGAAGGAATCGCTATCCGGCAGGCCTATATCGTCGCCCAGGACGACCGGTCGCTACGGGTCCGCATCTACGGCAACGGGCAGGCACGCATCACCCTCAAGGTCGGGCATACCGCGCTGGTGCGCGACGAATACGAATTCGAGATCGACCGCGACGAGGCCGAGGACATGCTGCGCCATGCCATCGGCAATGTCATCCGGAAGGTCCGCTACAAGGTGCCGCACGAGGGCCACATCTGGGAAGTCGACGTCTATGAAGGCGCCCATCGCGGGCTTGTGATCGCCGAGGTCGAGCTTGCCTCGATCCATGACGAACCGGAGCTGCCCAACTGGGTGGGGCGGGAAGTGACGGGCGAAAGCCAGTATTCCAACCAGTCCATGGCGCTCGGCATCAGCGACGGCGCGCGGCTGCACCAGCTCGCCTGAGCCGCCGCGCCGCATTGCCTGAAAAGCCGCAAGGTTGTATGTGGCGGCCATGACCCAAGAGATTTCCTCGCCCGTCCCGGCCAGCGGCTTCCTTGTCGCCGCGCTCTATCACTTCGTCGCGGTTCCGCGCTTTGCCGCGCTGCGCGCGCCCTTGCAGGCGCTCTGCGAGGAGAACGGCGTGCGCGGCACGCTGCTGCTCGCCCACGAGGGCATCAACGGCACGATCGCCGGTCCGGCGGATGGCATCCGCCGGGTGCTCGCCTTCCTGCGCAGCCAGCCGGAGTTTGCCGCGCTGGAGCACAAGGAGAGCCATGCGGCCGAAATGCCCTTCCTGCGCATGAAGGTGCGGCTGAAGAAGGAAATCGTCACCATGGGCGTCGAGGACATCGACCCCACGCGCTCCGTCGGCACCTATGTGGCGCCTGAGGACTGGAACGCGCTGATCTCCGATCCCGATACCATCGTCATCGACACGCGCAACGACTACGAGACGGCGATCGGCATGTTCAAGGGCGCGGTCGATCCGAACACGAAGACGTTCCGCGAGTTCCCGGACTGGGTGCGGGGCCATACCGGCCTGCACAACAAGCCGAAGATCGCCATGTACTGCACCGGCGGCATCCGCTGCGAAAAGGCGACCGCCTTCATGAAGGAACAGGGCTTCGACGAGGTCTACCACCTCAAGGGCGGCATCCTGAAATATCTCGAGGAGGTGCCGGCGGAGGACAGCCTCTGGGAAGGCGCCTGCTTCGTCTTCGACGAGCGCGTCTCCGTTCTGCACGGCCTGGAAGAGGGCGAGCACAAGCTCTGCCGCGCCTGCCGACATCCGTTGACCGCGGAAGAGATCGCCTCGCCGCTCTACGAGGCCGGCGTCTCCTGCCCGCATTGTCATGCAACGCGCAGTGAGGAGGATCGCCTGCGCTTCCGCCAGCGGCAGATGCAGATGGATCTTGCAAGGAAGCGCGGCGAGCGTCACCTCGGCAAATAATCAACCGGCCGCGGCCTCGACATCGACGGGCGGGGCCAGCAGGTCGCTTATCGCCCTCTCGCTCATCGGCTTGCCGAAGAAATAGCCCTGCAGCTGGTCGCAGCCGCACAGATGCAGGAAGGCGGCCTGCTCGGCCGTCTCCACCCCTTCGGCCGTTACCGGCATATCGAAGGAGGCGGCGAGCGCCACCGTCGCCTGCAGCATCGCCCCGCCCTTCGGCGACTGTTCCCCGGCAACGGTGAGCGAGCGGTCGATCTTCATGCGGTCGAAGCCGAAGCGGATGAGGTAGCCGATGCTGGAAAAGCCGGCACCGAAATCATCGAGCGCGATGCGCACGCCGCCGGCCTTCAGCCGGTCCATGACGAGTTTCGCACGGCCGGGATTCTGGATGAAGTAGCCCTCGGTGATCTCCAGCGTGACACGGGACGGCGCGATGCCCGCCTCCGCGATGATGCCGAGCGCCTGATCGGGGAAATAGGGATTGCGGAACTGCGCCGGCGAGACGTTGATCGAAATATCGATGTCCGGCCAGTTGCGCACCGCCGCGCAGGCCCGCCTGAGGATGAGCGGGCCGAGTGCATCGATGATGCCGGTCGCCTCCGCCAGTGGAATGAAGACATCCGGCGGCACCGGCTTCGTTCCGCCGCGATACCACCGGGCAAGCGCCTCGACGCCGCAGATCGTCCGGCTCCGTGCCCCGACGATCGGCTGGAACACGACGTCGATCTCGCCGCGTGCCACCGCAGCCCTCAGCGCCTCCTCCATTTCCCGCCGTTCGTCGCGGTCGTCGTCCATCAGCGTCTCATAGTACATCGCACGGCCGCGGCCGGCATGCTTGGCCCGGTACATGGCGACATCCGCCCGGCGCAGAAGCTCCTCGCCCCCGACCGCCCCCTTGCGCGAAACGGCAATGCCGATGCTGGCGCCGACGACGGCAACGCGCTCGCCGATCGCGAAGGGCTCGGAGAAGAAATCCAGGATGGAGCGGGTGAGGCGCTCGGCCTCCGGCCCGTCGGGCCTGTCGATGAAGGCGATGGCGAACTCGTCGCCGCCGATGCGCGCCAGCATGGCCTTGGCCGGGACGAGACGGGAAAGCCCGGCCGAAACCCCGCGGATCAGCCTGTCGCCGACCGCGTGGCCGTAAAAATCGTTGACGTCCTTGAAGCCGTCGAGATCGAGATAGAGCATCACGACGTCGCGCTCCTCCGCCCTCGCGCGGGCGGTCAACTCGTCAAGGCCGAGATAGAGGCCGGTGCGGTTCTTGAGGCCGCTGAGCCTGTCGGTGAGGGCCTGGGTCCGCGCCGTGTTTTCATCCGCCTTGAGGCGTATGGCGAAGGCGGCACCGGTCAGCACGAGGAGGGCGAAGAAGACGACGACTCCGGCGAGCGCCAGAAGCACGAGCGGGCGCACCTGCGCATAGCTCTGGTTACCCGGCGCATCCGGCGTCCAGGAGAGGAAGCCGAGGGTCTTTCCGTCCGGATCGGCAAGGGGCACGGCAGGCCCGCTCGAAGGAGCCGATTCCGCCAGCAACAGGCCCGAGATCAGGAAATTGTCGGCAATTCGGGAAATGCGGGCGGGTGTCAGGTGGCGGATGATGAAGAGCGTGCGCAACGCGTCCGCCGGAGCCTCGACCGCGCTGGAAACCGGCCGGATGGCGGAGGTGGCACCGACCGCAGGCCCATCCGGCGTTTGCAGGAAGACGCCGAGTTCCGCGCCCGGCTCCAGCCCGGCGCGCAGGATCTTGCGGTGCATCTCCAGGAAGGCGGCGCCGCCATAGCTGCGTGCATCGGCCTTAACGGGCGCACCGTTGCGATAGGCGAGCATCGTCCTGCCCGTCTCGTCGACCAGGAAAACCGTATCGAAAAGCGGCCCACCCTCCGTGGCAAGACCCATATTGGCGATGAGCCAGGGCATGTCGGGCGTGCCATAGACGGCCGCGACCGCATCGTCCCAGACGGCATAGTCGCGCACGGTGGTCACCATGGAATTGCGCATGGTGGAGAGCGCGCCGAACACGGTCTGGCGCGTGCGCTCCTCGTCGAGTTCGTTCGCCCGGTTCGCGAGGAACCCGAGCGCCATCATGACGAGGACAGTGGCAAGGCTGACCACGACGGCAAAGGAGGCGAGCACACCCAGAACGACCGCAAGTCGTCGGGCGCCGATCATGCCTGAAAGGTGGCGCGCTAGCCGCAGCATCGTCTTCTCCGACCAAGCGGGGATGATGCGGCAGAACCGTTATGAATCCTTTACGTCGCGCGCGACAATGCAAGGCAGATGGCGGTTTCAGGCGGCCCGATGCCTGCCCTTGCGAAACGCGCCGGCGAGTTCGGCATACCATCTGCCGCTCTTCTTGATCGTGCGGAGCTGGGTCTCGTAGTCGACATGCACGATGCCGAAGCGCATCCGGTAACCCTCGGCCCATTCGAAGTTGTCCATCAGGCTCCAGGCGAAATAACCGCGCATCGGATACCCTTCGCGGATGAGGTCCGCGGTGACGCCGAGATGCTCGGCGATATAGTCGAGGCGCGGCTGGTCGTCGACCGCGCCGTTCTCGACGCCCATATTGTAGCAGGCACCGTTTTCCGTGATGTAGCAGGCGGGCAGCGCGTAATCCGCGTTGAGCTTGCGGATAAGGTCACCGAGCGCTGGCGCAAACACCTCCCAGCCGATATCCGTCCTGATGTCGGCGACCGGCGGTGCGGGCACGGTCGCGGGGAATTCGGCGCCCTCCGCCGGATCGTGCGAAACCCGCATCGGCGTGTAGTAGTTGAGCCCCCACCAGTCGAGCGGCTGGCTGATCGTCTCCATGTCGCCCGGCTCGATGGCCGGCATGCGGGCGCCGAGCGCCGAGAGGAAGCTTTCGGGATAGTCTCCCTTGAAGACCGGGCCGAAGAAGACGCCATTGTGGAAGTCGAAGGCGCGCGCTGCCGCCGCCTGGTCTGCCTCGCCATCGCTGCCGGCATGGATGGAATGCGCATTCAGGACGAGGCCGGTGGCAAGCTGCGGGCGCTCCGCACGGATCGCCGCGACGCCGAGGCCATGCGCCAGGTTGGTGAAATGCAGGGCATGGAGCGCCGCATCCATGTTGCGCTCGCCCGGCGCATGAATGCCGTAGAGATGGCCGAGCCAGACGGAGCACCATGGCTCGTTGAAGGTCGCCACCGCATCCAGCCGGTCGCCGAGCCGGGCGATCACGGTTTTCGCGTAGCGCTGGTAGGCATAGGCCGTCTGCCGCGCCGTCCAGCCGCCGTCACCGGCCAGCATCAGCGGCAGGTCCCAGTGATAGAGCGTGGCGAAGGCCTTTATGCCGCGTGCCTTGAGGCCGTCCACGAGGCGATCGTAGAAATCCAGCCCCTTCTCGTTCACCGGGCCGGTGCCTTCGGGAATGATGCGCGGCCAGGCAATGGAGAACCGGTAGGCCGACACGCCGAGCGACTGGATGAGATCGAGATCCTCCTCCAGACGGTTGTAGTGATCGCAGGCCACATCGCCATTGTGACGGCCATAAACACGGCCCGGCATGTTGGAAAACGCGTCCCAGATCGAAGGCTTGCGGCCATCCATCTTCGCAGCGCCCTCGATCTGGAAGGCGGCTGTCGCCACGCCGAACACGAAGTCGCCGGGAAACCGGCCGGCCAGGATTCTGGGATCGTTCATTTTCGTCTCTCACGCGCAGCGAATGGTGTGAATCTTGTTACTGCAACGTTGCAGTATGATTCCGGATCGCAAAAATCAATGTTTTTCGGATCCGAAACCAGGTTTTACACCTGGAAGCGGACGACTCCAAAGCCGCCCTTAAACAGGGATTGCTTAAACAAGACTTAGGGACTTGCCCTCTAAACTGCCGATAGCCCGGGACGGAGGCACTGGCGTGGTACGACGAATTGCGAAGCATCTCGTGCGGAAGGGCATGTTCGTGGAATCGCTGGAATGCCCGAACGCCGAATTCTCCGGGCGACGTTTCCTCATACAGTCCGACGAAACCGTACGGGCCATCCTGGCGACCTCCGCCGCCTATGCCCTGGTCAATCCGCAGAAGAGCACCGTGGACATTGACCTCGCCACCGGCATAGTGCCCGTCACGCAGGCCGCCGAAGAGCACAGGCGCACGCTGGAGACGGTGGCGCAATCAACCCGCTCGCTGCGCAACAGTTTCGACGCGGCGCGAACGGGCCAGCTTGAAATCGACGCGCTGTCGCCGGTCGCCGACGAGATCTCCGACCGCATCGACGCCGCCCCCGATGTCTTCCTGAAGGTCACGCGCCTGAAGACGAAGGACGAGGGGACCTATGTGCATTCGCTGGCGGTGAGCGCTCTCATGATGCGGCTTGCCCGCATGCTCGGCCATGATGAAAGCGCGGTGCGCGAACTCGGCGTGGCCGGCCTGCTGCACGATGTCGGCAAGCTGATGATCCCGAACACCGTTCTCAACAAGAGCGGCCGGCTGGACAGCGAAGAAAGACGTCTGGTGCGCGGCCACCCCGAACTCGGATACCGCCTGCTGAAGGGGCAGGCCAACGTCTCCGACCTCGTGCTCGACATCTGCCGCTACCATCATGAAGCCCTGGACGGCAGCGGCTATCCGCTCGGCCTCAAGGCCGACAAGCTGAGCCCGGAAATCCGTCTTGCCACGGTCTGCGACGTCTTCGAGGCCCTGACGAGCACCCGCCCCTACAAGCGGCCGTGGACCACGCGCGATGCGCTGAACTGGATGTTCGACCGGGGCCAGCTGTTCGACAAGAAACTGGTGATCCGCCTCGGCAGCATTTTCGCCTGAAAGGCGCCGGCCGCCGCGGAGGGCGGCGGCCGGCAATCCGGCGAAAACCTCAGACCTTGACCCAGGCCCCGTTCTTCTTCGACGACTGGACGCAGGCATCGACGAAAAGCATGCCCTTCAGGCCGTCATCCACCGTCGGATAGGTGACGGCGGGATCGACCGGCGCGCCCTTGCGCCTGGCATGGATGGCCCGGGCGGCCTCGGAATAGATGTTGGCGAAGCCTTCGAGATAGCCTTCCGGATGACCGGAGGGCACGCGGCTGACGCGCGCGGCCGCCGCGCCGGAGCCGGCACCGCCCCGGGTGATCAGGCGCTTAGGCTCGCCGAAGGGCGTGTACCAGAGGTAGTTCGGATCGGCCTGCACCCATTCGAGACCGCCCTTGGTGCCATAGACGCGCACCTTCAGCCCGTTCTCGTGGCCCGGGGCCACCTGGCTGCACCAGAGCATGCCCTTGGCGGCGACCCCGTCCTTTTCCTTGAAGCGCATCATCACATGGGCATTGTCGTCGAGACGGCGGCCCGGCACGAAACTGTCGAGGTCCGCGGCAAGCTCGGCGAGCTCCAGCCCGGAGACGAAGCAGCCGAGATTGTAGGCATGCGTGCCGATGTCGCCGGTGGAGCCGCCGGCACCCGATTTCGAGGGGTCGGTGCGCCAGGCCGCCTGCTTCTGGCCGCCCGACTCGATGTCCTCCGTCAGCCAGTCCTGCGGATATTCCATCTGCACGAGCCGGATCGCGCCGAGATCGCCATTGGCCACCATTTCCCGCGCCTGGCGGACCATCGGATAGCCGGTATAGTTATGCGTCAGAACGAAGAGCGCATCGCTCTCCTCCGCCAGCTTCTTCAGCTTGCGCGCATCCGAGAGCGTCGAGGTCAGCGGCTTGTCGCAGATGACATGGATGCCGCGCTTCAGGAATTCCTTCGCCGCCTCGTAATGCACATGGTTCGGCGTGACGATCGCCACCGCCTCGATGCCGTTCTTCAGCTTCGCCTCGCGGATTGCCATTTCCTTGAAGCTGCCGTAGCTGCGCGCGGGATCGAGCCCGAGCTCGCGGGCCGACTGCACCGCCTTTTCCGGCGAAGACGACAGCGCACCGGCGACGAGTTCGTAGTGATCGTCGAGCCGCGCCGCGATGCGGTGCACCGCGCCGATGAACGCGCCGGAGCCGCCGCCGACCATGCCGAGCCGGATGCGGCCCTCCTGCGCCTCGCTGGCGCTTCCTTCGATTGCCATGGGGTTTCCTCCTACAGTGTCTCCGGGGCGGGTGCCCCTCATCCGGCCTGCCGGCCACCTTCTCCCCGCAAGCGGGGCGAAGGGGGATATGCCGCGCCGTCTTCCTCAAACAATAGCCATTCGTGGGGCACCTTCCCTCTCCCCGCCTGCGGGGAGAGGATTAGGGTGAGGGACAGCCCTCAAAGCCCCAGCATGCGCCGGTTGGCCGCCTGGTCCGTGCCGCCGGCGGCAAAATCGTCGAAAGCCTTTTCCGTGACGCGGATGATATGCGCCTTGACGAATTCCGCGCCTTCCCGCGCGCCGTCCTCCGGATGCTTCAGCGCACATTCCCATTCCACCACGGCCCAGCCGGCAAAGTCGTTGGCCGCCATCTTGGAGAAGACGGCGCCGAAATCGACCTGGCCGTCGCCGAGCGAGCGGAAGCGGCCGGCGCGGTTCACCCAGCCCTGGTAGCCGCCATAGACGCCCTGCCGGCCCGTCGGGTTGAACTCGGCATCCTTCACATGGAACATGCGGATGCGGTCCTTGTAAATGTCGATATTGCCGAGATAGTCGAGGCATTGCAGCACGTAATGCGACGGATCGTAGAGCATGCAGGCCCGGGCATGGTTGCCGGTGCGCTCCAGGAACATCTCGTAGGTGATGCCGTCATGCAGGTCCTCGCCGGGATGGATCTCGTAGCAGACGTCGACGCCGTTTTCCTCCGCATGGTCGAGGATCGGCTTCCAGCGCCTGGCCAGTTCGTCGAAGGCGGTCTCGACGAGGCCTGCCGGGCGTTGCGGCCAGGGATAGACGAAAGGCCAGGCGAGCGCGCCGGAAAAGCTGGCCATGGCATCGAGGCCGAGATGCCGCGAGGCCGTCAGCGCCATCTTCACCTGCTCCACCGCCCATTCCTGCCGTGCCTTCGGGTTGCCGCGCACTTCCGGCGCCGCAAAACCGTCGAACGCCTCGTCGTAGGCCGGATGCACCGCGACGAGCTGGCCCTGGAGATGGGTGGAAAGTTCGGTGACCTCGACGCCGTTCTCGCGCGCCCTGCCGGCGAAGTCGTCGCAATAGGCCTTGGATTCGGCGGCCTTCCTGAGGTCGATGAGACGGGCATCCCAGCTCGGGACCTGCACGCCCTTGTAGCCGATGTCGGCGGCCCATTTGGTGATCGAATCCCAGGAATTGAACGGTGCGGCATCACCGGCGAACTGGGCGAGAAACAGGGCCGGGCCCTTGATCGTCTTCATCTGTGGCGTCCTCCCATGGACCGGGCCGCACCTTGCGGGCGGCCGACGATATTCTTGCGGTACGTACCGCAGCGCGTGGAAAGCTATCGGCGTTTGGCGGGGTGGGCAATGCCGATTTGCAAGGCTAGTACCCTTCTCCTCCGTCATGGTCGGGCTTGACCCGACCATCCACACCACGCCCGCGATCTGGATGCCCGGGTCAAGCCCGAGGATGGCGGAAGAGAATGAGGAACTGTCGTTGTCAAACCGCCCGGGCCATCATGTCCCGGGCGGCTCGTTTCCGTCAGGTCAGAACGGGGAATCCGGGAAGTAGAAGTCCTTCGCGTTGTCCTTCGTCACCAGCGTCGCGTCGATCGTGTAGACGCCGCGGACCGGAACCTGGCCGTAGAAGTTGGCGGCCGTCATTTCGAGCGCAGTGCCCACCATCGCCGGCGGATAGAGCACGTCGACCGGGATCATCTTGTCGCCGTCCATGACCTTCTTGATCATGTCCTTCGAGCCGGCACCGGCCACGACATACTGGATGTCCGTGCGGCCAGCCTGCTCGATGGCCTGCAGGACGCCGACGGCCATGTCGTCGTCCTGGCACCAGACGACGTCGATCTTCTGGTACTTGGTGAGATAGTCCTGCATGACCTTGAAGGCGTCGTCGCGGTTCCAGTTGCCGTACTGGCGATCGAGAACCTTCACGCTGGAGCCTTCGATGCCCTTGTCGAAGCCATCCTGGCGCTCCTGGTCGATCGGGATCGGCATGCCGCGGATGACGACGACTTCGGCTTCCGGCGTCGTGGCCTTGATGTATTCGCCGGCCGTCTGGCCGAGCGCGAAGTTGTTGCCGGCGACATAGAGGTCACGCACGGAATTGTCGTTCGTGCTCGGCGCACGGTCGACCAGCGCGACGAAGGTGCCGCTGTCCTTGATTTCCTTGATGGCGTTGACCAGGGGATCGGGATCCGTCGGCAGGATGACGAGCGCATCGATGCCCTGCGTTGCAAGGTCCTGCACGGCATTTGCCTGGCTTGCCGGGTCCGGCGATGTCTTGACGACGACGTTGAGGCCCGGATGGCTCGCCATCAGGAGCTTGGCGACACGCTCGGCATGGAAGATCACGCCGGCCGTCCAGCCATGGCTGGCCGCCGGGATCGAGACGCCGATCGTCACCTTCTTCTCTTCCTGTGCGTGGGCAAAGCCGGTGAAGACGGCGAATGCCGCAACCGTCAGGCCCAGTAGTTTCTTGCGCATGAGTTTCCTCCCAAAATCAGGTCTTCCTCACAGACCGGGCGACCTGTAGACCCGGCTACTTCCCCGCAATTCCATGGCTGGAACTGCCTGGTCTCACGATTTGCGCACCAGCGAGCGCTGGACGAGCATCGCAATGATGATGATCGCGCCTTGGATGGCCCCGATCAGGTATTCGCTGATGAAGTTGGAGAGCAGCATGATGTTGCCGACCAATTCGAGGATGAAGGCGCCGCAGATCGTGCCCCAGACACGCCCCGCCCCGCCCTTCAGCGCCGTACCGCCGACGACGACCGCGGTGATCGCCTGCAATTCCCACAGGATGCCCGTCGTCGCCGAGGTGGAGCCGAGGCGCGGCACATAGAGCAGCACGGCGATGGCGACGCACAGGCCCTGGATGACGAAGGCGATGGTGCGCACGCGGTCGACCGGAATGCCCGAATAGCGCGCGACGTCCCTGTTCGAGCCGACGGCGACGACATGCCGGCCATAGCGCATGCGATAGAGAACGAAGGCGGCGATGGCGGTGACGACGAGGATGACGGCGATCGGCACCGGCACGCCGAAGATCGAGCCGAAATAGACCGGGCGATAGAGCGCCTGCAATTCCGGCTCGCGCAGCGTGATCGCGCCGCCCTGCGACAGCCAGGTGGTCAGGCCGCGATAGATGCCCATCGTGCCGAGCGTCGCGATGAAGGGCTCGATCTTGCCGACGGTGGTGATGAGGCCGTTCAGAAGGCCGCATCCCGCGCCGATGACGACCGTAAGAACCATCGCGGCGGTCAGCATCAGCGAGGGATCGGCGATCGCGCCGGAATTCATGAAGAGGATCATGAGGCTGGCGACGAAGGCGACCATGGCGCCGACCGAGAGATCAAGGTCGCCGGACGAGATGACGAAGGTGGCGCCGACCGCAATGATCGCAATGAAGGCGCTGCGCGTCGCCACGTTCGCCAGATTGGTGAAGCCGATGAAGTTGGGGTTTACCAGCGCGCCGACGACGAGCAGCAGGGCCAGCGCCGCGAAGGGCGCGACGGCCCTCAGGTCGACATCCCGCCAGCTGCGACCCTTGCCCTTCGTTTCGACCGCGTCTTCGCTTGCCGTCATGTTCATCCCCAACCTTGAATTCTGTGTGATGCCGCCGGCGCAAGGCTCAGGCAGCGGCCTTCTTCTTCAACCCTGCCGAATAGCGCATGATCTCCTGCTCGGAGATCTCCTCGCCTTCGAGAATGCCGACGATCCGCCCTTCCCGCATCACGGCGACGCGGGTGCACAGGCCGATGATCTCCGGCATCTCGGAAGAGACGACGATGATCGACTTGCCGTCGCGGGCGAGCGCCGAGATGAAATGGTAGATCTGCTGCTTGGTGCCGACATCGATGCCGCGTGTCGGCTCGTCGATGATGATGACGTCGGGCTCGGTCTCCATGACCTTGGCAAGCAGCAGCTTCTGCTGGTTGCCGCCCGACATGCGGCCGGCGACGACGCGTCCGTCGCGCACGCGGATATCGAAGCGCCGGCGCGCACGCTCCAGCGCCTCCGCCTCGCTCTTCGGACTGAGATAACCGTAATGACCGTGCTTATCCAGTGATTGCAGCGTGAGATTCGCCGTCATGCGGGAATTCAGGAGCAGGCCCTTGTGCTTGCGGTCCTTCGTCATATAGGCGATGCCGACGCGGTTGGCGGCATGCACATCGCCGCCCGGCACGCTTTCCCCGCGCACCGAAACCTCGCCGGAAAGGCGCGGGCGCAGCCCCGCCACGGCCTCCATCAATTCCGAGCGCCCGGAGCCGATCAGCCCGGAAAAACCGAGGATCTCGCCCTTGCGCACCTCGAAGCTCGCATCCTTGACGTAGTGGGTCGAAAGGCCCGCCACGGCGAGCATCACCTCTTCGTCGACGCTGGGCTCCTGCTTGGAGGGATAGAGGCTGGAAAGCTCGCGGCCGACCATCAGCTGGGCGATCGACTCGCCGTCGAGAATGGCGGTGGGCGCGGTCTTCACCCATTGCCCGTCGCGCAGCACCGTGACCCGGTCGGTGAGCTCCATCACCTCGTCCAGCTTGTGCGAGACGAAGACGAAGGAGGTGCCCTCCTCGCGCAATTTGCGCACCTGGCGGAAGAGATAGCTGGTCTCCTCGCGCGAGAGCACGGCCGTCGGCTCGTCCATGAAGATGATGCGCGCATCGCGGCTGATGGCCTTGGCGATCTCCACCATCTGCTTGTCGGCGATGGAGAGCGAGCTGATCAGCGCGTTCTCGTCGACATGGGAGCCGAGCTGGTCGAGCACGCGGCGCGTTTCGGCGCGCATGAATTTCCGGTCGAGCACGCCGTAGCGCGTCACTTCCCGGCCGAGAAACAGGCTCTCGGTGACGGTCAGATGTTCGGCGAGGTTGAATTCCTGGTGGATGATGACGATGCCGAGCTGCTCGGCCTGGCCGTTCGGCGGCAGCTTGACCGGCTGGCCGTCGAGAAGGATCTCGCCCGATGTCGGCTGCTCGAAGCCGGAGAGGATCTTCACGAGCGTCGACTTGCCCGCGCCGTTCTCGCCCATCAGGGCATGGATCTCACCGGCGCGCAGCTCGAAATTGACGCTGAACAGCACCTGCACGCCATTGAAAGACTTGGCGATGCGGCGTGCAGCGAGAACGACGGGAGCCCCGTCGGCAGCGTCCGGATTCATGATTTCCTCCCTGCGGCTCCTCGACCGCTTGAGAAACGATGTAAACCTTTACACGATCCATGTAAAGGTTTACATCATGGGATATCAGGAATTTTCACCAAGCGCCGTTTGACCCTCAGTCCAGTCTGTGTAGTGTCCCCCGCACTTCGTTTGTTAATGCAATTCCGGATGCTGCGCTTCGCACCCCCGCCGGACTTGCCCGTGCCGAGTGAGAGCCAGTTTGTCGACGTCCAGCCCCGCCACGATCGAGGATGTTGCGCGCATCGCGCAGGTCTCGATCGCGACCGTATCGCGGGCGATCCACACCCCGGAAAAGGTGGCCAACTCGACGCGGCTGAAGGTCAACCAGGCGATCGCGATCACCGGTTATACGACCAATGCGATGGCGCGCAGCCTGCGCCTCGGCCGCTCGAACATGATCCTCGTCGTGGCGCCCGACATCGGCGACCCGAACTTCTCCAACATCCTCGTCGGCCTGGAGAACGAGGCGCGCGCGCACGGCTACGGCATCCTGATCGGCCATACGCAGAACGATCCGCAGCGCGGCCTCGAATACCTGAAGTTCCTGAATTCCAACCAGGCGGCCGGGCTGATCCTCTTCACCGGCATCCTGCCCTTCGGCCACCAGTCCATGACGGCCCGCCTGCCGCCCAGCGTCGGCGTCTTCGAGCCGGTCTACAATGGCGGCATCCCCTATGTCGGCGTCGATGACATCGAAGGCGCGCGCAAGGCGGTCGATCTCCTCATTGCCGAGGGACATCGCAAGATCGCCTTCATCGGCGATTCGCGCACGCGCCTTGCCTATAGCCGACGCCGCCAGGGCTATGATGCCGGGCTCGACGCCGCGGGCGTGCCGGCCGGCGAGCGCATCATCCTGGAAGGCGACGGCACGATCGAGAGCGGACGCCTCGCGCTCGAGCAGCTCTTCATGCGCGACACGCTGCCGAGCGCCTTCATGTGCGTCAACGACCAGACGGCGATCGGCGTGATGATCGGCCTCGGCGCGCGCGGCTATGACATTCCAACCGACTTTTCCGTCACCGGCTTCGACGACGTGCCGCAGGCGAGCTTCATGACGCCTTCGCTCACCACCATCCGCCAGCCGCGCACCGCGATCGGCAAGAGCGCCATGGCGCTGCTGTTCGAGCTTCTCTCCGACAGCGAGCCGACTGACACGGAAATCCTGCTCCGGCCGGATCTGATCGTGCGCAATTCGGTCTCCGCGCCGTCGCGGCGGCTCCAGAAACGGTAGAAGCCCTCGACCAGGACACGCACGCCGCCAACCCTTACCCGTAGCGGCGCTGGGCCGGCTTTGCCATTCGCTGCTCGCGCGCCGCCGAAACCGTGAACCGGTCGACGAGGCCCTTCAGCGTCGTGCTGATCTGCATGAGATTGTGCGTCGCGGCATTGGTCTCCTCGACCATCGCGGCATTCTGCTGGGTCATCTGGTCCATGCTGCCAACGGCCGTATTGATCTCGGAAATGCCGGCCGACTGCTCGCGGGCGGAGCTGACGATGGCATCGATATGCGCGTTGATGTGCACGACCTGCTCGCCGATATGATGCAGGGCCTCGCCCGTCTTGTTGACCAGCGATACGCCGAGCTGCACGTCCTCGAAGGACTTGTCGATCAGGGTCTTGATCTCCCTGGCCGCGTCCGCGGATTTCTGCGCGAGTTCGCGCACCTCCTGCGCCACGACGGCAAAGCCCTTGCCCGCCTCGCCCGCCCGCGCCGCCTCGACGCCGGCATTCAGCGCCAGGAGGTTGGTCTGGAACGAGATCTGGTCGATGACGCTGATGATCTGCGTGATCTTCCCGGAGGAGTCCTGGATGGCGCCCATCGCGGAGACCGCCTGTTCGACGATCTGGCCGGAGCGCCGGGCCTCGTCCGTGGCGCTGCCGACGACGCGGCGGGCCTCTTCCGCGCGCTGTGCGGCCTCGCGGGAAATGGTGGTGATTTCCTCGACGGCCGCAGCGGTCTCCTCGAGAGACGCCGCCTGCTGCTCGGTGCGCTTGGCCATGTCGTCCGTGGCATTCACCAGTTCGCCGGAATTGCCGGCCGCATCGTCCGCCGCCGTGACGATGGCGCCGAGCGTGTCGTCCAGCTTCTCGATCGCCCCGTTGAAATTGGAGCGCAGGCGCTCGAACTGCGGGGCGAGCGGCGTGCTGATCGAGGCCGTGAGGTCGCCGCCCGCAAGGCGGGTGAGCGAGGTGTCGAGCGCAGCCAGCGCCTCTTCCTGCTCGGCATTCAGCGCCTGCCGTTCGGCCTCCGCCTTCTCGCGCTCCTCCTGCAGCGCCTCCAGATAGACGGAGATCGCGTAGTCCATGTCGACGAGCGCGGCCTTCACGATGGCCGAGATCTCCTCGCCGAGCGCAGCCGCCTTCTTGCGGTAGATGAAGCCTTCGAGATGTTTTGCGATGACGCTCTCGACGATCGCCTCGAGGATCAGCGCGTAACCGCCGATATACCAGCGCGGCTCCAGGCCGAGGCGGGCATGCGTCTTGCCGATCATGGTGACGGCATCGACATATTGCGTATCGAAACGCGCCGAGCCGATCAGTTCCCAATGCTTGACCTGCCGGCCCTTGGCACTCTGGATATGGGCCTCATTGGCAAAGAAACGCGCCGTCTCGGGCGTGGCCCGCGCCTTGCGGTAGAAGGTGTCGAGGGCACCATCGAGCGAGGCGGAGATCGTCGGCAGCGCGCGCTTCAGCGCATCACGCTGGCCACCGTCGAGCTCGACGAAGGAGAGGCGCTCGTTCAGTTGCTGGGTCTTGGCATCCTGCGCTGACATCCGGAAATCCTCGTGCGGTTGGAACGGCGATCGACGCCGGCCCCAAATCGGGCTCCGGCTTGCGGTCTGTCGCGATTTTTCGCAGGAGATGGTAAACAAACATCTACGAACGGAACGGCGATACTTTACAGAAATTGATAGAAGTCAAAAAAGTTGCAGTTTTCTCCAATAATGGTTCCTTACCCATATAATTTTAGGGGATCTGGAAAGAAGACACCAAATACAACCAGACGCAAGGCAAAGTATATCTCACCTAAGGTGAGGCGACTCGCCGCACGGTCTCCCCGAACAAGAAAGGGCGCTAGGAAGGCGCCCTCTCCGGTCCATGAATGACCTCTCCCAGACACGTCAGACGTAGCGGTTGACGACGTTTTCCAGGAGTTCCTGCCTGCCGGAGCGCGGCTGCGGATTGATGCCGCCGGCAAGCACATAGGCTTCCAGCGCGTCCAGCGAGGAGCCGCCGGACAGTATCTTCTGCGCTTCCGGCGTCTGCCAGCCGGCATAGCGCTCGGCGAGCGGACCGGACAGCGCCTTGTCCTCGATCATGCGGGCCGCGGCCTTCACGCCGCGCGCACAGCAATCCATGCCGCCGATATGGCCGATCAGGAGATCGGCCGGATCGATCGACTGGCGGCGCAGCTTGGCGTCGAAGTTCGTGCCGCCCGTGGTGAAGCCACCGCCGGAGAGCACCTGGTAGAAGGCGAGCGCCATTTCCGGAACATTGTTGGGGAACTGGTCGGTGTCCCAGCCGGACTGGTAGTCATTGCGGTTCATGTCGATCGAGCCGAAGATGCCGAGCGCATTGGCAAGCGCCAGCTCATGCTCGAAGGAGTGGCCGGCGAGGATCGCGTGGCCCTGCTCGATGTTGAGCTTCACCTCGTTCTCCAGGCCGTATTTCCTGAGGAAGCCGTAGACCGTGGCGACGTCGTAGTCGTACTGGTGCTTGGTCGGCTCCTGCGGCTTCGGCTCGATGAGGATCGCGCCCTTGAAACCGATCTTGTGCTTGTATTCGACGACCATGTTGACGAAACGGCCGAGCTGGTCGAGCTCCTGGCCGATATTGGTGTTGAGCAGGGTCTCGTAGCCCTCGCGGCCGCCCCACAGCACGTAATTGTCGCCGCCGAGGCGGTGCGTGGCGTCGATGCAGGTCTTCACCGTCGCCGCGGCGAAGGCGAAGACATCCGGATCCGGATTGGTCGCCGCGCCCCCCATGTAGCGGCGGTTGGAGAAGAGGTTCGCCGTGCCCCACAGCAGCTTCACGCCGGTCTCGGCCTGCTTCTTTTCAAAGTAGTCGACGATCTCGTTGAGGTTCTTCGTGTTCTCGACGAAATCCCTGCCCTCCGGCCGCACGTCCGCATCGTGGAAGCAGTAGAAGGGAACGCCGAGCAACTGGAAGAATTCGAAGGCGACGTCGGCCTTCAGCTTGGCCGCCTGCATGGAATCCTCGAACCACGGACGCTCGAAGGTCTGCCCGCCGAAGGGGTCGCCGCCCGGCCAGACGAAGGTGTGCCAGTAGGCAACGGCAAAGCGCAGGTGATCCTCCATGCGCTTGCCGAGCACGATCTCGTCGGGATTGTAGTGGCGGAAGGCGAGCGGGTTGGTGCTGTCGGGGCCTTCATATTTGATCCTGGCGATATCGCCGAAGAAGCCGGTGGCCATGGGTGTCTCCTCTGGTGTGCTTGCTGGTCAATAGGCGGCGCGGATTGCCGGATAGAGGCGGCGATAGCGCTGGTAGGCGTCCTCGTAGGCGGCGCTCAGCGCCGTCTCGGGTTCGATCGTCTCGGCCGTCGCCGGCGCGCTGCAGACCGCAACGGGGTCCGCACCGGTTGCCGCGACGAGGCCGAGGCGGGCGGCACCGAAAGCGGCGCCGAAATCGCCGTCCGCCGGCAGGTCGACGGGCAGGTTCAGCGCGGTGGCGATCGATTTCAGCCAGTAGCGCGAGCGCGAGCCGCCGCCGATGGCGGTGACGCGGGAGAGCACCGTTCCGGCGGATTTCAACGCTTCGAGACTGTCGCGGATGGCGAAGGAGACGCCTTCGAGCACGGCCTGCGTCAACACCGTGCGACTGCTCTCATGGCCGAGGCCGAGAAAGGCGCCGCGGATCGCCGCATCGTTGTGCGGCGTGCGCTCGCCCGAAAGATAAGGCAGGAAGGTGACGCCGGACGGCGCTTTCAGCGCATCGCCGAGTTCCTGTGTCAGGTCTGCGGCGGAGGCACCGGTGACGCGCGAATGCCAGTTCAGCGCATCGGTGGCCGACAGGATTACGCCCATCTGGTGCCACGTGCCGGGCAGCGCATGGCAGAAGGCGTGCACGGCGCTTTCCGGGTTCGGCAGGTAGCTGGCATTGGCCGCAAACAGCACGCCCGACGTGCCGAGCGAGACGAAGGCCGCCCCCTCGCGCACCGTGCCCATGCCGCAGGCCGAGGCGGCATTGTCCCCCGCGCCGCCGGCAACGACGATACCGGCGCCGAGGCCCCATTTTGCGGCAAGCTCCGGCCGCAGGATGCCGGCGGCATCGGTGCCTTCCACCAGCGCCGGCATCTGGCGCTCGTCAAGCCCGGTCGCCGCCAGCAGTTCGCCAGACCATTTGCGCGCGCCCGTATCGAGCCAGGAGGTGCCCGCCGAATCCGACATTTCCGACATGTGCTCACCGGTGAGCCAGACGCGCAGAAAATCCTTCGGCAGCAGGACCCAGCGGACTTTCGCGAAGATATCCGGCTCGTTGTTCTTCACCCAGGCGAGTTTCGGCGCGGTGAAGCCGGGAAAGACGATGTTGCCGGTGATCCGGCGAAAGCGTGGATCCGCATCGAGCGCCGCCGCCTCGCAGTGGCTGCGCGTGTCGTTCCACATGATGCAGGGGCGCAGCACCCTGTCCTCGGCGTCGAGCAACGTCGCGCCGTGCATGTGTCCGGACAGGCCGATGCCGCGCACGGCGGCGAGCCCGGCGGGATGGGCGGCGCGAAGGCCGGCGATCGCCTCCTCCGTCGCGCGGATCCAGTCCGCCGGATCCTGCTCGGACCAGCCGGCCTGCGGCCGCGCGGTCTTCACCTCCGTGCTGGAGGCCGAGCCGACGACCGTCTGCTCCGCATCGATCAGCATGGCCTTGACGCTCGACGTGCCGAGGTCGATCCCGAGATACATGGCGTTCTCCCTAGTTGCCGTCATCCCCGTCCGGGCCGGCCGGAAGGTTGTCCTTGATGAAGATGTCGAGGCGGATGCGCTCCTGCGCCGCGATGACGGGCAGGCCGTCCGCCTTGGCACGCAGAACGCGGATGGCGCTGCGCACCTCGTGGCCGGCATCCTGGTTGAGCACGGCATCGATGGTGCCGGTTTCGAGCGCGGTGCGGGTATGGTCCGTCAGTTCGTGGGCGATCACGCAGATATCGTCGCGGTCGCCGGCGGCAAGCGCCGCGACGAGGCCCTGGTTGCCGGCACCGAGGCTGTAGATGCCGGCAAGGTCCGGAACGGCGGCGAGGCACTCGGAAATCAGCGCACGGGAGCGGGCAGGATCGTCCTGCCCCTCCAGCACCGGCAGGATCGCGCGCGTGACGGGCATATCCGCCATCGCAGCGCAAAAACCCTCCAGGCGCTCGCGATGGTCGCGCACGCGCATCGAGCCGGCGAGCACGGCGACGGGGCCGGGCCGGCTACCGAGGAAACGCCCCATCAGGCTGCCGGCCGTGCGGCCTGCGGCAATGTTGTCGACACCGACGAAATGATCGCGGCCGGAACCGGCAAGATCGGAAACCAGCGTGACAAGGGGAATGCCGGCCGCATGCGCCCGACCGATGGCCGCGGAGACCTCCGGCGCATCCACCGCGACGGCGGCGATGCCGGAGACCTTTTCGGCAATGGCGCCGTCGATGGCCTTCGCCAGCGCGCCGGCGTCGAAGGCGGGAACGGTGACGACGGCAAGCCGGGTGCGCTCGCTCGCCGAATGCATGCCGGCGCGGCGCACCTCCGCCTCGAGCCCGCGCATGAAGGGATTGTCGCCCGCCGGCAGGATGAAGACGAGCGGATAGACCCGGCTCTTGGCAAGGTTCGCCGCCGCCACGTCGCGCACATAGCCGAGCGCCGCAATCGCCGCCTCGACCCTGGCCCGCGTCACGCCGCGAACGCCGGCCCGGCCGTTCAAGACGCGGTCAACGGTGGCGAGGCTGACGCCCGCCTTGTCGGCAATATCGTGAACCGTAGGTCTCATTTCTCCTCCGTGCCGAGACCCATAGAGGAATTTCTGATGTACGTAAATCAGAAATTTTCACGCTGCTGCCCAGCCGTGATTTTTCAGCCCGAAAAGCGCTTGCTGAAGGCGTGGGTAAAGATGATCGCACCCGGCCTGTCCCCCGCGCGGGCAAGCACGACGTCCATGAATCCGTCCGTGACGCGGACGAGCGCAAAGCCGCCCAGGAAGGCCGCGATGGGCTTGAAGATATCGTAGCCCTCGCGGTTGTAGATCATCGGCGTCGGATGCTCGTGGCCGTGGAAGATGCCGACGACGTTGTACCCCTTCAGTGTCGAAAGCAGACCGGCACGCTCCTCCTCCGTCCACCAGTGCGCGGAGCCGGCGCCCTGCGGATCGAAGGTCTTTGCCGCCGGATCCCAGTGTTCGGTGGAAAACCGGTCCCAGCCGTAGTGCTGGAACAGCACGACCGGCCGGCCATCCGCCGCATAGGTGGCAAGGTCCTGCTTCAGCCAGGGCAGGCCGCTGATGGCGCCCTTGGTATCGTCGCCGCCGAAGCGCTGGAGCTGCACGAGATGCAATCCGCCCCAGTCCCAGGAGAAATTGTCCGACTCGATATCGTAGTTCGTCACCGGCACCGGCGCCTTGTAGAAGACGGTGGAGCGGTGGTTCAGCTCGACATAGTCGCGCAATTCGCGCCGGTACCAGTCGAGATGCGGCGGCACGCCGTCCTGGTCGAGGTCGTGATTGCCGAGGCCGTTATAGACCGGATAGTGCACGCGGTCCGGCCCCGTGCCCTGCTGGTAGCGGCTGGCGAACTGCTGGAGCTGCCGCCCCTCACCCGGCACCTTTACCTGCCCGCCGCCGTCATCCGTCATGTCGCCGCCGAGCACCAAGCCGAGCGGCGGCGCGATGGTCGTGCCGGCGCCGGCAAGGCCGGACGGCCTGCCGTCGATCTCCCCCGGCCAGGCAAGGCCGCCGACCGCATTCACCGCCGCGACATGCCGCAGCAGCGCCGCATCGGTCTTGCCCTCGTCCGCACAGTTGGGGCTGAGCCCGTCCGCCGAGACGAGGCAGGCATGCACGTCGCAGGAGAAGAGGAAGGTCGCATCCGTCGCCGGCCGGGCCGCGCGCGAAGGGAACACCGGCAAGGCAAGCGAGAGCCCCAAGCCGCCGGCGGCGGTGAGGAGACGACGGCGCGTGGGATCGAACGACAAGCGGGCCTCCGGGCAGGGACAGGACCACCCCATTGTGACGGAGCGATCCCGATCACCGCAAGAGGCAGGTTCAGTGCCCGCTGCCCCGCACCGCGCCCTGCGGCTTGCGGATCGCCAGCACACAGAAGATGAGCGTCGCAAAGAGGCCGGTGAGCAGCACGAAGATGTCGATGAAGGACAGGATATAGGCCTGCTGCTGCACCATGCCGGCCATCTGCTTGACGGCGATGGCGGGGCCGTCGAGGCCATGGGCGCTGTAGTTCGCGGCCATGCTGTTCATGCGCTCGACGGCTTCGGGATTGCCCCACTGCACATGCTCGGAGAGGCGCAGGTAATGCTCCTGCGAGCGCTGGGTGAGGATCGTGTTGATGACCGCGAGCCCCACGGCGCCGCCGAGATTGCGCGTCAGGTTGAAGAGGCCGGAGGCATTGCGGATGCGGTCGGGCGAGAGCGTGCCGAGCGCCACATTGTTGATCGGCACCATGCAGATCATCAGCGAGACGCCGCGCAGGATCTGCGGCACGAGCAGTTCGTAGAAATCCCAGTCGGCCGTCAGCTGCGTCATCGACCAGGTGCCGAGCGCGAAACCGCCGAAGCCCATCATCATCATGACGCGCGGATCGAGCCGCGACGACATCATGCCGGCGATCGGCGCCGTGCAGAACATGGCAAGGCCGGAGATGAACAGCGTCTCGCCGATCATCAGCGAATCGTAGCCGCGGATGCGCGCCAGATAGAGCGGATAGAGATAGGTGAGGCCGTAGAGGCCGATGCCCATCGTGAAGGAGAAGATCGAGCCGAAGGCGAAGTTGCGGTTCGCGAAGGCGCGCAGGTCCACCACCGGGAACGGCACCTTGAAGGCGCGCCAGAAGAAGACCACGGCGCCGACCACGACGGCGACGGATCCCATGACGATATGCTCGTCGCTGAACCAGTCCTTGTTGTTGCCCTCTTCCAGCACATATTCGAGCGAGCCGAGGAACACCGCCATGGAAATGAGGCCCCACCAGTCGAAGCGCTTCATCAGGCTGAATTCCGGCTTGTCGAAGTCGATGAGGTTCCAGGTCAGCACCGTGACGATGATGCCGGGGATGATGTTGACGAGGAACAGCCAGTGCCAGGAGAAGGCGTGGCTGAGATAGCCGCCGACCGTCGGGCCGATGGTCGGCGCGAGCGTGGCGACGAGGCCGATCATCGGCGAGACGACCGACCGCTTGGAGGGCGGGAAGATGGTGAAGGCGGCCGCGAAGACCGAGGGGATCATGCCGCCGCCGATGAAGCCCTGGATGGCGCGGTAGACGATCATCTGATCGATGTTCGTCGCGGTCGCGGCAAGCGCGCTCGCCAGGGTGAAGCCGGCGGCCGAGAAGGCGAAGAGCACGCGCGTCGAGACGATGCGCGCCAGCGTGCCCGACAGCGGGATCATGATGACCTCGGCGATGAGATAGGAGGTCTGCACCCAGGCGATCTCGTCGGCGCCTGCGCCGAGGCCGGCCTGGATCTCCGAGAGCGAGGCCGAGACGATCTGGATGTCGAGGATCGACATGAACATGCCGAAGACCATCGCGAAGAACGCGACGACGCGGCGGACGGGAACCTTGTCGGCCTGCGCGGGCGCCGCCGTCAGGGCGCCGGCTGCCGGTTGAGCGGTCGCGGCCATCGCCCGCGCTCCCTTGCTGGAGGTCTCTACTCGGCCCGGGCGGCGAGCGCCGTGCCGGCCGGCGCCGTGCGGCTGTCGACGTCGACGACGACGCTGAGGCCGGCGCGCAGCTTGCCGCTGTCCAGCACCTCCCGGGGGATGGCGATGCGAACCGGCACGCGCTGCGTGACCTTGGTGAAGTTGCCCGTGGCGTTTTCCGCCGGCAGCAGCGAGAAGACCGAGCCGGAAGCCGGCGCGATCGAATCCACCGTGCCGACAATGTCGTCCTCCTCGAAGGCATCGACATGCAGATGCACTTTCGAGCCCGGCACGAGACGGGCGATCTGCGTTTCCTTGAAGTTCGCCTCGACATAGAGGTCCTTCACCGGAACAAGGGCCGCAAGGCGCTGGCCGGCCGAGACGAGATCGCCGACCTGCACGGAAATATTGCCGACGACGCCGTCATAGGGCGCCTTCAGCACGGTGAAGCCGAGGTCGCGCTCGGCCTTGTCGCGGGCAAGCTCCAGCGTGCGGATCTGGCTTTCGGCCTCCGCGCGCTGCGCCTCGAGCACGGTGATGGCCGCCTTGGCGGCAACGATATTGGCATCCGCGCCGACGAGATTGGCCTTGGCCTGGTCCAGCGCCACGGTGGCGCTGTCGAGCGAGGCGGTGGTGCCGACGGCCTTGGCGTTCAGCTCCTTGGCGCGCTTTTCGGCGACTTGCGCGCCGCTGAGGGCTGCCTGGTAGGCCGTCTTCTGGGCATCCGCCTGGGCAAGGCTTGCCCTGGCGCCTTCGATCTGCGCGTCGATGCGGCCGAGCGAGAGCTTCTGCGTCGCGATCTGCGCCTCGGCCTGCTCGCGGGCGAGCCGGTAGTCGCCGTCATCGAGCGTGACGAGCGGATCGCCGGCCTTCACCGTCTGGTTGGCGACGGCGTTGACCACGGCCACATAGCCGGAAACCTTGGGGGAGATGGAGGCGATATCGCCCTCGACATAGGCGTCGTCCGTCGAGATCATGAAGCGGCCGTTCGTCCACCATTCATGGCCGTACCAGCCGGCGGCGGCGATGAGGGCGACGGCAAGGATCGGCAGCGCGAGGCGCCGGCC
Source organism: Shinella sp. WSD5-1 (assembly GCF_963942435.1). Lineage (GTDB taxonomy): Bacteria > Pseudomonadota > Alphaproteobacteria > Rhizobiales > Rhizobiaceae > Shinella > Shinella yambaruensis. Next base: position 4,498,855 of record NZ_OZ012596.1, read on the forward strand.
GCCCTTTCTGGTCTCCGGCTGGGCCACGGTGGCGGCGGGTGCAGCCTCCGCCGTGGTTGCCGGCCGCGCCTCGGCGGTCTCCGCCTCGAAATCATCGTTGACCGGACGAACCTTCGCCGTGCCGGCGCCATGGGAAGTCGACATGGGCTTGCCACCATCTCTGGGATAAAATTCCGAACTGAACCGTTCGGTTCGATTTGACATAGTCCTCTTTCTCGCGCATATCAAGTAGAAATCGAACCGATCGGTTCGAAATAGCTGGCGAGGCTTCGAGCGCGGGAACGGAGATGCAGACGACGGAAGAAAAATCGGCAGCCCCGCATACGGGCCGCCGCATTGCCGGCGAGGATCCCGCCAAGCGCGAGCAGATCCTCGACGGCGCGAAACGCGTGTTCATGGAACAGGGCTTCGAGGCCGCCAGCATGAACGACATCACGCGTGCCGCCGGCGTTTCCAAGGGCACGATCTACGTCTATTTCGAGAACAAGGAAGACCTGTTCGGCTCGATGATCGAGCGCGAGCGCCGGCGGATCACCGAAACGGTGCGCCATGTGCTGGACGGCAGGAAGCCTATCACCGAGACGCTGAAGGAATTCGGCACGCTGTTCGCCACCCACATGACGGCGGACCAGACGATCCGTGCCATGCGCATGGTGATCGCCGCCAACCATCGCCTGCCGAAGCTCTGCAGCCGCTTCTTCTCCGCAACGCCGATCAACCCGGTGTCGGTGCTGCAGGAATATCTCGACCGCCAGGTGGCGGCGGGCATCGTGGTTTCGGACGACACGACGCACGCGGCCAAGCAGTTCATCGAGCTCACAACGGTCGGTCTTTTCAAGCCCCGCCTCTTCGGCGCGATGGAGGAGGTGCCGCCGAAGGCCGTGATCGAGCAGAACGTCACCTCGGCCATAAGGGTCTTTCTCGCAGCCTATGGCGCGAAGCCGTAGAGCCGGGAAAACCGCCTGCCGACCGTCCATCAGATGACGAAATCGTGATATGAGCTTGAACGGCCCTCGCTCAGCTTGTCAGCGGTCAAATTCTGCATAAATACGGAAGTCCATTCTCAAACCCGTATTTGGAGAGGAAGACCGGATGGACAGCATTCTTGCGCTCGTGCAAGACCCGGCCGCCTGGATAGCCCTCATCACGCTCATCGTGATGGAGGTCGTTCTCGGCATCGACAACCTTATCTTCATCTCGATCCTGACGAACAAGCTGCCACCCGAGCATCGCGAACGGGCCCGCCGCATCGGCATCGGCCTCGCGCTCATCATGCGCCTTGCGCTGCTCGGCACCGTCGCCTGGATCGTCCAGCTCACCACCCCGGTCTTCGAGGCCTTCGGCCATGGCTTCTCCTGGAAGGACATGATCCTGATCGCCGGCGGCCTCTTCCTCGTCTGGAAGGCGACGAAGGAGATCCACCACAATGTCGATCCCATCGACCACAAGGAGGACATGGTCGGCGGTGCGGTCTCGACGACCTTCACGGCGGCGATCGGCCAGATCCTGCTGCTCGACCTCGTCTTCTCCATCGACAGCATCATCACGGCCGTCGGCATGACGCCGCACCTGCCGATCATGGTGGTCGCCGTCCTGGTTGCCGTCGCGGTCATGCTGCTCGCGGCGACCCCGCTTGCCAACTTCATCGAGAAGAACCCGACGATCGTCATGCTGGCGCTCGCCTTCCTCCTGATGATCGGCACCACGCTGATCGCCGAAGGCATGGGCTTCCATGTGCCGAAGGGCTATGTCTACGCCGCCATGGCCTTCTCGGCCCTTGTCGAGGTGCTCAACATGTTCTCCCGACGGGCGCGGCAAAAGAGCAAGGCCTCGGGCCACTAGCACAGAAAGACTGGCGGGACGAAGGCCCCGCCGGCTTCCGTTTGGAAGGGTGTCGAAGACGGGCCGGACGGGTGGGGAGCTCGACTGCCGTTTCGTTGGCCACGGGAAGAAACCGGAAAAACGCCCGCATTCTCCATCTCCGTCGCGTCCGGTTGACACGGCCCGCCTTCTCTTGGCAAACCTTTCGCCGGGTGGATTGTTCCGCGAAAGTTTGTGACCGGTTTGCGCGTCGTGCAGGAACCGGAAAGGCCCGTACGGAATTCATGCCGAGCATCGTCCCGCCGCACGGACCAGAACATGACCCTTGAGCAGACCTTCGCCTTCGTCGTCATCTCACTTATGATGGCGGCGTTCATCTGGGGACGGTTCCGCTACGACCTCGTTGCCTGTTGCTCGCTGCTTCTGGCGCTCACGCTCGGCATCGTGCCCTTCGACAAGGCCTTTTCCGGCTTCAGCGACGACATCGTCATCATCGTCGGCAGCGCGCTGATGGTGAGCGCGGCCGTCGCCCGCTCCGGCATCGTCAACCTCGCGGTCAAGCGCTTCTTCCCGAACCTCACCGCCGGCCGCGCGCAGCTCGCGCTGCTGCTCGTCTCCGTCGCGGTGCTCTCGGCGTTCATCAAGAACATCGGCGCGCTCGCCATCATGATGCCGCTCGCCTTCCAGTTCGCCCGGAAATCCGGCACGCCCGCCTCGAAGTTCCTGATGCCCATGGCCTTCGCCGCGCTGCTCGGCGGCCTGATGACCCAGATCGGCACCTCGCCGAACATCGTCGTCTCGCGGCTGCGCCAGGAGATCACCGGCGAGAGCTTCACCATGTTCGACTTCACGCCCGTCGGCGCCACGCTGGCGGTCTACGGCATCCTCTTCATGCTGTTCTTCAACCGCATCGTGCCGGAACGCACGAACAGCAATGCCAGCATCGAGGAATCGCTGGAGGCCGCCGCCTATTCCTCCGACGCCACGGTGGAGGAAGGCTCGCCCTCGGTCGGCAAGTCGCTGAACGACGTGCTGAAGCATGGTGACGGCGAGGTGATCGCCACCGCCATCATCCGCGGCCATGTCCATCTCTCCCCGCTGCCCGACGTGCGCCTTGCCGCCAGGGACACGATCCTGATGGAGGGCACGGCGAGCGCACTCGACAAGGTCGTTTCCGCCGCCGGCCTGATGCTGTCCGGCAAGCCGATCCGCGCCGGGCGCGGCGAGGAAGGCGAGATCAGCGCCATCGAGGCCGTCGTCGGCAACGATTCCCGGCTGATCGACATTTCGGCGCGCAGCATCGCGCTGTTCCATTCCTACGGCATCAACCTGCTCGCCGTCAGCCGCCAGGGCGAGCGGCTGCGGGAAAAGCTCTCCGAGGTGCGGCTGCGCCCCGGCGACATGGTCGTGCTGCAGGGCAACAACCGCACCCTGCCGACGCTCTTGCCGGAACTCGGCCTGCTTCCCCTCGCCCAGCGCGAAATCCTGCTCGGCGCCCCCCGCCGGGCGATCATCCCCGTGCTGGTGCTGATCGCCGCCATGGCCTCCACCGCCGTCGGCCTCGTGCCGGTGGCGACCGGTTTCTTCGCCGCCGCCGTCGCCATGGTGCTCTTCCGCGCCGTGCCGCTGCGCGAGGCCTATGCCGCGCTCGACGGGCCGATCCTCATCATGCTCGCCTGTCTCATCCCCGTCTCCGACAGCCTGCGCACGACGGGCGCCAGCGAGCTCATCGCCGGCTGGCTGGGCGATGTCGCCGTGCACCTGCCGCCCTTCGGCGCGCTCGCCCTCATCCTTCTGACCGCCATGGCCGTCACGCCCTTCCTCAACAATGCCGCGACGGTGCTGGTCATGGCGCCGATCGCGGCGAGTTTCGCCGGCGCGCTCGGCTACCGGCCGGAGGCCTTCCTGATGGCGGTGGCGATCGGCGCGGGCTGCGATTTCCTCACCCCCGTCGGCCACCAGTGCAACACGCTGGTCATGGGACCGGGCGGCTACAAGTTCGCCGACTATCCGCGCGTCGGCCTGCCGCTGTCCTTCCTCATCGTGCTGGTCAGCGTGCCCGCGCTGCTCTACGTCTGGCCGGTGCAATAGGCCGGACTGACTTTTTCTTGACGTGCCGGGCTGAATATGGTCTCACCCAGCCCAACGGAAGGCCCTTTCCCGCCGCATATCCGGCGCAAAACCGGGCTCTCCCTCCCTAACGTGACGCCTTCGACGCCGGAACCTCCGGCCGGGGGCGTAAAACCATGTCAAGACGGGCCAAACCATGAGCACTTCCGCAACCGCCTCCGGCGTTCGCGTACGCATCGCACCCTCCCCGACCGGCGAACCGCATGTCGGCACCGCCTATATCGCGCTGTTCAACTATCTCTTCGCCAAGAAGAACAACGGCACCTTCATCCTGCGCATCGAGGATACGGACGCCACGCGCTCGACGCCCGAATTCGAGCAGAAGGTGCTGGACGCGCTGAAATGGTGCGGCCTCGAATGGTCGGAAGGCCCCGACATCGGCGGCCCCTACGGCCCCTATCGCCAGTCCGACCGCAAGGACATCTACCGCCCCTTCGTCGACAAGATCGTCGAGAACGGCCATGGCTTCAAGTGTTTCTGCACGCCCGAGCGGCTGGAGAAGATGCGCGAGGCGCAGCGCGCCGCAGGCAAGCCGCCGAAATATGACGGCCACTGCCTGCATCTTTCCGCCGAGGAAGTGGCCGCGCGCGTCGAGGCGGGCGAGCCGCATGTCGTGCGCATGAAGATCCCCACGGAAGGCTCCTGCAAGTTCGTCGACGGCGTCTACGGCCCGGTCGAAATCCCGTGGGACGCCGTCGACATGCAGGTCCTGCTCAAGGCCGACGGCATGCCGACCTACCATATGGCGAACGTCGTCGACGACCATCTGATGAAGATCACGCATGTCGCGCGCGGCGAGGAATGGCTCGCCTCGGTGCCGAAGCACATCCTCATCTACCAATATCTCGGCCTCGAGCCGCCGGTCTTCATGCATCTGTCGCTGATGCGCAACCACGACAAGTCGAAGCTCTCGAAACGCAAGAACCCGACGTCGATCTCCTACTATTCCGCGCTCGGCTACCTGCCGGAGGCGCTGATGAACTTCCTCGGCCTGTTCTTCGTCCAGATCGCCGAGGGTGAGGAGATGCTGACCATGGATCAGCTCGCCGAAAAGTTCGACCCGGAGAACCTGTCCAAGGCGGGCGCGATCTTCGACATCCAGAAGCTCGACTGGCTGAACGGCCGCTGGCTGCGCGAGCAGCTTTCGGAAGAGGAATTCGTCCAGCGCGTGCTTTCCTGGGCGATGGAGAACGACCGCGTCCGCCAGGGGCTGAAGCTCTCGCAGTCGCGCATCTCCAAGCTCGGCGAGCTGCCCGACCTTGCCGGCTTCCTGCTGAAATCCGACCTCGGCCTGACGCCGGAGGCCTTCGCCAAGGTGAAATCCACGCCGGAAGAGATCCTCGAAGTCCTCAATCAGGTGCAGCCGGACCTTGAAAAGATGCCGGAATGGACCGTCGAGAGCATCGAGGCGGAACTGCGTGCGAGCGCCGACCGGCTCGGCAAGAAGCTGAAGGTCGTCGTCGCCCCGCTCTTCGTCGCCGTCTCCGGCTCGTCGCGCTCGCTGCCGCTCTTCGATTCGATGGCGATCCTCGGCCGCTCCGTCGTGCGCCAGCGCCTGAAGGTCGCGGCGCAGGTCGTCGCCTCGATGGTGGGCAGCGGAAAGTAAGGAACAAGAAAGAATGAACGAAAAGACAGAAACCGCCCTTTCCTCCGACCCGACGGAGGTCCGCCGCCAGAAGCTCGGCCAGCTTCGCGAGACGATCGGCGACGTCTATCCGGCACATTTCCACCGGACGATGACGAATGCCGAACTTGCGGAAAAATACGAAGGCCTGGCGCCCGACACGGAAAGCGGCGACGTGGTGACGGTTGCCGGCCGCGTCTATTCCTCGCGCAATTCCGGCATGTTCATGGACATCCATGACGCCTCGGGAAAAATCCAGATCTTTTCGCACAAGGACACGACGCCGGAGGAAGCCCGCGCGCTGCTGCCGATGATCGATCTCGGCGACATCATCGGCGTGACGGGCGTCGTGCGCCGCACCAAGCGCGGCGAGCTGACGATCAACGCGCAGGACATCGTCATGCTGACGAAGACCCTGCTGCCGATGCCGGAAAAATGGCATGGCGTCTCGGATGTCGAGATCCGCTACCGCAAGCGCCACCTCGACATCATGACCAACGAGGAATCCAAGCTCCGCTTCCAGCAGCGCTCGAAGATCGTCTCCGGCATCCGCCGCTTCATGGAGAACGACGGCTTCATGGAAGTCGAGACGCCCATGCTGCACTCCGTCTATGGCGGCGCGACGGCCGAGCCCTTCAAGACGCACCACAATACGCTGAAGCTCGACATGTTCCTGCGCATCGCGCCGGAACTGTTCCTGAAGCGCACGCTGGTCTCCGGGCTTACCGACAAGGTGTTCGAGATCAACCGCAACTTCCGCAATGAGGGCGTGTCCACCCGGCACAATCCCGAATTCACCATGATGGAGTGCTACTGGGCCTATGCCGACTACGAGGACATCATGGACCTCGTGGAACGCCTCTTCGCCGAGCTCGCGGTCAAGATCCACGGCTCGACCGAATTTTCCTACGGCGACAAGGAAATCTCCTTCAAGGGCCCGTTCAGGCGCGTGCCGATGCCCGATGCGGTGAAGGAAGCCACCGGCATCGATTTCCTCGCCATCAGGACGGACGAGGAGGCCCGCGCCGCCGCCAAGGCCGCCGGCTTCGAGGTCGAGAAGGACTGGACCTGGGGCGAATGCCTCGCCTTCATCTTCGAGGAGAAGGTCGAGCCGACGCTGATCCAACCCTCGCACGTCACGCACTTTCCGAAGGACATCTCGCCCTTCGCCAAGGAAGTGCCGGGCGAGCCGCGTCTCGTCGAGCGGTTCGAGACCTATTGCAACACCTGGGAGCTCGGCAACGCCTTTTCGGAGCTGAACGATCCGGAAGAGCAGCGTGCCCGCATGGTCGAGCAGCTGGAACAGGCGCATGCCCGCGGCGAAAAGGCCAAGCAGCTCGACGACGAGTTCCTGGATGCCATCGACCAGGGCATGCCGCCGGCCGGCGGCCTCGGCATCGGCGTCGACCGCCTGATCATGCTGCTCACCAACGCCCCGTCGATCCGCGACGTCATCCTCTTCCCGGCACGCCGGGCAAAGGCGGATTGAGGGCTGACGCGGCTGATGCCGGCCACCTCTTGTCTTATTTCGTCCTTGGCTCTTGCCCCTCACCCTCTCCCCGCAGACGGGGAGCGGGGACGTGGCCCACGACCGGCTATTGGTTGAGGAAACGAGCGCGTCCTACCCCCTTCTCCCCGTTTACGGGGAGAAGGTCGCGGCAGCGGGATGAGGGGCACCCCCTCTTCTACCCCGTCAATGTTCGCTGGCGGCGACCTCGTGCGACCCTTCTTCGGCCGGCGCCTCGCCGTGGCCGCCCTCGGCCTTGGCCTCAGCGTGGCCACCCGCTCCCTCGACCGCATGCGGATCGACGCAATCCGCCCGATCCTCCATCGCGGTGACGATGGTCTTGATCTCGTCCAGCGACAATTCCTTGCGCTCACCATAGAATTCGCCGTTGCCCGCCGGCTGGCCGGTCGTGTAGCGCGCGACGAACGGCGCCGTCATGCCCGGAATGGCGGAAGGATTGCGTGTGAAGAGCACCTCGGCGCCGATGGCGCGGCCGCGCATGTCGGCCCGGTTCACCGGGCCGGCGGCATCGAGCAGGATGACCTGGTAGAGATCGGCCTCCTCGTGATTGGACACGGCGCCGGCGACACGCAGTGCCGTCTTGACGCGTGTATCCCCGTCCCTGGCGTCCGAACGTACATATTTGCGCAGCCAGTGCTGGCCGTTGCGCTCGAGGCGGACGGTGGACACCGTCGTGCAGGCGGCGCCCGACACCTGTTCCGCCGGCGGTCCGAGCAGCGCATCGCGCCCGACGAAGATCGCGGCGGCCCCCGACGCGCCCGTCAGCACGACGACGCCGGCGACGATGATCAGAAGCTTCCGGGACAAGCGGAAAGAGGTCGGAAGGAACTTCACGGGCGGTGGTCTTCTCTTGAAACGCAGGAACACGAACGCGCCGAGAGCACGCGAACTGCACGCACTCTACCGGCCGGGCGTTTCGGAAGTTTTAAACGCCGGACGTCCGATTTCGGGACGTTGTTGCGAATGATTTGCAATTGCGTTGACAGGGCGAAAACAGCCCTATAGTTTAATGCAACTCATTCGCAAAAGCAGACAAGGAGAGCCGATGCTCCGCCGTTCATTCCATGCCCTTCTCCTCAGCCTGCCGCTCCTTGGCGCGGCCCCTGCCCTGTCTCCCGCCCTTGCCCAGGAAAAGCCGAAGGTCGTCACGACCTTCACCATCATCGCCGACATCGCGGCGAATGTGGCGGGCGACGCGGCCGTGGTGGAATCGATCACCAAGCCGGGCGCGGAGATCCATAACTACCAGCCGACCCCGCGCGACATCCTGAAGGCGCAGGACGCCAAGCTCGTTTTGTGGAACGGACTGAACCTCGAGCTCTGGTTCCAGAAATTCCTCGCCAATCTCGGCGACGTGCCGAACGTCACCGTCAGCGAGGGCGTCGAGCCGATGAGCATCGTGCAGGGTCCCTATGAGGGCAAGCCGAACCCGCATGCCTGGATGTCGCCGGCCAACGCGCTCATCTATGTCGAGAACATCCGCAAGGCGCTGGTCGCGCTCGATCCCGCCAATGCCGCGACCTACGACGCCAATGCCAAGGCCTACAGCGAGAAGATCACCGCGCTCGGCGTGGAGATGAAGGCGAAGATCGACGCATTGCCCGAGGAAAAGCGCTGGCTCGTCACCAGCGAGGGCGCCTTCAGCTACCTCACCCGCGATTTCGGCCTCAAGGAACTCTTCCTCTGGCCGATCAACGCCGACCAGCAGGGCACCCCCATGCAGGTGAAGGCCGTGATCGACGCGGTGCGCGAACACAATATCCACGTCGTCTTCTCTGAAAGCACCGTTTCCGCCGATCCGGCAAAGCAGGTCGCCGCGGAGACCGGCGCGGCCTATGGCGGCGTGCTCTATGTCGACTCGCTGAGCGAGGCGGACGGCCCCGTGCCGACCTATCTCGACCTCCTGCGCGTCACCTCCGAAACCATCGTGAAGGGTCTTTCACAATGATGATGGGCGGCAGGCCGAAGAAGGTGGACGGCATTCTCGCCGAAGACGTGACCGTCACCTATCGCAACGGCCACACGGCGCTGACGCATGCCAGCTTCTCCGTTCCCAAGGGCACGATCACCGCGCTCGTCGGCGTCAACGGCGCCGGCAAGTCCACGCTCTTCAAGGCGATCATGGGCTTCGTGCCCGTCGCCGCCGGCAAGGTGACCATCCTCGGCCTTTCCGTGAAGGAGGCGCTGAAGAAGAACCTCGTCGCCTATGTGCCGCAGGCCGAGGAGGTCGACTGGACCTTCCCCGTGCTCGTCGAGGACGTCGTGATGATGGGCCGCTACGGCCACATGAACTGGCTGCGCATCCCGACGAAACGCGACCACGAGATGGTCGACGAGGCCCTGTCGCGGGTCAACATGAGCGATTTCCGCAAGCGCCAGATCGGCGAGCTCTCCGGCGGGCAGAGGAAGCGCGTCTTCCTCGCCCGCGCGCTCGCGCAGGAGGGCCAGGTGATCCTGCTCGACGAACCCTTCACCGGCGTCGACGTGAGGACGGAGGAGCAGATCGTCGAGCTGCTTGGCAAGTTGCGCGACGAAGGCCGCGTCATGCTGGTCTCCACCCACAATCTCGGCAGCGTGCCGGATTTCTGCGACCGCACCGTCTTCGTGAAGGGCACCGTCATCGCCTCCGGCCCGACGGCCGAGACCTTCACCGAAGCCAATCTGGAGCGCGCCTTCGGCGGCGTGCTGCGCCACTTCATCCTCGGCGGCCGCGACCTGCACGACGACGAGGACAAGCGCTCCGTCAAGGTCATCACCGATGACGAGCGCCCCTTCGTCATCTACGGCGAGCGCGAGGCGGAGAAGACGCCGTGATCGACACGCTCCTCGAACCCTTCGGCTACGGCTACATGGTGAATGCCATGTGGGTGAGCGCGCTGGTCGGCTGCATCTGCGGCTTTCTCTCGGCCTATCTCATGCTGAAGGGCTGGTCGCTGATCGGCGATGCCCTCTCCCATTCCATCGTGCCCGGCGTTGCCGGCGCCTACATGCTGGGCCTGCCCTTCGCGGCCGGCGCCTTCCTCTCCGGCGGGCTTGCCGCCGCCGCGATGCTCTTCCTCAACCGGAAGACCCGGCTGAAGGAAGACGCCATCATCGGCATGATCTTCTCCTCCTTCTTCGGCCTCGGCCTCTTCATGGTCTCGCTCGCCCCGACGCCGGTGAACATCCAGACCATCGTGCTCGGCAACATCCTCGCCGTCAGCCCCGAGGATACGATCCAGCTCGCCATCATCGGCGTCGTCACGCTCGTCATCCTGCTTCTGAAGTGGAAGGACCTGATGGTCACCTTCTTCGACGAGAGCCACGCCCGCTCGATCGGCCTCAACCCGACGGGCCTGAAGATCCTGTTCTTCACGCTGCTCAGCGCCTCGACGGTCGCGGCCATGCAGACCGTTGGCGCCTTCCTCGTCATCGCCATGGTGGTGACGCCGGGCGCGACCGCCTACCTGCTGACGGACCGCTTCCAGCGGCTGATCACGATCGCCGCCGCGCTCGGCGCCGGCACCAGCCTCGTCGGCGCCTATATCTCCTATTTCCTCGACGGGGCGACGGGCGGCATCATCGTCGTGCTGCAGACGGCCATCTTCCTCCTCGCCTTCCTCTTCGCGCCGAAGCACGGCCTTCTTGCCGCGCGCCGCAGGGGCCGCCTCGCCCTCGAAACCCTGGAGGCGAAACAGCCATGAACGAGACGCTCGACCTTGCGATCATGCCCTTCCAGCTCGCCTTCATGCAGAACGCCTTCCTGGTGACGCTGATGATCGCCCTGCCGATGGCGCTGCTCTCCTGCTATCTCGTGCTGAAGGGCTGGTCGCTGATGGGCGACGCGGTCTCCCATGCCGTCCTGCCGGGCGTCGTCATCGCCTATGTCGTGGGCCTGCCCTTCGCCACCGGCGCCTTCGTCGCGGGCCTGTTCTGCGCGCTTTCGGCCGGCTACCTCAAGGACAACAGCCGGGTCAAGGAGGATACGATCCTCGGCATCGTCTTTTCCGGCATGTTCGCGCTCGGCCTCGTTCTCTATGTCAAGATCCAGCCGGACATCCATCTCGACCACATCCTCTTCGGCGACATGCTCGGCATCGGCGCAGCCGATCTCGTGGAGACGGCGGCGATCGCCGCAGCCTCGACGGCCTTCATCCTCCTCTTCCGCAAGGATCTGCTGGTGCAGGCCTTCGACCGGCAGCACGCCGCTGCCATCGGCCTGCCGGTGAAACTGCTGCACTACGGCCTGCTCGCCGTGCTGTCCCTCGTCGTCGTCGGCGCGCTGAAGGCGGTCGGCATCATCCTCGCCATCGCCATGCTGGTCGCGCCAGGCGCCATCGCCGCCCTCCTCACCCGGCGTTTCCCGAGCATGCTCATGGTCGCCGTCGCGGTCGCCCTCGGCGCCACCTTCTTCGGCATCTGGCTGAGCTTCCTCATCGACAGCGCCCCCGCCCCGACCATCGTGCTCCTGATGACCATCCTCTTCGTGCTCGCCTTCCTGTGGCAGGTGCTCCAGAGCCGCAAACCCGTGCAGGAAGCAGGTAAGCAGGCCTGATCCGGCCCGGCCTGCCGCTCAGTCGACAGCCGGGCGCTTTCCGTCTATCGTCCGCCGCGATCCGCCGTTCCTGCTTCGCGGGCGGCGGCACAACGAACGAAAACAACACGCAACGGGACGGCATGGCGCATATCGGTATCGTCGGCGGCGGCCTCATGGGCTGCGCCACAGCGCTCAATCTGTTGGAACAGGGCCACAGCGTCACCATTCTGGAGCGGGACGCCGGCGGCCTGCCGGCCTCGGTCGGCAATGCGGGTATCCTGGCGGTGCCGGAAATCGATCCGCTCGCCCGGCTGGACATGCTGCTCTCCGTGCCGAAATGGCTGCTCGATCCGCTGGGGCCGCTGACCCTGCGCTGGCAGGATCTGCCGACGCTCACTCCCTGGCTCATCCGCTTCCTCCTTTCCGCGCGCGCCGGCAAGGCCGCCGAAAGCCGCATGGCCCTGCTCCACCTGATGAAGACGGCGGAGGCCGATCATGTGCACCTCGGCGCGATGGCCGGCCTCTCCGGCCATATGCGCGATACCGGCGCGCTGACGGTCTTCGACACCGTCGCGGCCCGCGACAAGGTTTTCACGCACGAGGCGGAGAATGCCCGGCTGGTCGGCTGCACCGTCGAGGCGCTGGACGTGGCGGAAGCCCGCCGCCGCGTGCCGGCCCTCTCGGGACCTTTTGCCGGCGCCATCTTCAACGACGGTTACAAGACCTTCGAATATCCGCTGACCTTCCTGCGCCGCCTGCAGGCGCTGCTGCGCGACCGGGCGGCGTTGATCGACGCCACCGTGTCGCGGGTCGCCCGGGCGGAGAGCAGCACTACCGTGACGACGGAGGGCGGCCGGACCTTCACCTTCGATCGCCTTGCGATCACCGCGGGCGTCTGGTCGCGCCGTTTCGTCGCCGATCTCGGCCTGAAGGTCCTGCTCGAAACCGAGCGCGGCTACAACACCACCTTCATGAACCCGTCGACGACGCTCGAAATGCCGGTCTTCTTCTCCGAGCATGGCTTCGTGGCGACGCCCTTCGAGAATGCACTGCGTATCGGCGGCGCGGTGGAGCTCGCCTCGCCGGACGCGCCCGCCAACTACAGGCGCGCCGCCGCCATGCGCCGGAAGATGCGCCGCTACGTGCCGGACCTCCAGGAGGAAGGCGGCACCGAATGGATGGGCCGGCGCCCCTCCACCCCGGATTCGCTGCCCGTCATCAGCCTGCATCCGGCCGATCCGCGCATCGCCTTTGCCTTCGGCCACGGCCATCTCGGCCTCACGCTTTCCGCAACGACCGGCCGCCATGTCGCCCAGCTTCTGGCCGGTGACGGTGAAAGCGCGCTTGCCCCCTTCTCCATCGCCCGTTTCCAGTAGGCGCGCGATCTCCATAACGACAAGAAGAAAGACACCCGCAATGCACAAGGTTATTTTCGACACGGATCCCGGCGTCGACGACGCGATGGCGCTGCTGTTCCTGCACAATCATCCCGAGATCGACCTCATCGGCATCACCACCGTCTTTGGCAATGCCGCCATCGAGACCACGACGCGCAACGCGCTGTTCCTGAAACGCGAATGGGGCATCGCGGCCCCCGTCGCCCGCGGCGAGGGCAAGACCTACAATCCGATGCGCAACCCGGTCGACTGGCCGGTGCTGATCCACGGCCATGACGGGCTCGGCAATATCGACGTGCCCGACACGGTCGACCTGCCGCTCGATCCGCGCCCGGCGCACCGCTTCATCATCGAGACCGTACGGGCCAATCCCGGCGAGGTGACGCTGATCGCCGTCGGCCGCATGTCAAACCTCGCCTATGCGCTGAAGGAAGACCCCGGTATCGCCGGCCTCGTCAGGCAGGTCATCATCATGGGCGGCGCCTTCGACGTGCCCGGCAACATCACGCCGGCCGCCGAAGCCAACATCCACGGCGACCCGGAAGCCGCCGACGCGGTGATGACGGCGCCGTGGAAGGTCGTGGTCGTCGGTCTCGACGTGACGATGAAGACGGTGATGACCCGCAAGCGCCTCGCCGAACTCACCGAGCGGAACGGCAGGCACCTGAAGCTGCTTTCCGACATCTCGCAATTCTACATCGACTTCTACGGCCAGCATGTGGAGGACGAGGGCATGGTGGTGCATGACAGCTGCGCTTGCATCTATCTCGTCGCCCCCGAGCTCTTCACCACCCGCCCCGGCGCCATCCGCGTCGTCGCCGGCGGCATTGCCGATGGCCAGACGATCCAGAAGCCGGACGCCCGCACATTCCCGCCCGGCAACTGGGACGACCTGCCGAGCCAGCACGCCTGCATCGGCATCGATGCGGAAAAGGTGATGGCGCTGCTCGACGAGACGCTCGTCCGCTGAGGCGCCTGCCCCTCACCTCCTATCCCCGCAAGCGGGGAGAAGGAGGATGTGGCGATGCCATACCCTATCAGCGATCACTCTGCCGCAGGCAGCGGGAGGGAGGAAGGCGGCGCGCCCATCGCTCCTCGCCCCGCTTGCGGGGAGAGGATGCCGGCAGGCTGGTGAGTGGCAACCCTCGCCCCGAGAGCCTGCTCAGCCCGGCGTGCCCGGCAATTGCCAGTCGATCGGCTTGCGGCCGTGCTTTTCGAGAAACGCGTTCGCCTTGGAAAACGGCCGCGAGCCGAAGAAGCCGTTATGGGCGGAAAGCGGCGAAGGATGGGCCGAGCGCAGCACGAGATGGCGGTCCCGATCGACGAAGGCCGCCTTCTTCTGCGCATAGGAGCCCCAGAGGATGAAGACGACGGGCTTTTCCTGCTCGTTGACGGCGCGGATGACCGCGTCGGTGAACCGCTCCCAGCCGCGGCCCTGGTGCGAGGCGGCGCGGCCCATCTCCACCGTCAGCACGCTGTTCAAAAGCAGGACGCCCTGCTTGGCCCAGTGCTCCAGGAAGCCATGACGGACCGGCGGGATGCCGAGATCGTCCTGCATTTCCTTGTAGATGTTGACCAGCGACGGCGGGATGCGCACGCCGGGCTGCACGGAAAAGCAGAGCCCGTGCGCCTGGCCCTCGCCGTGATAGGGATCCTGCCCGAGGATGACGACGCGCACCTCCTCGAGCGGCGTCAGGTCGAGGGCGCGGAAATATTCCGAGCCTTTCGGGAAGATGCGCCGTCCCGCCTGCTTCTGCTCCAGGAGGAAGGCCTTGAGGTCGGCCATGTAGGGGCTGGAGAATTCCGCCGCCAGCGGCGCCTTCCAGCTTTCCCCGACCTTCACTTCGCCCGCTGCCATCGCCCGCTCCCGTGTCTTCCTTCGAGAAGACGGAGTTTAACGCCTGACAGCGGCAAGAACCGGCGGCAGGGCCGCTCATCCACAGCTAATCTTGCCCGACGCCGAGTACCGTCATCAGGTTCTTCATGCGCGCAGCGGCGAGGTCCGGCCTGTCGAGCACGTTGGCCCGGTCCGCGAGGCGGAAGACGTCGACATAGTGCAGGAGGCCGCGGGCCGACTGCATGCCGGCCGGCATGGTGAAATGGTCCTGGTGGCCGTTGAGCCAGGCGAGGAAGACGACGCCCGCCTTGTAATATTGCGTCGGCGCCTCGAAGATCTTGCGCGAGAGCGGCACCGTCGGCTCGATGACGGCCCGGAAGGTGGCGGCATCGCCGGTCGCGAGCGCCGCCAACGCCTTGGAAGCCTGCGGGGCGACCGCATCGAAGATGCCGAGCAAGGCATGGCTGTACCTCTGCCCGTCACCCTCGATCAGCTCGGCATAGTTGAAGTCGTCGCCCGTGAAGCAGAGTACGCCCTCCGGCAGCCGGTTGCGCAACGCCACCTCACAGGCATTGTCGAGCAGCGATATCTTGATGCCCTCGACCTTGCCGCGGTTCTCCGCGATGATCGACAGGACCGTCTCCAGCGCAGGCGCGAAATCCCTGGAGCCCCAGTAGCCGGCAAGCTGCGGGTCGAACATGTCGCCCAGCCAGTGCAGCACGACCCTGTCCTTCGCCTGGCCGAGGATGCGACCATAGACCTTGCGGTAGTCGTCCGGCGAGGCCGCCAGGCGAGCGAGCGCTCGGCTCGCCATCATGATGGCCCGGCCACCGTGTTTCTCGACGAAACCGACCTGCTCCTCATAGGCCCGAATCACGTCGTCAAGCGAACGCGCATCGGCGGGGTCGAGTTGGTCCGTGCCCGCGCCGCAGGCGAGATCGGCGCCCGGCACGATCTTCGCCTCGGCCAGCGAGCGGCGGATCAGCTCCTGCGCGCCGGCCCAGTCGAGCCCCATGCCGCGCTGCGCCGTGTCCATCGCCTCGGCGATGCGGAAGCCGAGCGACCAGAGATGATGGCGGAACGCCATCGTGCGTTCCCAGTCGATGGCCGGCGCCTCCCAGGGTCGCGCGTCGCGACGCGGATCGGAAACCACATGGGCCGCCGCATAGGCGATGCGGTTGAAGACAGGCGCGACGGTGGGGCGCCCAAGCGGCGTCCCGACAAGATGGTAGCGGGCAAGGCCGCCATCCGGCTGCGGCAGGGTAAGGCTGATCGGCATGAAATCCTCCCGGTTTTTTCAGGGCAATAATTTAGATCGTTCCAAATTTCAAGCGAGATTTTGAAGGCGGCATTCGGGATCGCATAGCCGCTATTCGCCGGAACGGGATGGGAAACCATCCGCCCCGCCCTCCCCCGCCATCCTCGGCCTTGAGCCGAGGATCCACGTAATCCAGCACTATGCACGCCGTTTGGATGGTTAGGCCAAGCCCGGCCATGACGAAAAGAGAGGGCGTACCGTGAAGCAGGAAAGCGCGAAAGGCCGAGCGGCCAAACTCCATCAACTCGCCAAATATCTCTTGACAGATTTGGAACGATCCAATTATTTAGCTTCAGCAAGCGGCCGGAATGAACGCCGCGCAGGGAGGAAGACCGTGAACAAGAGCCGGGTGACCGTCGTCGATATTGCGCGCGCCGCCGGCGTGTCGAAGTCGACCGTCTCGCTCGTGCTGCAGGCAAGCCCCCTGGTGAACGAGGCGACCCGCGCCAAAGTGAACGCCGTCATCCGCGAACTCGGCTATGTCTACAATCGCGGCGCGGCGAACCTGCGCCAGTCCGCCTCCTCGCGGATCATCGGCATCATCGTCAACGACCTTACCAACTCCTTCTTCGCCGAGCTTGCCGTCGGCATGGACATGGTCATGCAGTCGGCCGGCTACGTGCAGTTCCTGTCGAACTCCGCCGAAAGCGTCGACCGCCAGCGCGAGGTCATCGCCTCCATGCGCGAGCACGGCATTGCCGGCCTCATCCTGTCGCCCGCCCGCGGCACGGAGGCGGGCGACCTGAAGCCGCTCGCCGCCAGCGGCATCCCGGTCGTCGCCGTGGTGCGCAACGTCGTCGGCGCCAAGGTCTCGACGCTGTTCTCCGACAATTATGCCGGCGCGAAGGATGCCGTGCGGCACCTCGTCTCGCTCGGCCACACCCGCATCGCCTTCCTCGGCGGCATCGCCAACACCACGGTCTTCACCGAACGCGTCGAGGGCTGGAGGGATGCGCTTTCGGAAGCGGGGCTTGCAGCGCCGGACCGGCTCGTCATCGGCACGGCGGCCTCGCGCGCCGGCGGCGTTGCCGCCATCGAGCGTGCGCTGCTTCTGCCCGAGGCGCCGACCGCCGCGCTCTGCTTCAACGATGCCGCCGCCTTCGGCGTGTGCGACGGCCTGCGCGCCGCCGGCAAGGAGCCGGGCCGCGACTTCGCCGTGGTGGGTTTCGACGACGTGATCGAGGCCGAAACCGCCGTGCCGGCGCTGACGACGGTCTCCGTCGACCCACAGGGCATGGGCCGGCGCGCGGCGCAACTCTTGCTGAAACAGATCAATGCCGGCCGGGTGGAGCCCGAGACCATCGTCAGCTCCGTGCGCCTCGTCGTGCGCCAGAGCTGCGGTGCCGGCCAGACGGACAGGACGAGGAGGATTTCCGCATGACAAACTGGGGTTTGATCGGCGCAAGCACGATCGCGAAGGAATGGGTGATCGGCGCGATCCGCGCGACGGGCGGCGAGGTCGTTTCCGTGATGAGCACGAGCGCCGAGCGCGGCCGCGCCTATGCGGATGAACAGCGCATCGCAAACTCGGTCACGGCGCTTGCCGATCTGCTCGACGACCCCAAGATCGACGCCGTCTACATCTCGACGACGAACGAGCTGCACCGCGACCAGGCCCTCGCCGCGGCGAAGGCGGGCAAGCACGTCCTGTGCGAAAAGCCGCTTGCCCTTTCGCTCGACGATGCCCGCGCCATGATCGCGGCGGCAGAGGCGGCCGGCATCGTGCTGGCGACGAACCACCACCTGCGCAACGCCGCGACGCACCGGGCAATGCGCGAGGCCATCAAGGCCGGCCGCATCGGCAGGCCGCTGTCGGCCCGTGTTTTCCACGCGGTCTACCTGCCGCCGCACCTGCAGGGCTGGCGGCTCGACAAACCGGAGGCCGGCGGCGGCGTCATCCTCGACATCACTGTGCACGATGCCGACACGCTGCGTTTCGTGCTCGACGACGATCCGGTGGAGGCTATCGCCTTCTCGCAGGCCGGCGGCATGGGCAAGGCCGGGCTGGAGGATGCCGTGATGGGCGTGTTGCGCTTCGGCTCCGGCACGATCGCACAGTTCCACGACGGCTTCACCACGAAATTCGCCGAAACCGGCCTCGAAGTCCATGGCACGGAGGGCTCCCTCATCGGCCGCAATGTCATGACGCAGCGCCCCACCGGCACGGTGACGCTCCGGGATGCCGACGGCGAGCACGAGCTGCCGCTCGACCATCGCAACCTCTACGAGACCACCCTTGCCGCCTTCCACGCCGCCATTGCCGGCAAGGGAACGCCCTCCGCCACCGGCAAGGATGGCGTCTGGTCGCTGGCGACGGGCCTTGCCGTCGTCGAGGCGGCCCGCACGGGCCAAGCGGTCCGCATCGAACCGGGACTGTGAGCCCCATGAGCAAGCACATCACCCCGCGCGAGGCGGCAGGCCTGATCCCCGACGGCGCCGTCGTCTCGGTCTCCTCCTCCTCCGGCCTCGGCTGCCCGGACCTGATGCTGAAGGCGATCGGCGAACGTTTCGACGAGACGGGCCATCCGAAGAACCTGACGACGCTGCACCCCATCGCCGCCGGCGACATGAGCGGCATCAAGGGTGTCGACTACATCGCCAGGAAAGGTCTCTTGAAGACGATCATCGGCGGCTCCTATCCGTCCGGCCCCTCCTCCTCCGAACCGCCGCTCATCTGGCAGATGATCGGTTCGAACGAGGTCGCCGCCTACAACATCCCCTCCGGCATCCTCTTCGACATGCACCGCGAGGCGGCCGCCAAGCGCCCCGGCGTCATCACCAAGGTCGGCCTGGAGACCTTCGTCGACCCGAGCCGCGAGGGCTGCGCGATGAACGAAGCCGCGGCGAACGAACCGGTGGTGGAGAAGATCACCTTCGCCGGCGAGGAATGGCTCTACTTCAAGGCGATCGCGCCTCACGTGGCGATCATCCGCGCCACCACCGCCGACGAGCGCGGCAACCTCACCTATGAGCACGAGGGCGCCACCCTCGGCGGGCTCGACCAGGCGCTCGCCGCCCGCAACAATGGCGGCATCGTCATCGCACAGGTCAAGCGCATCACCAAGGACGGCTCGCTGAAACCGCACGACGTGCGCGTGCCCGGCGTGCTGGTGGATTACATCGTGGTCGATCCGGACCAGAAGCAGACGACGCAGACGCTCTACGACCCCGCCATTTCAGGCGAGATCTTCCGTCCGCTCGACAGTTTCCGCGTGCCGGAATTTAACATCCAGAAGGTTATTGCCCGCCGCGTGGCAGAGGAGCTGGAGACCGGCAGCGCCGTCAATCTCGGCTTCGGCATCTCCGCCAACGTGCCGCGCATCCTGCTGGAAGAAGGCCTGCACGGCGCCGTCACCTGGGTGATCGAGCAGGGCGCCGTCGGCGGCGTGCCGCTGCTCGACTTCGCCTTCGGCTGCGCCTCGAACGCCGATGCCTTCATGCCCTCGCCCTACCAGTTCACCTATTTCCAGGGCGCCGGCTTCGATGCCTCGCTGCTCTCCTTCCTGGAAATCGGCAGGGACGGCTCGGTGAACGTCTCGAAACTCTCCTTCCGTCCGCATGTGACGGCGGGGGCCGGCGGCTTCGTCGACATCACGGCGCGGGCGAAGAAGATCGTCTTCTCCGGCATGTTCAACGCCGGCGCCAGGCTTGCCATCGCGGATGGAAAGCTCGTCATCGAGAAGGAAGGCAAGCTTAAGAAGCTGGTCAATGCCGTCGAGCATGTCACCTTTTCCGGCCCGCGCGGCGTCGCGCAGGGGCAGGACATCACCTATGTCACCGAGCGCTGCGTCATGAAGCTGACGCCCGACGGCATCGTGCTCACCGAGATCGCGCCCGGCGTCGATCTCAAGACGCATATCCTCGACCAGTCGGAATTCGCGCTGATCGTTTCGCCCGACCTCAAGGTGATGGACGCAAAGCTCTTCACCGATGCGCCGATCGGCCTCACGCTGCCTGAAAAGGCGCCGCGCACGCTGGCGGGAGCCGTCCATGGCTGAGCCGCGCATCCGCATCGATATCGAAGGTTCTCTCGCGACGATCACCGTCGCGCGGCCGGAAAAGCTGAACGCCTTCGACATCGACATGCTGAAGGAGCTTTCGGCGGCCTGCGACACGGTCGAGGCGAATGCCGCTGTGCGTGTCGCCATCCTCACCGGCGAAGGCAAGGCCTTCTCCGCCGGCGGCGATATCCGCGCCTGGGCCGGCATGGAGCCGAACGAATTCGGCCATGCCTGGGTGCGCTTCGGCCACCGCGTCTTCGAACGGCTGGCGACGCTGCGCATGCCGCTGATCGCCGCTATCAACGGCCATGCGCTCGGCGGCGGGCTGGAGCTCGCGGCGGCGGCGGATATCCGCATCGCGGAGGCCCAGGTGAAGATCGGTCTGCCGGAGGCCGGCCTCGGCATGGTGCCCGGCTGGTCCGGCACGCAGCGGCTGGTGAAGCGTTTCGGCGCACAGGCGGTGCGCCGCATGCTGCTCGGCGGCGAGGTGCTGACGGCGGCGGAAGCCGCAACGCTCGGCATCGTCGATCAGGTGGTGGAAACCGGGACAGCCGTGCAGGCGGCCAAGACCTATGCCGCGCGCATCGTGGCCCGCGGGCCGGCGGCAACGGAAATTTCCAAGCTGATGATCGCGGTGGCGAACGGCGAGGACAATGGCGCGGCGGTGGAGACGCTCGGCTCGATCCTCGTCGCCAAGACCGGGGACCTCAAGGAAGGCGTCGCCGCCTTCACGGGCAAGCGCCCCGCTGATTTCAAGGGAGAATGGTGATGACCGCGCATGTGAAACCCAAGGCGCTGGAAAACTTCAAGGCACGCGATTTCCGCATGCTGATCGACGGCACGTGGACGGAGGGCGCCGGCCAGCCGATCGAGCGCATCGCGCCCGGCCACGGCATCGTCGTCAGCCGCTATCCGGCCGGTAGCAAGGCCGATGCCGAACGCGCCATCGCCGCCGCGCGCAAGGCCTTCGACGACGGACCATGGCCGTCCATGACCGGCGCCGAGCGTTCCAACATCCTCCTGAAGGCCGCCGACCTCATCGCCGCCCGCGCGGACGAGCTCGCCTTCCTCGACTGCATCGAAAGCGGCAAGCCGATCAGCCAGGCGAAGGGCGAACTCGGCGGCGCGATCGACATCTGGCGCTACGCCGCGGCGCTCGCCCGCGATCTTCACGGCGAAAGCTACAACACGCTCGGCGAAGGCACGCTCGGCGTCGTGCTGCGCGAGGCGATCGGCGTCGTGTCGATCATCACGCCGTGGAATTTCCCCTTCCTGATCGTAAGCCAGAAATTACCTTTTGCGCTCGCCGCCGGCTGCACGACGGTGGTCAAGCCGTCCGAGCTCACCTCGGGTTCGACGCTCCTCCTCGGAGAGATCCTTATCGAGGCCGGCGTGCCCGCAGGCGTCGTTAACATCGTCACCGGCACCGGCCCGGAGGTCGGCGCGCCGATGACGACGCACCCGGATGTCGACATGGTCTCCTTCACGGGCTCGACCGGCGTCGGTCGCCTGACCATGGCCAATGCGGCGCAGACGTTGAAGAAGGTGTCGCTCGAACTCGGCGGCAAGAACCCGCAAATCGTCTTCCCCGACGCCGATCTCGACGCCTTCGTCGACGCCGCCGTCTTCGGCGCCTATTTCAACGCCGGCGAATGCTGCAATGCCGGCTCGCGGCTGATCCTGCACACATCGATTGCGGCCGACGTGACGGCCCGCATCGCGGACCTGGCGAAGACGGTGAAGGTCGGCGATCCGCTCGATCCGACGACACAGGTCGGCGCGATCATCACGCCGCAGCACCTCGCAAAGATCGGTGCCTATGTCGATGGTGCCGCCAAGGCCGGCGCTTCGGTGGCGCTTGGCGGCGCCGCGCTCGATCTCGGCCTCGGCCAGTTCATGGCCCCGACCATCCTTTCGGGCGTCCGGCCCGACATGGCCGTCGCCCGTGAGGAAGTGTTCGGCCCGGTGCTTTCGGTTCTGACCTTCGAGACGACGGAAGAGGCGATCCGCATCGCCAATGCCATCGACTACGGCCTTTCGGCCGGCGTCTGGAGCCGGGACTTCGACACCTGCCTCACCATCGGCCGCAAGGTGCGCGCCGGCACGATCTGGATGAACACCTTCATGGACGGCGCTTCGGAGCTGCCCTTCGGCGGTTATCGCCAGTCCGGCCTCGGCCGAGAGCTCGGCCGCCATGCGGTGGAGGATTATACGGAGACCAAGACGCTCAACATGCATATCGGCACGCGCACCGGCTGGTGGATGCCGCGATGAGCCACGCTTTCCCGACAACCATGGCTGGGACCGGCGCTGCCGTCCGCTCAGGGCGTCGGGAAGCTGAGTTGCGGGCTCTGCAGGATGGTGAGATCCTCGATGGGCTCGCCGCCGATGCGCTTCAGCAGCAGCCGGCCCATCGCCTCGCCGGCCGCCGTCAGGTCCTCGTAGATCGTCTCGACCTTCGGCTGGATCTGGCTGAGCAGCCGCGACGTCTGCTTGGCGACGATGTCGTATTCGCCGCCGAGCGAAAGGCCCCGATCGCTCATGCCGGTGATCGTGGCGAGCGCCGAGACTTCGCCGGGACAGGCGAAACCGTCGGGCGGATCGGGCTCGGCGCTGCGGCGGCGCACATAGTCGCGGATCATGTCGGCGGGGCTGTCGAGATCGAGCGCCTCGGGAATCTCGTAGGCGGCGCCGGCCTCGCGCACGGCGGTCATGAAACCGTGCAGCATGTGCTGGTAGAAGGTGAGGCGCCGGGGCGGCAGGATGATCGTCACCTTGCGCCGGCCCTTGACGATCAGCCGTCTTGTGGCCGCATAGGCGAAGGCGAAATTGTCGTAGTCGACGAAGGCGTGCGGAGTGGAAAATTCCGTGCGGCCGTGGGTGACGAAGGGAAAGCCGTTTTCCAGCAGCAGCCGCACGCGCGGATCGAAGGGTTCCGTGCGCGAGAAAATGAGGCCGTCGGCCATGCCGTTGCGGATGATGTAGTTGACGGCATCGACATTGCTGCCGTCGAGGAAATTCGGCGTGACGATGAGGTGGTAGGCGGTGCCCTGAAGGGCGCGCGCCAGGCCATGCATGATGGACGTGCCGAAGCCCAGGATCTCCTCGTGCGGATCGAGCAGGACGGACACGACATTGGTGCGGCCGGTCTTGAGGCGCTGGGCGGCACGGTCCGGCAGGTAGCCGATCTCAGCGGCGACCTCGTGCACGCGCCGGCGCGTCGTCTCGGAGATCTGCGGCGCGTTGCCGAGCGCGCGGGAGACCGTGGTGATCGCAAGGCCGGTGATTTCCGCAATCGTCTTCAGCGTCGGCTTGCCGGTTCGAAGCGCGTTGCGGGCGGGGTCACTGTCGGCGGGCTTTTCGATGCGGGACACGGGTGCGGTTCTTCGGATGGCGGCAGGCGATATGCGGCACCATACCGGCGAGCCCCGTCTTCGGCAATCTTGCGCCGCACAGAATTTAAAACGATTTCAGTGCGCTGCACAATGCCGCGCGAGCTGTGCCGATCACCCGGATTTCCGGAATTTACTGCATTTGCAAAAGCATGCCCGAGGATGGGTGGCATGTGCTTGACTCCGCAAATTTACAACGTTTTAAATTGGCTCGGCGCTTTGAGCCGCAGATGAACCATCGGCGGGAGGAGGCTCTCGCCCTTCGAACTTGCAAACGGGAGGAATACGATGCGCAAGTTTCTGACGACCACCGCGATCGCCGCGGTGATGATGACGATGGGCGGCCTGTCCGCCAAGGCCGCGGAAGGCGTGGAAGTCCTGCACTGGTGGACCTCGGGCGGTGAAGCCGCCGCGCTCGACGTGCTCAAGAAGGACCTCGAATCCAAGGGCATCTCCTGGACCGACATGCCGGTCGCCGGCGGCGGCGGCACGGAAGCCATGACGGTGCTGCGCGCCCGCGTCACAGCCGGCAACGCGCCGACCGCGGTGCAGATGCTCGGCTTCGACATTCTCGACTGGGCCAAGGAAGGCGCGCTCGGCAATCTCGATGAGATCGCCGCCAAGGAAGGCTGGGACACGGTGATCCCGACCGCCCTGCAGCAGTTCTCCAAGTATGACGGCCACTGGATCGCCGCGCCCGTCAACGTGCACTCGACGAACTGGGTGTGGGTCAACAAGGCCGCGCTCGACGCTGCCGGCGGCAAGGAGCCGGCGAACTGGGACGAACTGGTCGCCCTGCTCGACAAGTTCAAGGAACAGGGCATCACGCCGGTCGCCCATGGCGGCCAGCCGTGGCAGGACGCGACGATCTTCGACGCGGTCGTGCTCTCCTTCGGCAACGATTTCTACAAGAAGGCCTTCATCGACCTCGATCCGGAAACGCTGGGCAGCGCCCAGATGAAGGAAGCCTTCGACCGCATGACGAAGCTGCGCTCCTACGTGGACGACAACTTCTCCGGCCGTGACTGGAACCTGGCTTCCGCCATGGTCATCGAGGGCAAGGCCGGCGTGCAGTTCATGGGCGACTGGGCGAAGGGCGAATTCATCAAGGCCGGCAAGAAGCCCGGCACGGACTTCGTCTGCATGCGCTTCCCGGGCACGCAGGGCTCCGTCACCTTCAACTCCGACCAGTTCGCGATGTTCAAGGTGGCCGAGGACAAGGTCCCGGCGCAGCTGACCATGGCGTCGGCCATCGAGAGCCCGACCTTCCAGTCGGCCTTCAACGTGGTCAAGGGCTCGGCCCCGGCCCGCACGGACGTTCCGGACACGGACTTCGACGATTGCGGCAAGAAGGCGATCAAGGACCTGGCGGAAGCCAACACCAACGGCTCGCTCTTCGGCTCCATGGCCCACGGCCACGCCAACCCGGCTTCGGTCAAGAACGCGATCTACGACGTCGTGACCCGCCAGTTCAACGGCGAGCTTTCCTCCGAGGAAGCCGTCGAGGAGCTGAAGGCTGCCGTCGAGGCCGCGAAGTAAGCGAACGACGCTGCCCCTCACCCCGGCCCTCTCCCCGCAAGCGGGGAGAGGGAGACGGAGAGGTCACGGCATAGTCCTTCTCCCCGCCTGCGGGGAGAAGGTGCCGGCAGGCGGATGAGGGGCGTGCCTCGCCGCCGACAAACACACAATAACGGTGGTAACGACCATGGATAGCCGAAGCCGGCTGCAGGAGCTTCTGCCGAAGCTCGTGCTGGCACCCAGTTTCCTCATCGTGCTCGTCTTCGTCTACGGCTTCATCGCCTATACGGGCTTCCTGTCGCTGACGGACAGCAGGATGCTGCCCTCCTACAATTTCGTGGGACTGAGCAACTATTCCAAGCTCTGGGCGCTGCCGCACTGGTGGCGGGCGATCTCGAACCTTGCGATCTTCGCCTCGCTCTATATCGTCATCTGCTCGGTGCTGGGCCTGGCGCTCGCCATCCTGCTCGACCAGAAGATCCGCGCCGAGGGCATCCTCAGGCCGATCTACCTCTACCCGATGGCACTCTCCTTCATCGTCACGGGCACCGCCTGGAAGTGGTTCCTCGACCCCGGCATCGGCCTTGAGAACACCATGCACCTCTGGGGCTGGGAGAGCTTCGCCTTCAACTGGATCAAGGATCGCAACTACGCCATCTACTGCGTGGTGATCGCCGCCGTCTGGCAGTCCTCAGGCTTCGTCATGGCGATGTTCCTCGCCGGCCTGCGCGGCGTCGACAACGAGATCATCAAGGCCGCGCAGATCGACGGCGCCTCCACCGCCACCATCTACCGGCGCATCATCATTCCGCTGATGCGCCCGGTCTTCCTCTCCGCCTTCGTCGTGCTCGCCCACCTCGCCATCAAGGCCTATGACCTCGTCGTCGCCCTGACCGGCGGCGGTCCCGGCCAGGCGACCGAACTGCCGGCGACCTTCATGTATTCCTATACCTTCACCCGCAACCAGATGGGCATCGGCGCCTCCTCGGCGATCATCATGCTGGTCATGATCTTCTCGATCATCATCCCCTACCTCTATTCCGAGATCCGCGGAGGCAAAGGCCGATGAGCGCGCAAAACCCCGACAACGTCATCTCGCACAACAGGCTGACGCGCGCGCTGATCTACACCGCGCTCATCCTCTTCGCGGTCTACTACCTGCTGCCGCTCTACGTGATGCTGGTGAACTCGCTGAAGCCGCTGGAGGAGATCCGCCAGGGCGGCATGCTGAACCTGCCGCAGGTCTGGACGATCGAGCCCTGGCTGCAGGCCTGGTCGACGGCGCAGATCGGCGTGCAGCCGACGGGGTTGCGCCCGTTCTTCATCAACTCGATCCTGATGGTCGTGCCGGCGGTCGCCATCTCCACCATCATCGGCGCGCTGAACGGCTACGTGCTGACGAAGTGGCAGTTCCGGGGCTCGAACGTCTTCTTCGGCCTGCTTCTCCTCTCCTGCTTCATCCCGTTCCAGATCGTGCTCATCCCGATGGCACGCATCCTCGGCATGCTCGGGCTTGCCGGCTCGCTCTGGGGTCTCATCCTCGTGCACGTCGTCTACGGCATCGGCTTCACGACGCTCTATTTCCGCAACTACTACGAAAACTTCCCGACCGAGCTGGTGCGCGCGGCGCAGATCGACGGCGCAAGCTTCTTCCAGATCTTCTACCGCATCCTGCTGCCGTCCTCCGGCCCGATCATCGTCGTCTCGGTCATCTGGCAGTTCACCAATATCTGGAACGACTTCCTGTTCGGCGCCTCCTTCTCCGGCGCGGCGACAACGCCGATGACCGTGGCGCTCAACAACCTCGTCTCCTCGTCCACCGGCGTGAAGGAATACAACGTGCACTTCGCCGGCGCGATCCTCGCGGCGCTGCCCACCCTCATCGTCTACATCGTCTCCGGACGGTACTTCGTGCGCGGCCTGATGTCCGGCGCCGTGAAAGGATAGTCCCATGTCGTTCCTGAAGATCAGCAACCTGCGCAAATCCTACGGCGCGCTCGAAATCCTGAAGGACATCAACCTGGAGATCGAGCAGGGCGGCTTCCTCGTGCTGGTCGGCCCGTCCGGCTGCGGCAAGTCCACGCTGCTCAACACGATCGCCGGGCTGGAGCCGATCACCTCCGGCGACATCGCCATCGACGGCCGCTCGGTCGCGGGCCTGCACCCTTCCAAGCGCGACATCGCCATGGTGTTCCAGTCCTACGCGCTCTATCCGAACATGACGGTGGCCGGCAACATCGCCTTCGGCATGGAGATCCGCGGCGTGCCGAAGGAGGAGCGCGACAAGGCGATCAAGCAGGTCGCCGACATGCTGCAGATCGGCCATCTTCTCGACCGCAAGCCCGGCCAGCTCTCCGGCGGCCAACGCCAGCGCGTCGCCATGGGCCGCGCGCTGGTGCGCGACCCGAAGCTCTTCCTCTTCGACGAGCCGCTGTCGAACCTCGACGCCAAGTTGCGCGTCGACATGCGCACGGAGATCAAGCGCCTGCATCAGCGCATGAAGACGACGATCGTCTATGTCACGCACGACCAGATCGAGGCGATGACGCTCGCCACCAAGATCGCCGTGCTGAAGGACGGCGTGCTGCAACAATTCGGCTCGCCGGCGGACATCTACAACAATCCCGCCAACACCTTCGTCGCCGACTTCATGGGCTCGCCCGCCATGAACCTGCTCAAGGGCAAGGTGGAGCAGAAGGGATCCGGCCTTGCCGTCTCGCTCGCCCGCCATCAGGCCGAGCCGCTGGTGCTGTCCGTCCCCAACGCACCCGGCAGCCTTTCCGCCTATAGCGGCAAGGACGTGATCTTCGGCATACGCCCCGAGGCGCTGACCGACCCCGACGGCGCGGACCGCAATGCCCGCACGGTGGCCGAGGGCGACTGCCTGATCGAGGTGGTGGAGCCGGCCGGCGCGGATACCTTCGCCGTTACCCATCTCGGCGGCAAGGAGATCGTCGCCCGCCTGCGCGCCGACGTGCGCATCGCCGCCGGCCAGACGGCACGCCTTGCCTTCAACCTCGACAAGGCGGTGTTCTTCGATCCCGCCAGCCAGCTTCGCATATCCTGAGCAAAATCATGACCACGCAGCCGGACATCGTCATCATCGGATCGGGCATCGGCGGTTCCACCATGGCCGCCGCGCTCGCCCCGACGGGCGCGAAAATCGTTATCCTCGAAGCGGGCGATCATCTGCCCGACCGCCCGGAAAACCGCGACCAGCGCGCCATCTTCCAGCGCGGCCATTTCCGCCCGAAGGAGATGTGGTACGAGGCGGACGGCACCGCCTTCAACCCCGGCAACTACTACAATGTCGGCGGCAACTCGAAATTCTACGGTGCCGTGCTGGTGCGCTACCGCCGGGAGGACTTCGAGGAGATGCGCCACCGCGACGGCGTCTCCCCCGCCTGGCCCTTCCCCTATGAAGCGCTGGAGCCGTGGTACTGCGCCGCCGAAAAGCTCTACAACGTCCGCGGCACGCTCGGCGAAGACCCGACCGAACCGCACCATTCCGCACCCTACCCCTTCCCGCCCGTGCCGGACGAGCCTGCCATCGCCGAGGTGCGCGCAAAGATGAAGGCGAACGGCCTGCATCCCTACTCGCTGCCGCTCGGCGTCGACATCGACCGCTGGCTCGCCAAGGCGAAGACGCCGTGGGATGCGCATCCGAACGCCAACGACGGCAAGATGGACGCGGAAAGCGTGGCGCTTGCCGAAGCCCTGAAGCATCCGAATGTCGAACTGCGCACGAATTGCCGGGTCACGCGGCTCGCCACCGCCCCGCACGGCCGCACCATCGCGACGGTGCACTACCAGCGCGGCGACGTGGCGGAGAGCGTTTCGCCGAAACTCGTCATCCTCTCGGCCGGCGCGGTCCAATCCGCCGTGCTGCTGCTGCGCTCCGCCTCGGAAGCCTTCCCCAAGGGGCTCGCCAACAGCTCCGACCAGGTCGGCCGCAATTTCATGAACCACAATTCGAGCGCCGTGATCGGCCTCTCGCCCTTCTACAGGAACACCTCCGTCTACCAGAAGAGTTTCGGCTTCAACGACTATTACCTCTCTGACGGAAACGGCGGCCCGCCACTCGGCAATGTGCAGCTTCTCGGCCGCGTCTCGGGAAAGATCCTGAAGGCCAACATGCCCTCCGTTCCGGAATGGCTGCTGGAACAGGTCGCGTCCCGCGCCATCGATTTCTACGCCATGAGCGAGGACCTGCCGCATCCCGAAAGCCGTATCATGGTCGATCGCGACCGGATCGTCCTGAAATGGACGCGGACCAACTGGCAGGCCCATCTCGATCTCGTCGCCAGGCTCAAGGCTGCGCTGAAGAAGGCGGGCTTTCCCGTCGTGCTCGCCAGAGCCTTCGACAAGCGCACGCCCTCGCACCAATGCGGCACCGTGCGCATCGGCAACGACCCGGCGAGCGCGCCGCTCGACATCTGGTGCCGTGCCTATGACCATCCGAACCTCTTCGTGGTCGACGCCTCCTACCTGCCGACATCGGCCGCGGTGAACCCGGCGCTGACGGTCGCCGCCCAGGCACTGCGCGTCGCCGACCACATCCACTCGAGGGATCTCGCCGCATGACGACCTCCGCACGCTCCGTCGCCATCGTCACCGGCGGCCGCCGCGGCATCGGCTTCGGCATCGCCAGGGCGCTTGCGGCGGAAGGTTTCGACATCGCCATCACCGGCATCGGCGGGAGCGATGCGGCGACCGACACCATGCTCGCCGACCTCGCCACGCTCGGCGCGCGCGCGATCTACCTCAAGGCGGACCTCGCCGATCTCTCGGGCCATGCAGCAACGGTCGCGGCTGTCGAAGACCAGCTCGGCGCCATCGGCTGCCTCGTCAACAATGCCGGGATCGCCTCCGTCGTGCGTGGCGATTTCCTCGATCTCGCACCGGAGAATTTCGACGCGATCGTCGCCACCAACCTGCGCGGCACGGTCTTCTTCACCCAGGCCGTGCTGAAGGCGATGCTGCACTCGAACGAGGCGGCAAGACCGCGCTCGATCATCAACATCACATCCGTCTCGGCCGGCCTCACCTCGCCCGAGCGGCTCGACTATTGCATGACCAAGGCGGGGCTTGCCGCCTTCAGCCAGGGGCTGGCGCTCAGGCTGGCGGAGACGGGCATCTCCGTCTTCGAGATCCGCCCCGGAATCATCCGCTCCGACATGACGGCCGGCGTCTCGGCGAAATACGACACCCTGATTGGCGACGGCCTCGTGCCGATGAAGCGCTGGGGAGAGCCGGACGACATCGGCACCGCCGCGGCCGCGCTGGCGACCGGAAAATTCGCCTTCGCCACCGGCTCGGTGATCAATCTCGACGGCGGGCTGTCGATCGGCCGGCTGTGAACGTCACGGCGCGGGGTTGCCCCTCACCCCGCTCTCTCCCGCAAGCGGGCGAGGGAGACGAGAGGGCACGGCAAACTTCCTTCTCCCCGCTTGCGGGGAGAAGGTGCCGGCAGGCGGATGAGGGGCAATCTCAACCGGCCACGGCACCGAAACATCCTGAGGACCAAGGCATGACCTACGACTACATCATCACCGGCGCGGGACCGGCCGGCTGCGTGCTGGCGAACCGGCTCTCGGAAGATCCTGACGTGCGCGTACTGCTGCTGGAAGCCGGCGGCGGCGACTGGAACCCGCTGTTCCACATGCCGGCGGGATTTGCCAAGATGACCAAGGGCGTCGCCAGCTGGGGCTGGGAGACCGTGCCGCAGAAGCACATGAAGGGCCGCGTGCTGCGCTATACGCAGGCGAAGGTCATCGGTGGCGGCTCCTCGATCAACGCACAGCTCTATACCCGCGGCAACGCCGCCGACTACGACCTCTGGGCCAGCGAGGACGGCTGCGAGGGCTGGAGCTACCGGGAGATCCTGCCCTATTTCAAGCGCGCCGAAGACAACCAGCGCTTCGCCGACGACTACCATGCCTATGGCGGCCCGCTCGGCGTTTCCATGCCGGTCTCGGCCCTGCCGATCTGCGACGCCTATATCCGCGCCGGCCAGGAGCTCGGCATCCCCTACAACCACGACTTCAACGGCCGCCAGCAGGCCGGCGTCGGCTTCTACCAGTTGACGCAACGGAACCGCCGCCGCTCCTCCGCCTCGCTCTCCTATCTCTCGCCGATCCGGGACCGGAAGAACCTCACCATCCGCACCGGCGCCCGTGTCGCCCGCATCGTGCTGGAAGGAACGCGCGCCGTCGGCGTCGAGGTGGCCACGGGCAGTGGCGTCGAGACGATCCGCGCGGATCGCGAGGTGCTGGTCTCGTCGGGGGCCATCGGCTCGCCGAAACTGCTCCAGCAATCCGGCATCGGCCCGGCCGACCACCTGAAATCGGTCGGCGTCCCGGTCAGGCACGACCTGCCGGGTGTCGGCTCCAACCTGCAGGACCATCTCGACCTCTTCGTGATTTCCGAATGCACGGGCGATCACACCTATGACGGCGTGGCGAAACTGCACCGCACGCTCTGGGCCGGCCTGCAATATGTGCTCTTCCGCTCCGGTCCCGTCGCCTCCTCGCTCTTCGAGACGGGCGGCTTCTGGTATGCCGATCCCGATGCGCGCTCACCGGACATCCAGTTCCATCTCGGCCTAGGCTCCGGCATCGAGGCGGGCGTGGAAAGATTGAAGAACGCCGGCGTGACGCTGAATTCGGCCTATCTGCACCCCCGCTCGAAGGGCACGGTGCGCCTTTCCTCCGCCGATCCCGCCGCCGCGCCGCTGATCGACCCGAACTACTGGGAGGACCCGCACGACCGCACAATGTCGATCGAAGGGCTGAAGATCGCCCGCGAGATCATGCAGCAGGCCGCGCTGAAGCCCTATGTAATGGCCGAGCGCCTGCCGGGGCCGAAGGTCGTCACCGACGAGGACCTCATCGACTACGGCTGCGCCAACGCCAAGACCGACCACCACCCGGTCGGCACCTGCAGGATGGGGACGGGAGCCGACGCCGTCGTCGGGCTCGATTTGAAGGTGCACGGGCTTGACGGATTGCGCGTCTGCGACAGTTCCGTCATGCCGCGCGTTCCGTCCTGCAACACCAATGCGCCGACCATCATGGTGGGCGAGAAGGGCGCCGACATCATCCGAGGCCTGCCGGCGCTGCCCGCCCAGGTCTTCCTGCATGAACGCAACGACGCGCGCCCGCGCGCCCGCGCCAACATCCGGTAGGTAGAACCATGATCCGTCATTGCGTCTTCATCCACTTCAAGCCGACCATCTCCGCCGCCTACAAGGCTGAACTCTTCAACGAGATCGACGCCCTGAAGGATCGCCTGCCGGGCATGCTCGCCGTCCATATCGGCGTGAATGTCAGCCCGGAAGCAGGCATGGACAAGGGGTTCAGCGACGGCTTCATCGTCGATTTCGCCGACAGTTTCGCGCGGGACGCCTATCTGGAGGACCCGGAGCACAAGCAGACGGGCGCCCGGCTCGTCACCGCCGCCGAAGGCGGCATCCAGGGCATCCTCGTCTACGACCTCGAAACCGAAGATCGCTAGACCCGTCCCGCCCGGCGCGACAGCACCCGTTCGAGGGCGGAAAAGCCGTCATAGATCAGCACCGCCAGCACGGCAACGACGAGGCCGCCCTGCAGCACGAAGGCGAGGTTGTTCGATTGCAGCCCGGCGATGATCACCTCGCCGAGCGTCTTGGCCGCCACCGTGGAACCGATGGTGGCGGTGGCGAGGCTGATGACGACGGAGAGGCGGATGCCGGCGAGGATGACCGGCAACGCCAGCGGCAGCTCCACCCGGGTAAGCCGCTGCCAGGCGGTCATGCCCGTGCCGCGCGCCGCCTCCGTGACGGCGGGCGGCAGGGTGGAAAGGCCCGTCATGGCATTCTCGAAGATCGGCAGCAGGCCGTAGAGGAAGAGCGCGATCAGCGTCGGCTTCTCGCCGAAGCCCACGGCGGGCACGGCGAGCGCCAGCACCGCGACCGGGGGAAAGGTCTGGCCGATATTCACGAGGCTGCGCGACAGCGGCAGGAATTCCGCGCCGATCGGCCTTGTGACGAGGATGGCGAGCCCGACGGCGACGACGGTCGCGGCGAGCGTCGCGGCGAAGACCGTGGCAAGGTGCGAGAGCGTCAGCGACAGCAGGCTGCCCTGGTTGTAGACGGCCGGCGCATTGGCCTGCACCAGCGGTTTCAGCAAGGGTTCGAAGAGCGCTGGCTGGACGAGAAAGGCTATGAGGACGAGGAGTGCCGCCAGCCGCAGGAGATTGGGCAGGAGCCGTGTCATTGCGGCCTCGCGGCGCGGCGGGCAAGGCCAGCAAGCGTGACGCGGCCGAGCCGGGCGCCATCCGCGCCGACGACCGGCAGGGCCTGCCGGCCGGACCAGAGCAGGGCGGACAGCGCATCGCGCTGGCTGGACGCCGCGGCGATCGGCTCGCCCTCCGCCTCGCCGGCCTCCGCCGCATCCGCGACGGCGCCGATCGACAACAGCCGGAAGGGCCGCTCGCTGGCGCCGATCAGCGTCTCGACGAAATCCGTCGCCGGATTCACCAGCATCTCCTCCGGCGCCGCATATTGCACGATCCTGCCCTTGTCCATGACGGCGATGCGGTCGGCGAGGTGGAAGGCCTCCTCCATGTCATGGGTGACGAGCACGATGGTCGTGCCGAAATGCTTCTGGATCGCCAGCAGGTCATCCTGCGCCTTGGCCCGGATGACCGGGTCGAGCGCGCCGAAAGGTTCGTCCATCAGGAGGATGTTCGGCTCGGCGGCGAGCGCCCGGGCAACGCCGACGCGCTGCTGCTGGCCGCCCGACAGTTCATGCGGATAACGCGGACCAAAGGCGGCGGGATCGAGCTGGAACAGCGACAGCAGCTCCTTCACCTTTGCGGCGATGCGGGATTTCTCCCAGCCGAGCAGGGTCGGCACGGTGGCGATGTTCTCCGCGACGGTGCGGTGCGGGAAAAGGCCGTGGCCCTGGATGGCATAGCCGATGCGGCGGCGCAGCTCGTAGCCGGGGATGGAGCGATTGTCGGCGCCGTCGATCAGGATCGTTCCGGAGGTCGGTTCGACCAGACGGTTGATCATGCGCATCAGCGTCGTCTTGCCGGAACCGGATGTGCCGACGATGACGGTGATCGTGTGCGGCGCGATCGTCATCGAGACGCTGTCCACGACCGCCGTCTCGCCATAGCGCTTGGTAATGCTGTCGATCTCGATCATGCGGCCCTGCCGGGTTTGCGGTTGGAAAGTTCGGTTGCGGCATCGAGCACGATCGCCGCGGCGAAGGCGAGGGCCACGGTCGGCACCGCACCGAGCAGCACGAGGTCCATCGCTGTCTGGCCGATGCCCTGGAAGACGAAGACGCCGAAACCACCCCCGCCGATCAGCGCCGCGATGGTCGCAAGGCCGATATTCTGCACCAGCACGATGCGGATGCCGGTAAGGATGACGGGGAAGGCAAGCGGCAGCTCGACGCGAAAGAGGCGCTGGCCATCCGTCATGCCGATGCCGCGGGCGGCATCATTCGCATCGCGCGGCACGCCGGCAAGACCGACCACCGTGTTGGCGACGACCGGCAGCAGCGAATAAAGGAAGAGCGCGATGAAGGCCGGCGCCGCGCCGATGCCGCGAATGCCAAGCGCCGCGGCCCCCGGCACATGGACGGCGATCCAGCCGAGCGGGGCGATCAGTAGGCCGAAGAGCGCGATCGAGGGGATCGTCTGGATGATGTTCAGCACGTTGAGCACGCCGGCGCGCAGCGCCTCCACCCGGTGGCAGAGGATGCCGAGCGGCAGGCCGACGAGCGTGGCGGCGACAAGCGAGCCGAGCGCCAGGACGACATGGCGGCCCGCTTCCAGCCAGAAGCTGTCGGCCCGGCTGCCATATTCCTTGAGGATCGACAGCCCGTCCCAGGCGCCGGACATCAGAAGCCCCGCGGCAGCCGCGGCGACAGCGGCAAGCAGCGCGACCCGGGCGAGCGGCGAAAGCCGGAGCCGCGCCAGCGCATCGGCCGTCAGCAGCGCGAAGGCAAAGCTCAGCAGCCAGAAGCCGGAGGCTGGCGAGACGCGAGCATAGGTGTTTTCCGACGGCGTGAGGTGGCGGGCGGAAAGGCCGACGAGGATGGCGAGCGCCAGCAAGGCGGCAAGCCCCAGCAGCAGCCGGAAGACCGTCGGCGTCTTCAATACGACGACAACGATGGCGATGACGGCAAAGCCGAGCAGCGTCGCGCCGAGCCCGGCGGGAAGCGCCTCCAGGATGCCCCGCGCCTCGCCGGGCACGATGCGGTTGGCCCGAAAATTGGCGAAAGGCGCCAGAAAGGCGCCATAGGCCAGCAATGCGGCGATCACCACGCCGAGCTTGTCGATCCGGAACGTCATGAACGCCTTTCGAGGAGAGGTCCTCCGCCCGCAGGGGCGGAGGACAACCGCGCCTTACTTGATGAAGCCGTTCTTCTTCAGGAAGTCCTCGGCAACGGCCTTGGCCGGCTCGCCGCCGACCTGGACGCGACCGTTGAGATCCTGCAGCGTCACGAGATCGAGCTTCTCAAAGACGGGCTTCAGGATCTCCTCGATCTGCGGATTGGCCTTCAGCACCGCCTCGCGGATGATCGGCGCCGGCTGATAGACCGGCTGCACGCCCTTGTCATCTTCCAGAACCACGAGGCCCGACGGCGCGATGCCGCCATCCGTGCCATAGACCATGGCGGCATTCGCACCGTTCGTCTGGTTGGCGGCCGCCGCGATCGTCGCGGCCGTATCGCCGCCGGAAAGCGTGATGAGCTGTTCCGGCTTCAAGGTGAAGCTGTAGGTCGTCTGGAAGGCCGGCAACGCCGCGGCCGAGTTCACGAATTCGGAGGAAGCGGCAAGCACCACCTGGCCGCCATCAGCGACATATTTGCCGAAATCGCTCAGGGTCACCAGCTTGTTCGGCTCGGCGACGTCCTTGCGCAGCGCGATCGCCCAGGTGTTGTTGGCAGGGGACGGCGTCAACCAGACGAGCTTGTTGGCGTCGAAATCGAGCGTCTTGGCCAGTTCATAGGCCTTGGCCGCGTCCTTCCAGGCGGGGTCCTCGGCCTTTTCGAAGAAGAAGGCGGCATTGCCGGTATATTCCGGATAGATGTCGATCTCGCCGGCGATGATCGCCTGGCGCACGACCGGCGTCGCGCCGAGCTGCACGCGGTCCGTCGTCTCGATGCCGTTGGCATTCAGCACCGAGAGGATGATGTTGCCGAGCACGCCGCCCTCGGTATCGATCTTCGAGGAGACGACGACCTGGGCCTGGGCAGCACCGGCCGCAAGCCCGAGGGCCAGAGCTGCTCCGAGGAATTTGACGACTGGACGCATGAGATAACCCTTTCGTTCTGTGCGGGAAGCCATGGCGGCATTTTCACCACGTTTGGGAAAGCCAGTCCCGGCAAAGCATTTCATATATGGCAGTCAATCGCAAAAAATAGACTGCGCCGCACCGACAGGACATGCCGTTTGTTGCAACGCTCAAAGCGCTTTCAAGATTGCGCGAAGCGACAGCCTTTTGCAACAGAAACGCGTTGCAATTGCCGGTCGCATCCGACACTCTCGCCTTGGCCCGCCTCATTTTCCGATACCGCATCTCATCCTTGCCGGGAAACCATCCCGGGCCGATGTCCGGCGCAGATCTGTGAGGGACAATGAGCATTTACATTCTCGCAGTGCTGATCGGCGTCGTGGCGGGGCTGCGCGCGATGACGGCACCGGCGGCCGTCAGCATCGGGGCGGCGGCCGGCTGGCTCCCCGTCTCCGGCACATGGGCCGCCTTCCTGGCCTATCGCTTCACGCCCTATGTCTTCGGCGCCCTCGCCCTCGTCGAGTTCGTCACCGACCAGCTGCCGGGCACGCCGAGCCGCAAGGTGCCGCAGCAGTTCGGCGCGCGCATCGTCAGCGGCGGGTTCTGCGGCGTAGTGCTCGGCACCATTGGAGGGTCGATGATCGGCGGGCTCGTCGCCGGCGTCATCGGCGCGGTCATCGGCACGCTCGGCGGCTATGAAACCCGCAAACGCCTCGTCGCGGCCATCGGTGGCAAGGATCTTCCCATTGCGCTGCTGGAAGACGCCGTCGCCGTGCTGCTCGGCCTCTTCGTCGTTTCGTCGGTCGTGCCATGAAGCGGTTCGACGCCATCATCATCGGCGCGGGCCAGGCCGGCCCGTCGCTTGCCGGCCGGCTGACCGCCGCGGGAAAGACGGTCGCGCTCATCGAGCGCAAGCATGTGGGGGGCACCTGCGTCAACACGGGCTGCATGCCGACCAAGGCCATGGTCGCCAGCGCCTATGCCGCCCATCTTGCCCGCCGCGGCGCCGACTACGGCGTGGTGACGGGCGACGTCTCCATCGACTTCGCCAGGGTGATGGCCCGCAAGGACAAGGTGCGCTTCGATGCACGCAGGAGCAACGAGGACTGGCTGGCTGGCATGAAGGGCCTCACCTTCATCCGCGGCCATGCGCGCTTCGAAAGCCCGACCGAGATCCGCGTCGGCGAGGAATTGCTGTCCGCCAGACAGATCTTCCTCAATGTCGGCGGCCGGGCCGTCGTGCCGGATTTTTCAGGGATCGGAGACGTGCCGCATCTCGACAATGTCTCGATGATGGAGCTGACCGAGGTGCCGAAGCACCTCATCATTGTCGGCGGCAGCTATATCGGGCTGGAATTCGCCCAGATGTTCCGCCGCTTCGGTTCCGAGGTGACGGTCGTCGAGAAAGGGCCGCGGCTGATCGCCCGCGAGGACGAGGATGTCAGCGCCGCCGTGCGCGACATCCTCGAACGCGAGGGCATCGCCATCCGCACGGGGGCGGAGTGCATCCGCTTCTTCAAGACCGGAGACGGCGTCGGGGTGGGCGTCGACTGCACGGCGGGCGCGCCCGAGATCCCGGGCTCCCATATCCTCCTCGCCACCGGCAGGCGGCCGAACACCGACGACCTCGGCCTCGACAAGGCAGGGGTGGCGACGGACAGGCGCGGCTACATCACCGTCGACGAGCGACTGGAAACCAGCGTGCCCGGCATCTTCGCCATGGGCGACTGCAACGGCCGCGGCGCCTTCACCCACACGGCCTACAACGATTTCGAGATCGTCGCCGCGAACCTCCTCGACAACGAACCGCGCAAGGTGAGCGACCGCATCCAGACCTATGCGCTCTACATCGACCCGCCGCTCGGCCGCGCCGGCATGAGCGAGACGGAAGCGCGCAAGACCGGCCGCAAGCTGCTGGTCGGCACAAGACCGATGAGCCGCGTCGGCCGCGCCAAGGAAAAGGGCGAAACGCTCGGCTTCATGAAGGTGATCGCCGATGCGCAGACGAAGGAAATCCTCGGCGCCTCCATTCTCGGCACCGGCGGCGACGAGGCGGTGCAGGGCATCCTGGACGTGATGTATGCGGGCCGGCCCTACACGACCATCACGCATGCCGTGCACATCCATCCGACCGTCTCGGAGCTGATCCCGACGGTTTTCGGCGACATGCAGCCGGTGGAGTGAGGCGGCTTGGGTAGGTGGGCCAAACACCTTGCGTTGGAGCCGAGGGCGCCCCCTCATCCCGCTGCCGCGACCTTCTCCCCGCAAGCGGGGCGAAGGGGCAAGAAGCAAAGTTTTCCTCCCTCAATAACGCCGCTATCTTGGGAAACCGGCGCAACACCCCCTTCGCCCCGCTTGCGGGGAGAAGGTGCCGGCAGGCGGATGAGGGGCATCGCCTGCCGGCACCGGTCCTTACTTCTTGCGCAGCGTCAACGCCGGGTTATGGGCGAAGAAGTTGTGCGGCATGATGTGCACGGTCTTCCACTCGGTCGACATGACCGGCCAGTCCTCCATGCGCGGAATGTGGTGGAAGCCGGCGGAGAACCAGGTGACGATGTCCTTGCCCATCAGGTTCTGGTCCTTCTTGACCCATTCGGCGAGCGTATCCGAGCCGTCGCTCTGCATGGCGAACTTGCCGCCGGCATAGCGCTGTTCCGGATCGTAGACCGTGTTCCAGACCGAATATTCGATATAGGCGTTGCGCTTCATCGGCGGGTCGTTGGCATAGTCGTAGGGACCGTAGGCGACGCTGCCGTGATGGATCATCCAGCCGGGCTCATGGCCGAGATAGCCTTCGCGCGACGGGTTGGAGATGTGGAAGTAGCGCGGCTGCATGGCCGAGAGCTTGTAGCGCGCCTCCATTTCGGTCTTCGGCATGTTGTGCTCGACCGTCCACATCGACTTGCGCGGGCTCGACGCATCGAGCTTGGCCGGCACGATGTCCATGGTCGAGAAATGGTTCACCGGCTGGTCGACGTCGAAATCGATGCGGAAGTTGAAATAGTGGTCGTGGTTGGCGGCCACGAGGTTCGGCGCGATCAGCGTACCGTAGGCCGTGTCCGCCTTCGCCGTCGCATCCTTCATCGAGGCCGAGGCGACGCCCTTTACCGCATCGAGGCCGGTCGCGCCGACATAGATGTTGATCTGGCCGTTCTGCTGCAGGCGATAGTCGATGAGATAGTCATAGTTGCCGACCTCGGAGGCCGTGCGCACCACGAGTTCCGTCGCCGGGCGGCCTTCCGCCGGCACCGGGGTTTCCGGCGTCTGGGCGAAGACCTCGAAATGGCGCCAGGCCGGATCGCCGATATTGCGCTCGAAGACGCAGATCGCATCCGGGATGACGAGCGGCGAACCCTTGTCGTCGGCGATCGTCGCCGGCAGGAAGGTGGCGTGCGAGGGGCAGTCGATGCCGGCGCGCAGCGGGCTCAGGAAGAGGCCGAAGCCGTATTCCCCGCTGTCCATGTAGGTGCGCCAGTACCAGCCCTCCGTCGGGTCCATATAGGGCACGAAGACCTCGGAAAGATGCGCCTGGTAGATGACCGAGCGCCAGATGCCGTTATCGTTGACGTCGAGATTGGAGACGACGAGGCCCGGGCGCTTGTCGACGCGGAAGTTGAAGCGCCAGATGTCCCATTCGACATGGCTGCCGTCGATCCTGTAGTTCGGCCCGCCGTCCTGAACGAGCGTGACGGGCTTCATTTCCGGGCGGAGCGGCAGGCGCGCGGCGACCTCCTCTTCCGTATAGCCCCAGCTATCCTTCGGCGCCTGTTCCACGACACCGGTGTCGATGACGCGCTGCACCTCCTTCTTGCCGATATCGTAGATGGCGAAGAGGCCCTCGATCGGCTTGGCATAGAAGTTCGAACCTTCGGGCACCTGGTAGCACGGCACCTTCATCAGGCGGGAGTTCCGGTATTCCTCGGTGAAGAAGTTACCGCCCGTCAGCGGCAGGCAGAAGGCCTGCTCGGGCTTCAGGCCCCGCTTTTCAAGCCCCGCGATCATGTCCGGATGGCCGAGCGCGCCTTCCAGCGCGTTCATGAACTCGGTGAACAGCACCATCGGCTGGCCGGCCGTCTTGCCATTGCTCTCGACCGTGCCCTTGGAGATGTTGACGACCGCCTCGTTGAAGCCGTCGGCGCTGGTGAAGTAGACCGTCGCCTTGCGGTCGAGGCTGTCGCCTTCCTTCCAGGCAAGCACCTCGGCCTTGGCCGGCTCCTTTAGCTCGATCAGCGGATAGAGCGTGTCGTCGTCCGCCACCTTCTGCTCGCGCAGAATCTGGTTGATCTTCTGGTATTCCTCGGCCGTCAGCCCGTCGAGCGGATGGGCGGCGGCCGCGCCGGCAGCAAGGCCGAGCGCAAGTGCCGTCGTGGCCAGATGTTTCGTCAGTCTCATGATCGTTCCCTCTTTTCGTTTGCTTGTGTCAGGCAAAGACCACCTGGATGTCGGTGTATTCGGCGAGCCCCTCTTCGGCGAACTCGACGCCGATGCCCGAGGCCTTCACGCCGCCGAAGGGCACGTTCGGCTGGATGGCGCCGTGCTTGTTGATCCAGACGGAGCCGCAGGCGAGACGCCCGGCCACCGCCTTCGCTACCGCGACATCGGACGACCAGACCGAGCCGCCGAGACCATTCGGGCTGTCATTGGCCAGCCGGATCGCCTCTTCGACGTCGGAGTAGCGGATGATCGGCAAAGCCGGCCCGAACTGCTCCTCGTCGACCAGCGCATCGCCGTTGCGAAGGCCGGCGATGATGGTCGGCGGGAAGAACAGCCCCTCGCCCGGTTCTCCCCCGAGCAGCACCTTGCCCCGCTCCTTCGCATCCGCGACGAGGCGCGAAACCTTGTCGAACTGCATGCGGTTCTGGATGGGGCCGAGGATGCTCGCCTCCTCCATTCCGTCGCCCACCTTGATGCCCCGCGCATAGGCGACCAGCGCCTCGCAGACCGCATCGTGGATGGTGTCGTGCACATAGAGCCGCTTCATCGCCGCGCAGGTCTGGCCATTGTTGATGAAGGCGCCCCAGAAGAGGCCTTCGGCGATCGCCGCCGGATCGGCATCGGGCAGGACGATGCCGGCGTCGTTGCCGCCGAGTTCCAGCGTCAGGCGCTTCATCGTGTCGGCAGCGGACCGCATGACCCTCTGGCCGGTGGCGCAGGAGCCGGTAAAGACGATCTTGCTTATATCCGGATGCGCCGACATGGCGGCACCGAGATTGAAGGCCCTGTTGTCGCCGGTCACCACGTTGACGACGCCCGGCGGCAGCACCTCGTTCATGATCTCGACCAGCCGCAGGGTGGAAAGCGGCGTATGGGGCGAGGGCTTGACGACGACCGTGTTGCCCGTGCGCAACGCCGGCAGGATATGCCAGACGGCGATCATGACCGGGAAATTCCACGGCGTGATGGAGCCGACGACGCCGAGCGGCTTGCGGGTGAGCTCCACCCGGCCCTGCTCGTTGTCCTGCAGCACCCGCGCCGGCAGCGAGAGCCCGGTCGTGTAACCCGCCCAGGCGACGGCGCCGCCGACCTCCCAGCGCGAGCCGAGGCCGTTCAGCGGCTTGCCCTGTTCGAGCGTGATGATCTCGGCAAGCTCGCCGGCATGTTCCTCGATCTTGGCCGTCACCGCCGCGCAGGCAGCCTGCAGGGCAGCATCCTCCTGCGTCGACCACGAGGCGAACGCCGCCTTGGCGACCGAGACCGCCGCATTCAGCTCCGCCCCGCCCATGTTCGGCGCGCGGCCGACCTCCTTGCCCGTCGCCGGGTTGAGAACGGCGAAGTCCGCGCCGACGGGCGCTGGTTTGCCACCGATGGTAGCCTTGAATTCCATCATGTCCGCCTCCTCCATGAACGTCCCGCCTCCTCCGGCGGGGACATATGGTGGCAGAGATTAGAGGGACATGGCGCGCCGGACTTGGACGGCACCGTCCCGCCTTTTGGATAAAAGCGTCAATGGCAGCGGGCGACCGCGCCCGGCGTCATGCCGTATTTCTTGCGGAACTCGCGATAGAAATAGGAAAGGTCGTTGAAGCCGCAATCGAAGGCGACAGCCGTGACGCCTTCCGCCGCCTGCTCCCCCTTGCGGGCGGAAAGCCGCGCATGGGCAAGCTCCAGCCGGCGGTTGAGCAACCGATGACCGGGCGTCTCGCCAAGCGGCCGGAAATGCCGCTGCAGCATGCGCTCCGAAACGTTGAGGCGGACGGCCAGCTCGCGCGGCCCGAAGCCCGGATCCGCGCGGTGGCGATCGATCATCGCGAGCGCCCGCGACAGCAGCGTCTCGGCGGGCGCGGCGGCGCCGGTGACGCGGGTCGAATGCAGGTAGGCGCCGAGAAGGCAGAGGAAGGCTTCGCCGAGCTGCGCCTGCGCGCCCTCCTCCAGCAGCATTTTCGCGATGACCGCGCGCATGGCCAGCCAGAGAGGATCGTCGCGCGAGATCGAAAGCCCGCCGGTGCACGGCGTGCCGAAGCGGTGGAGCATCTCGTCGCGTGGGATGTGCAGCGACACCTGGTTCGAGCGCTCGCCGCGATAGAGGAAGGTCGAGGGCCTGACGGAATCGACGAGGAACATGTCGCCGGGCGAAAGCT
This sequence comes from Shinella sp. WSD5-1, assembly GCF_963942435.1. Taxonomy (GTDB): domain Bacteria; phylum Pseudomonadota; class Alphaproteobacteria; order Rhizobiales; family Rhizobiaceae; genus Shinella; species Shinella yambaruensis. Next base: position 4,541,808 of record NZ_OZ012596.1, read on the forward strand.
CCGCGACCTGGTCGCCCTGCTCGACGCGACAGTGGCCGGCATCCTGCACCAACAGGAAGAAATATTCGCCGGGGTCCTGCCGGATGGAGCGGGTGTTGCGCGCAACCTCCGAGGCATCGAGCGCGACGATGGCCGTATCGAAGGGACCGACGCGCCGCGTCGTGACATCGCCATTGACGACGCCTGCCCGCCCCGTCGGCTCCAGGTCGAAGGAGCCGCAGACCCTCCTGATCTCCGCCTCGAGAATTTCTACCGGCACCGGCTTGTGTCCCGGCGTCATCAGCGACTGCATCGTGCCCTCCCCGGCTCTAGCAGAAAGCCTGTTCTCCCAAAACTATCTCACCACAGTCCGCGTCGCTTGCCTATCGCCGGAAGCCTTTCCCATCTGCGAAACACGCAATCTTTTCACCCTTCCGCAAGGCAGTCCTGCCCGAGTTGCCTTACCCGGCAAGCACCGAAAAGCCGCCGGCCTCCGCCGCCCGCCGCAGGCTATCGCCGGGCGGTTCGGCAAGGCCATCCGCCGCAAGACGATCCAGCACCGCCACCACCGCGGAAAGCCCCCGCGCCTCGGCATGGTGCATCGGCCCACCGCGCCAGCGCGGGAAGCCGTAGCCATGGATCTTCACGAGATCGATATCGGCGGCGCGGAGCGCCACGCGCTCTTCGAGGATGCGCGTCGCCTCGTTGACCATGGGCAGGAGAATGGCGTCGACGATGCCTGCCTCGTCCCATGTCCGCTGCACCCGGCCCTCCGCCGCCTCGGCGATGATCGCGGCCACGGTTTCGGAGGGTTTCGGCGCACGGTCGCCCGGCTGATAGTCGTACCAGCCGCCGCCGGTCTTCTGGCCGTAGCGCTCAAGGGCGCAGAGCCGGTCGGCAACGGGCGCGAAAGGCGTCTCGCCCCGCTCGCGCGCCGCCTTGCGCTGAAAGGCGGCGATGTCGAGACCGCCGAGATCCTGTGCCTCGAAAGGTCCCATCGGCAGGCCGAAGGCCCGCATGGCGGCATCGACCGCCGCGGGCGTCGCACCCGACAGCAAAAGCCGCTCGGCCTGCGCCCGCGTCACCTTCAGGATGCGGTTGCCGATGAAGCCGTCACAGATGCCGGCGCGCACCGGGATCTTGCCGAGCAGGCGGGCGAGCGCGAAACCGGTCGCCAGCACCTCCGGCGCGGTCGCCTCCGTCGGCACGATCTCCAGGAGCTTCATGATCTGCGCCGGGCTGAAGAAATGCAGGCCGAGGAAGCGTTCCGGATGGCTGACGCCTTCGCTGATCGCGTCGGGATCGAGATAGGACGTGTTGGTGGCCAGAACCGCATCCGGCCGGCAGACCGCCGAGAGCCTTTCGAAGACGGCGCGCTTGACGGCAAGATCCTCGAAGACCGCCTCGATGACGAGGTCCGTATCGGCCAGCAGGCCGTAATCATCGCCACCGGTGACGCCGGCCACGCGCTCGTCCGCCACGGCCTGCGGGATGCGGCCGCGCTTCACCGAGCCTTCATAGATGCCCCGCACATTGGCAAGCCCGCGCTCGACGGCCGCCGCGTCGCGCTCGATGAGGACGACCGGCAGGCCGGCATCGCGCAGCGCCGCGGCAATGCCCGCGCCCATCGTGCCACCGCCGATGACGGCGGCCGAGCGGATGGCGCGCGGCGTGACGCCGGCAAGCTCCGGCGGGCGCGGCGCGGCGCGCTCGGCAAAGAAGACATGGCGCAGCGCCGCTGCCTGCTCCGAGCCGCGCAGTTCGAGGAAGGTTTCCCGCTCGAAGGCCATGGCGCTGGCGAAATCCGTCTCGCTCGCCTTCCGCACCGAGGCAAGCGCCCGGAGCGGTGCGGCTTCCCGCTTCGCCTTGCCCGCCACGACCTTTTCGGCACTCTCCCAGAAACCCGCCTCTACGGGGGCGACGGTACGGCCGGAGATCGGCTGCGGCCTGGCCTTGCCGGCAATGGCGTTCGCAAAGGCAATTGCGCCGGCCCGCAGGTCACCATCGACAACGGCATCGATCAGGCCGAGCCCTTCCGCCTTCTTCGCACCGACCGGGCTGCCGCTCGTCACGAGGTCGACGGCAGCGGCCGCGCCGATCAGCCGCGGCAGGCGAACCGTGCCGCCCGCGCCGGGGATGATGCCAAGCTTGACTTCCGGCAGGCCGAGGCTGGCGCTGGGAACCGCCACGCGCCAGGCGCAGCCGAGCGCCACTTCGAGCCCGCCGCCGAGCGCGCTGCCGTGGATCGCCGCAACCCAGGGCTTGCTTGCACCCTCGATGGCCGCCACCACGTCCGGCAGATGTGGCGGCTGCGGCGGCTTGCCGAATTCGCTGACATCCGCCCCGGCGATGAAGGTGCGGCCGGCGCAGATCAGGACGACGGCCTTCACCGCCGCGTCCGCATCGAGCGTGGCGACAGCCTCGACGAGAGCCTGGCGCAGCGCCTGCGAGAGCGCGTTGACGGGCGGATTGTCGACGGTGACGACGGCGATGGCGTTTTCGCGGGCGATGGTGACGGTCATGGTCTCATATTCCCAGATAAGCGGCGCGGATGCGTTCGTCGGCGATGAGTTCTGCAGCAGGCCCGGACATGGTGATGCGGCCCGTCTCCATGACATAGCCGCGATCGGCGACCGAGAGCGCGCCGAACGCGTTCTGCTCGACGAGCAGCACGGTGACGCCGAGCGCCTTCAGGCTCTTCACCACGTCGAAGATCTGCGCCACGAGGATGGGGGCAAGGCCCATGCTCGGCTCGTCGAGCAGCAGGCAGGAAGGGCGGCCCATCAGCGCGCGGGCGATCGCCAGCATCTGCTGCTGGCCGCCGGAAAGGCCGCCGGCCGCAAGGTTGCGCTTCTCCTTGAGGATCGGGAACATGGCAAAGGCGTCGTCCCGGTCCCGTTCCACCTTGTCGTCGGAAAAGAGATAGGCGCCGAGGCGCAGGTTCTCCTCCACCGTCAGGTTGGTGAAGATCTGTCGCCCCTCGGGCGACTGGGCGAGCCCACGCCGCACGCGGGCATGCGCCGGCACCGTCGTCAGCGCCTCGCCGCGAAAGACGATGGACCCGGCCGAGACCGGCTGGATGCCCGAGAGGCATTTGAGCAGCGTGGTCTTGCCGGCGCCGTTCGCGCCGACCACCGTGACGATCTCGCCGGAGGCCACGTCGAGGTCGATGCCGTGCAGCACCTCGATGCGGCCGTAGCGCGAACGCAGTCCTTCAACCGTCAACATTTTGCGCCTCCGCCGCCTGGGCACCCAGATAGGCCTCGATGACGCGCGGATCGCGCGCGATCGAAGCCGGCTCGCCCTCGGCGATCTTCTCGCCATGGTCGAGCACCACGATATGGTTGGAAATGCGCATGACCATCTTCATGTCGTGCTCCACAAGCAGGATCGACACGCCCTCGGCCGCAACCTTGGCGATCAGGTGGTCGATCTCCTCCGTCTCGACGGCATTGCAGCCGGCGGCCGGCTCGTCGAGCAGCAGCACGCGCGGTTTCAGCGCCAGTGCGCGGGCGATCTCCAGCCGCTTCAATGCACCATAGGAGAGCGAGCCCGCCTCCTGCTCGGCGGCCCGGCCGAGGCCGACGCGGTCGAGCAGCGCACGCGCGCTCTCCTCCGACGCCCTGCTGCGGCGGCGCGCGGCGGGCAGCGAAAAGAGATCGGCGAACACCGAGCCGCGCTCATGCAGGTGATGACCGGCGACGGCGTTTTCCAGCACGCTCATCGACTGGAAGATCTGCAGGTTCTGAAAGGTCCGCGACAGGCCGCGCCGGGCGAGTTGATGCGGCGGCATGCGCGTGACGTCCTCTCCATCGAGTGCGACACGCCCGCGCGCAGGGGCGTAGACGCCCGAGATCATGTTGAACAGCGTCGTCTTGCCGGCGCCGTTCGGGCCGATGACGGAGACGATCTCGCCGGGTTTCAAGGAAAAGCCGACATCGTTGACGGCACGGACACCGCCGAAATCGATCCCCAAGCCTTCGATCTGAAGCAGGCTCATTCTGCCCTCCCCCGGATGCGGCGCGCAATCGAGGGCAGGAGGCCCTCGCGCATGAAGATCATGACCAGCATCATGACGAGACCGAGCATGAGCTGTTCGTATTCCTGGAAGACCGTCAGCACCTGCGGCAGCGTGGTGAGGATCGCCGCGCCGAGGATGGCGCCGAGCACCGACCCCGCCCCGCCGAGCACCGCCATGGTGACCATCTCGATCGAATGCATGAAGCCCGCGACATCCGGCGTGATGAACTTGTTCTGCAGCGCCAGCAGCGAACCCGACACCGAGGCATAGACCGCCGACAGGACGAAGGCGACGAGCTTGTAATAGGCCACATCGACGCCGACCGTACGGGCGGCGACCTCCGACCCGTGCAGCGCTCGGAGCGCCCGGCCGGTCGGGCTGTGGTAGAGGTTGAGCGCCAGCCAGGCGCCGACGACCAGCACGAGACCGGAGAAGGCGTACCAGAATTCGGTGTTGGAAAGATCGATGCCGATGGCCTTCAGGACGGCGCGAAGACCAAGTTCCGGCACCGCCATGCCGTCCGGCCCGCCGGTGAGCTGCGCCTCGTTGGAGAGCACCATCGAGACGAGAATGCCGAAGCCGAGGCTGGCAACGGCGAGGTAGTAGCCCTTGAGCCGCAGGATCGGCCGGCCGACGAGGAAGGCGATGGCCGCGGAAAGCGCCGCGCCCAGCACCGCCGCGAGCGCGGGATGCAGGCCGAGATGGACCGGCGCCAGCGCACAGGCATAGGCACCGATGCCGGCAAAGCCCGCATGGCCGAGACTAATCTGGCCGGCATAGCCGATGAGGATGACGAGACCCGTCACCGCAAGCCCGTTGACGAAGATCAGCGAGCCGACGCGAAAATAGTAGGAGGACGGGAAGAAGACCGGCGCGATCGCGATGACCGCGGCGAGGATGAGGAGCGTGGTTGCCTTGCTGGAGAGCCGCATGATCACACCCGATCCGTCGACTTGCGGCCGAAAAGGCCCTGCGGCATGGCGAAGAGCACAGCGAGGATGACGACGAAGGCGGCCGCGTCCTTGTATTGCGAGCTGATATAGCCGGCCGTCATCGCCTCCAGGATGCCGAGCAGCAGGCCGCCGACGAGCGCGCCCTTGGGATTGCCCATGCCGCCGAGCATGGCGGCGGCGAAACCCTTCAGCGCCAGCGCCAGCCCGACATCGTAGCTCGTCAGCGTGATCGGCGTCACGAGCACGCCGGCGAGCGCGCCGATGGCGGCGGACATGGCGAAGGAGAGCGTCATCACGTAGTTGGTGTTGATGCCGACGAGCTGGGCCGCGATGCGGTTGTTCGCCGTCGCCAGCACCGCGCGGCCGATCAGCGTGCGCGTGAAGAACAGCCAGAGACAGAAGAAGATCGCGAGCGCGCCGGCAATCACCCAGAGGCTCTGCGGCAGGATGGTCGCGCCGCCGATGAGGATCGGCTGGTCACCTGAAAAGGCCGGGAAGCGGTGGATCTGCTTATCGAAGACAAGCTGCGTCGCGCCGCGGATGAAGATCGAGGCACCGATGGTGATGATGATCAGCGAGACGACGGGCGCGCCCCGCGCCGGCTCGATCGCCAGTTTGTTGAGCGCGACGCCGATACCTGCCGTCGCGATGATGGCGATGAGCGCGGCAAGCGGCAGCGGCAGGCCCGCGGCATGCGCGAAGAAGGTGATCATGCCGCCGAGCATGACGAACTCGCCCTGGGCGAAGTTCACGACGTCGGAAGCGTTGTAAATGATCGTGAAGCCGAGCGCGACCAGCGCATAGACCGCGCCGACCGTGATCCCGGAGAGTAGGAATTGCAGGAGTTCGGGCATGAATGCCTCCGCTTCGCGCGCGACGGTTTCCGCCGACCCGCCGCCTCATGGCGCGGGCCGGCGGGCTCGATTACTCGACGATCTTCCAGCCGCCCTTTTCGATCTGAAGCATGCGGAAGGCCGACAGGTCGAGGCCGAGATGGTCCTCCGCCGTCATGGTCACCGTGCCGGTCGTGCCGACCAGGCCGGACGTGCCTTCGATCGCGTCGCGGATCGCCGACGGCTCGGTGCTGCCCGCCCGCGTGATCGCGTCGACGAGGATGCGCAGCGCGTCATGGGCGTAGCCGCCGAAGGTCGAGACCGGCTTGCCGGTCGCCTTCTCGTAAGCGTCCTTGTAGGCGACGACGACGGCGCGCTGCGGATCGCTTTCCGGCAGGAGGCCCGCGACGAGCAGTGCCGTGCCCGGCAGGCGCACGCCTTCGGCGGCCTCCGCGCCGGCAAGCTCGATGAAGCCATCCGAGGCGACACCATGCGACTGGTAGAGCGGCAGGCCGACGGCGAGCTGGGCATAGTTGCGCGTGACGATCGCCGGACCCTGGCCGAAACCGGGGTTCAGCACGGCCTGCACGCCGTCCTTGCCCTTGATGTTGGTCAGCTGCGGCGTCATGTCGGCATCGGTCGGGCCATAGGTCTCGTCGGCCAGGACCTCGATGCCATAGTCGCCGATGATCTCCAGGCACTGCTTGCGCATGGAGGCGCCGAAACCGTCGGAACCGGAGATCAGGCCGATCTTGCTGATGCCGGCCTTCTTCATGTCCTCGAAGATCTTCGCGCAGGCCATACGGTCCGTGTGCGGGGTCTTGAAGGTGAAGGGGCGGACGGGATCGATAATCTCGATGGCGCCGGCAAGCGAGATGAACGGGATTTCCGCATCCTCGAAGACCGGGATGATGGCCATGGAGGTGCCCGTCGTCGTGCCGCCGATCACGGCGACGACTTCGTCGTCCTCCACCAGGCGGGTGGCGAAGGTGCGCGCCTTGTTCGGGTCGCCGCCATCGTCATAGACGATGAGGTCGATCTTCTCGCCATTGACGCCGCCGGCCGCATTGATCTCCTCGACCAGCATCTTCAGCGTCTTGGCTTCCGGATCGCCGAGGAAGGAGGCGGGGCCGGTTTCCGAAAGGGTCGCGCCGATCTTGATATCGGCAAGGGCCGGCGCGGCAAAGCCGAGGACGAGCGCCAGCGTGCCGGCGAGCGCGGTGGTGGTGAGCGAAAATTTCATGTCGGTTTCTCCTCCCAACAAAGACAAAAGATTGACGCGTAGACTCCTCACGCCGCCGCGGGGCGGCGCCACATCACCACGCGGAACCGGTTCGCGACGAAGGCCGCATCCGTCAGGCTGGCATTGCCCGCCGGATTGGCACCGGTGACGTGGAAATCGCTGAAGGCGGCGCTCTGGTTCACGTAGATGCCGCCGGTCAGGTTGACAGAAAGATTGACGCCAGCCACGGCGAAACGATCGGCGGCCGCAAGGATCTGCGCCTCGTCCGTCGCGTAGAGGGCAGCCGTGATGGCACCCTTGCGCTCGGCGAGCGCCGCGGCACGGTCGACGCCGTCCGCTGCGTCATCGACCGCGACGACGAAGGCGATGGGGCCGAAGCGCTCCTCCGCATAGGCGTCCGTATCCGCCGCATCGACGGCGAGGATCAGCGGCGTGGCGGTGCGGGCACCGTCGAGGCCTTCGACGGGCGCGGAGTCGCGCACGATGCGCCCGAGCGGCCGCGATGTGGCAATGCGGGCGAGCGTCGCCGGATTGGCGATGGCCCCGCAGATGCCGGCCGCACGCACCGGATCGGCAAGCAGGCTATCGACGGCAGCGGCGATGCCGGCCGCGACCGCGTCGAAGGACTTGTGGCCCTCATTCGTCTCAATGCCGCCACGCGGCACGAAAACATCCTGCGGCGCCGTGCACATCTGTCCGGAATAGAGCGAGAGCGAGAAGGCGATGTTGCCGCACATGCCCGCAAAATCGTCCGTCGCGCCGATGACGATCGAGTTGACGCCGGCCTCCTCGGTGTAGACATCGGCGCTGCCGGCGTTTTCACGCACCCAGGCGCCGAAGGTGTTGGAGCCGGTATAGTCGACGATAGCGACGGCGGGGTGCTGCACGAGCCCCCTCGTGATCTCGGCGCCGGGCGCATCGGCGGCGAGCAGCACGATATCGGCCGCAAACCCTTGCTCCACCAGCACCTGGCGCGCGATTTCGACGGTGATGGCAAGCGGCAGGATCGCCGCCGGATGCGGCTTGACGATGACGGTGTTGCCGGTCGCGAGGCTGGCGAAGAGGCCGGGATAGCTGTTCCAGGTCGGGAAGGTGTTGCAGCCGATGACGAGGGAAACGCCGCGCGGCACGATGCGCCAGTGCTTTTCCATGACGATCGGCGCGCCCTTGCCCTGCGGCTTGGTCCAGGTCGCCTGCGCCGGTATGCGGGTCATCTCGGCATAGGCATAGGCGACGGCCTCGAGGCCGCGATCCTGCGCATGCGGGCCGCCGGCCTGGAAGGCCATGGCGAAGGCCTGGCCCGTCGTGTGCATGACGGCGTTCGCCATCTCGAAGCTGCGGGCATTGAGGCGGGCAAGGATTTCGAGACAGATGCCGGCGCGCGTCTCCGGCGAGGCGGCGGCCCACTGCGGGGCGGCCGCGCGCGAGGCCATGACCAGCATGTCCGCGGAGGCGGCGGGATAGGTGATGCCGAGGGCAGGTCCGTAAGGCGAGACTTCCGCACCGACGCGCCCCTCGGCCGGATGATCGGCAAGATCGAATTCGGCATCGAGCCGTGCCCTGTAGGCGGCAAGGCCATCGTCCTTTGCCGTCTCGCCGTATATCCTGCCGCTCGGCACTTCGGGATAGACGGTCCAGAAATCACGCTTGGCGGCCGCTTCGATCGCGGCAGTCAGCGTCGGGCGATGGCGCTCGAAAAGTCCGGTCATCTCTGGCTCCTCCCAGTCAGTGCTTTTATAATTGACTGACCGGTCGGTTTATGCAAGAGTTTTTTTACGGTCGCCGCTGGGAAGGGCGACAGGGAGGAACCATGACCACTTCCGACACCATTCTGTCGGCGCTTGCCGATGGCGTTCTGAGCCTCACGCTGAACCGCCCGGACAAACTCAACGCCTTCAACGACGAGATGCACCTTGCGCTGCGCGCCGGCTTCGAGCGCGCCCATGCGGACGAGGCGGTGCGCGCCGTGCTGCTGACCGGCGCCGGCCGCGGTTTCTGCGCCGGCCAGGATCTCGGCGACCGCGACCCGAAGAAGGGCGTGCCGGACCTCGGCCACACGATCGAGACCTATTACAACCCTCTGCTGCGCCTCATCCGCAGCCTGGAAAAACCCGTCATCTGTGCCGTCAACGGCGTCGCCGCCGGCGCGGGCGCCAACATCGCCTTTGCCTGCGACATCACGCTCGCCGCCCGCTCCGCCCGCTTCATCCAGGCCTTCGCCAGGATCGGCCTCGTGCCGGATTCCGGCGGCACCTGGAGCCTGCCGCGCCTGATCGGCGAAGCCCGCGCCAAGGCGCTGGCGCTCACCGCAGAGCCGCTCGGCGCGGAAACCGCCGCCGACTGGGGCCTCATCTGGCGCGCCGTCGACGACGATACGCTGATGGAAGAGGCGACAGCGCTCGCCATGCGCCTCGCCGCCGGCCCGACCAGGGGTCTCGGCATGACGAAACGCGCCATCCAGGCCGCCGCCACCCATTCGCTCGACCAGCAGCTCGACCTCGAACGCGACCTGCAGCGCGAGGCCGGCCGCAGCGCCGATTACGCCGAGGGCGTTTCCGCCTTCCTTGAAAAGCGCAAGCCGGAATTTTCGGGCAGATGAGCGCCGCCGGGCTCTCTCCCCAAGCGCTCGCCGAAGCCTGCGCCAAGGCGATGTGGGACGACGACAACGCCACCCGCCATCTCGGCATGGAGCTCGTCTCCGTCGCCCCCGGCGAGGCGGTCATCGCCATGACCATCGCCGAGATCATGACCAACGGCCACGGCACCTGCCACGGCGGCTACATCTTCACGCTGGCGGATTCGGCCTTCGCCTTCGCCTGCAACACCTACAACCAGCGCACCGTCGCCCAGCACTGTTCGGTGACCTTCATCGCACCGGCCTTCCGGGGCGACCGGCTGACCGCGACGGCGCAGGAGGTGTCGCGCCGAGGACGCGGCGGCATCTACGACATCCGCATCACCAACCAGGAGGGCGAGCATGTCGCGGAGTTCCGCGGCCACTCGCGAACAGTCAAGGGCACCCATCTGCCGGAGTGAGGCAGAGGGCACATCATCCCGCATTCTCGGAGGAGATTTTCATGGAAGACCTGTCCCCCCGCCCCGGAGATCTCGAAGCGATCGAGACGGCCTCCCGCGACGAGATTTCCGCGCTGCAGCTCGATCGCATGAAATGGTCGCTGACCCACGCCTACGAGAACTCGCCCTTCTACCGCCAGCGCTTCGACGAGGCCGGCGTGCACCCCTCCGACCTCAAGACGCTCGCCGATCTCGCAAAATTCCCCTTCACCACCAAGAAGGACCTGCGTGACACCTATCCCTTCGGCATGTTCGCCGTGCCGCGTGAAAAGCTCACGCGCATCCACGCCTCGTCGGGCACGACCGGCAAGCCCACCGTGGTCGGCTATACCCAGAAGGACATCGACACCTGGGCGACCGTCGTCGCCCGCTCGATCCGCGCCGCGGGCGGCCGGGCCGGCGACATCGTGCATGTCGCCTATGGCTACGGCCTCTTCACCGGCGGCCTCGGCGCCCATTATGGCGCCGAAAAGCTCGGCTGCACCGTCGTGCCGATCTCCGGCGGCATGACGGAGCGCCAGGTGACCCTGATGCAGGATTTCAAGCCGCGCATCATCATGGTCACGCCCTCCTACATGCTCTCCATCCTCGACGAGTTCCGCCGCCAGGGCGTCGACCCACGCGAAAGCTCGCTCGCTGTGGGCATCTTCGGCGCCGAGCCATGGACCAACGCCATGCGCGAGGAGATCGAGCAGTCCTTCGACATGCACGCCGTCGACATCTACGGCCTGTCTGAGGTCATGGGCCCGGGCGTCGCCAATGAATGCGTCGAGACCAAGGACGGCCTGCACATCTGGGAGGATCATTTCTACCCGGAGATCATCGATCCGGTCACCGGTGCGGTGCTGCCGGACGGCGAGATCGGCGAACTGGTCTTCACGACGCTCACCAAGGAAGGCCTGCCGATCATCCGCTACCGCACGCGCGACCTGACGCGGCTCCTGCCCGGCACCGCCCGCTCCATGCGCCGCATGGAGAAGATCACCGGCCGCTCCGACGACATGATGATCCTGCGCGGCGTCAACGTCTTCCCGACGCAGATCGAGGAACAGATCCTGAAATGTCGCGGCCTCGCGCCGCATTTCCAGATCGAGCTGACCCGCTCGGGCCGCATGGACAACATGACCGTGCATGTCGAATGCACGCTGGAGGCGGCCGACGAGGGGGCCCGCGCGGGATCGGCAAAGGAGCTCGCCCACCATATCAAGAGCGTGGTCGGCGTCTCCACGAAGATCACCGTGCACGAGCCGGGCGGCGTCGCCCGCTCGGAAGGCAAGGCGAAACGGGTGGTCGACAACCGCCCGAAGGAATGAAGTGCCGGACAGGACAGTTCCAGCAGGAGTGCGGGAAACGGTTTTGCGTCCGGAGTTGTGTAGAAACAAAGAGATAGGATATCTTCCCCGTTAGAAGACGGATGAAGAGGCCCTATTCCGGCACCGGGTTGACTGTGTATAGGGAGGGCGGCCACCCTCCCGGAAGCAGCCGGGCAAAGCAAAGCAGGATAAAATGGCACGCACGCGCGCAGTTGATTTCGAGGAAAAACAGCGCGGCATTCTCTCGAGTGCCGCCGCGGTCTTTGCCGAGATGGGCATGGAGAAGGCCTCCATGTCGATGATCGCCTCGCACAGCAATGTCTCCAAGGCGCTGCTCTATCACTACTATCCGAGCAAGGACGCGCTGATCTTCGATATCGTGCGCACCCACCTCACCGAACTCGAAAGCGCGATAGAGGCCGCCGACCGCCCTGACCTTGCCCCGCAGGAGCGGCTGCGCCTCCTGGTCAAAGCCGTCCTGGCGAACTACGAGGGCCGGGACAACGAGCACAAGGTGCAGCTCAATGGCACCAGCGCGCTCTCGCAGGAACAGCTTTCCGAATTGCAGGCGATCGAGCGGCAGATCGTCAAGCGCTTCTCCGGCGTCATCCGCGACATCAACCCGGACCTCAACAAGGACCGCCCGCTGCTGATGCCCGTCACCATGTCGCTCTTCGGCATGATGAACTGGGTCTATATGTGGTTCCGCCCGAACGGGCCGGTGACGCGCGACGAATATGCGGACATCGCGACGACGCTGATCCTCGAAGGCGTCAAGGCTGTAACCTGAGGCTTACGCATCGCACCTCACCAAAACCTCCTACCTCTCTTTCGTCACCCTCGGGTCAAGCTTGAGGATGACGTGGTAGGGAGGCAGCGGCGCGCCACAAGAGCAACGCCATCCGCGCTATCCCCCATCCCTCTCCACGTCCTTGCCCGTCGCTGCGACCGATTCCAGCCGCTCGGCAAACTCCCGCCGCAGCGTCCGGCGGAGCTCGGCCGCCTTGTAGCGCCGGATGTCGACCGCATCCCTCGGCTCCAGTTCCGGCACGCGCACCGGCCGGCCGGCATCATCTACGGCGACCATCGTGAAGTAGCAGGAATTGGTATGCCGCCGGTGGCCGGAGCGGATGTTCTCCGCCTCGACGCGGATGCCGACCTCCATGGAGGTGCGGCCCGTATGGTTGATCGAGGCGCGGAAGGTGACGAGTTCGCCGACATGGATCGGCTCCTTGAACATCACCTGGTCGACCGAGAGCGTCACCGCATATTGCTGCGAATAGCGCGAGGCGCAGGAGAAGGCCACGCGATCGAGCAGGTTGAGCAGTGCGCCCCCATGAACCTTCCCGGAAAAATTCGCCATGTCCGGCGTCATCAGAACGGTCATTTCCAGGCGGCACGGGTCCTGCGCGATCGGCATGCTGCGGTCACTCCCTCGTTTTGGCCACCATCGTCAGGACGTCGTACTGCGCGACTGTGGCACCCAGCTGGTTCGTCACCTGGCAATCCCAGCGTACCTCGCCGTGCTCGGCATTGGCGCGCGGATTGATCTCCTTGCAGGTGAGCTGCACCTGCAGCGTATCACCCGGATTGACCGGTGTCAGGAAGCGCAGGTTGTCGACGCCGTAATTGGCAAGAACCGGACCCGGCGCCGGATCGACGAAGAGGCCGGCGGCGAAGGAGACGATGAGATAGCCATGCGCCACGCGCCCGTCGAAGAACGGGTTCGCCTTGGCCGCCTCCTCGTCCATATGGGCGTAGAAGGTGTCACCGGTGAAATTGGCGAAATGCTCGATATCGTCGAGCGTCACCGTGCGCGTTGCCGTGATGAGCTGGTCGCCGATCTTGAGTTCCGCCAGCGACTTGCGGAACGGATGCTCGCCGCCCGCCCGCGCCTCCGCGCCCGGCAGCCAGCGGCCGGTGACGGCAGCGAGCATGGTCGGCGCGCCCTGGATGGCGGTGCGCTGCATGTAATGTTTGACGCCGCGCATGCCGCCCAGCTCCTCGCCGCCGCCCGCGCGGCCGGGGCCGCCATGCACGAGGCCCGGCAACGGCGAACCGTGGCCGGTGGAGGATTTGGCGCTGACCCGGTTACCGATCATCACGCGCCCATGGAAGGGCGCAAGGCCGAGCACGACCTCTTCGGCGAAGGCCGGATCGTTGGTGAAGACCGAGGCGACGAGGCTGCCCTTGCCGCGCCGGGCGAGATCGACCGCCTCTTCCGCCGTGTCATAGGGCATAACGGTACTGACCGGGCCGAAGGCCTCGACATCGTGCACGGCGCGGGCCGAGCCCGGCCTGTCGCAATAGAGCAGCACCGGATTGAGGAAGGCGCCGGCCACGGCATCGCCGGACTGGACGCTCGGATTGTCCGGATTACCGGCGACGATTTCGGCATCGGCGGAGAGATCGCGGATGCGCGCGCGAACCTCCTCGCGCTGGTCGAGGCTGGCGAGCGGCCCCATGCGCACGGCTTCGTCGGCGGGGTTGCCGATCGCCGTCTTGCCGAGGCGCGCGCCGAGGCTTTCGATCAGCGCCTCGCTATAGGCGCGCGGCGCGATGACGCGGCGGATCGCCGTACATTTCTGGCCGGCCTTCACCGTCATCTCGCGGGCGACTTCCTTGACGAAGAGGTCGAACTCCTCCGTGCCGGGCGCTGCGTCGAGGCCGAGCACGGCGGCGTTGAGGCTGTCGGCCTCCATGGTGAAGCGCACCGAGTTTTCGATGATCGCCTTGTGCGTCTTGAGGCGCCGGCCGGTGGCGGCCGAACCGGTGAAGGTCACGGCGTCCTGCCCTTCGACGTGATCGAGCAGGTCGCCGACAGAGCCGCAGACGAGCTGCAACGCACCCTCCGGCAGAATACCGGTCTCGATGATGCGGCGGACCATCAGCTCGGTGAGATAGGCCGTCTGGCTCGCCGGCTTCACGATGGCCGGAACACCGGCCAGCAATGTTGGCGCGAGCTTTTCCAGCATGCCCCAGCAGGGGAAGTTGAAGGCGTTGATATGCACCGCAACGCCCTGCAACGGGCTCAGGATATGCTGCGCGGCAAAGGTATTGTCCTTGGAGAGCGGTTCCACGTCGCCATCCAGCAGGACGCGGGTGTTCGGCAATTCGCGCCGGCCCTTGGAAGCATAGGAGAGCAACGTGCCGATGCCGCCCTCGATATCGACCCAGCTATCGGCGCGGGTCGCGCCGGTGGCGGTGGAAAGCGCGTAGAACTCTTCCTTCCGTTCCATCAGCGCCTGGCCAAGCGCCTTCAGCATGGCGGCGCGTTCGTGGAAGGACATGCGGCGCAGGGCCGGGCCGCCCTTTTCGCGGCCATGGGCGAGGATCGCCTTGAAATCGATGCCGGAGGAATCGATGAAGGCGACCGGTTCGCCCGTCGAGGCGTCGAGCAGGGGCACGCCCTCCTTCGCGCCGGCGACCCACGCGCCGCCGACATAGCTTTCAAGCCGGCGCGGCCGGTTTGCCATGACGTTCATCTTATTGTCCTTCCTGTATTTTTACGCAATCCCGGACGGAAGACCGCCTAGTTCAATCCAAGCGCGGAAAGCTGCGCATCGACCTCCGCCCGCCAATCGGCAAGCAGGGTCTCGTTGGGCGTATGCCTGAGGCCGAAACGCGACAGCGTCTCGAAACGGGCCGAGCCGGAATGGCCGAAGCTGGCGGCGACACGCGGATACCAGTAGGCGACGGAAGCCTTCGCTTTCGCGCGCCCCTCTTCGTCGGCGGCGATGCGGGCGAGGCCGGCGAGGCCGAATTCGGCATGGCGTGTCTCGCGCGGCAGGATGGCGCGGAGAACCTCGGCGAGCGGCTGGTAGGAGACGCGCGACAATTCCTTGAGTTGCACGACGCTCGCCCGGCCCATCAGCACGTTCATGACGACGGCATCCACCCAGCCTTGCAGCGGGTAGTGGAAGACGGAAAGGCGCATGTCGCCGCCCTGCCGCGCCGCGCCGATATCGGCCTCGCGGGAAAGCCGCTCGGCCCAGGGATGGTGCACGGCGTAGCGCCCGCCATCCGCGCCGAAGGTCTCCATGACCCGCAGGACCTTGCCGGCATGATCGGCCTTTTCCAGAACGATACGGGCGGCGGAGATGCGCTCCTGGATGCCCGGCGCATCGTTGATCGTATCGGCGAAGCCGGCGGAGCCGGCCAGCTCGCTGTCGACGAAACTCGCCATCAGGCGCAGGAGCTCGCCGCGATAGCGCGGCGGCACATTGGCGGGCGAGGAGAGCACGCCGCCTTGCGCCAGATAATCCTCGATCGGCATCGTATCGGACATGAAAATTCCCCTTACTGGTCGTAGCTGACGACGATGCGGTCGGTGAGCGGATAGCACTGGCAGGTCAGCACATAGCCCTGGCGCACCTCGTAATCCTCGAGCGCGTGGTTGACCTCCATCTCGGCCTCGCCCTCCAGGATTTTCGCGCGGCAGGTGGAACAGACGCCGGCCTTGCAGGCATAGGGTGCGTCCATGGCGTTTTCGAGCGCGGCGTCGAGCAGGCTCTGGCCCTGCTTCGGGAACTTGAAGCTGCGCGTCGCGCCGTCGAGCGTGACGGTCGCCTCGCACATCGCGCCCTGGTCCGCACCGGCGACGGCCTCCACCTTGCGCCGGGCGCGGCCGGGCTGCGAGGAGGCGAACAGCTCGAACTTGATCTGGTCGTCGCGAAGGCCGTGTTCGCGGAGCGCTGCGGCAATCGCCAGCATCATCGGCTCCGGACCGCAGATGAAGGCGGTGGCAATCGACTTGATGTCGATCCAGCTCTTGAACAGCGCCGCGCACTTCTCGCCGTCGATGCGGCCGGTGAAGAGGTCGATGTCCTGTGCCTCGCTTTCGAGGACATGCAGAACGGAGAACCGGCCGAGATAGAGGTTCTTCAGGTCCTCAAGCTCCTCGCGGAACATGATCGAGCTGATCTGCCGGTTGGCGTAGACCAGCGTGAAGCGGGCGCGCGGCTCGCGCGACAAGACCGTCTTGATGATCGAGAGCACCGGCGTGATGCCGCTGCCGCCGGCAAAACCGAGATAATGCTTTGCCACTTCCGGCTCCAACGTCGTGAAAAACGCGCCCATCGGGGGCATCGCCTCCAGCGTGTCACCGGGCTTCAGGTTCTCGTTGACCCAGGTGGAGAAGCAACCGCCATCGACGCGCTTGATGCCGACCTTCAGGACGCCCTCGTCCTTGCCGGCGCAGATCGAATAGGAACGGCGCAGCTCCTCGTCCTCGAACTTGCGGCGGAAGGTCAGGTACTGGCCCTGCGTGAAGTCGAAAACGGCGCGGTCCTTGTCGGAGGGCGCAAGCGTCACCACGACCGCATCGCGCGTCTCGCGGCGAATGTCGGTCACGGTCAGGGGATGAAAACGTGCCATGTGGGCCCTCTCCCTATGGGTCAGATGCACTTGAAATAGTCGAACGGTTCCAGACAGTCGGTGCAGCGATAGCTCGCCTTGCAGGGCGTCGAGCCGAACTGGCTGATCTTTTCCGTGTTCGCCGAGCCGCAGCGCGGACAGGCGATCGTCAGGTTCGAACGGCCGGAAAGCCGGTCGATGCGTTTCATCAGCACGCCATCGGCGGCCGTGCCGTCGATCGGTGGGGCGATGCCGTAGTCGCGCAGCTTTTCCCGGCCCGCGGCACTGATCCAGTCCGTCGTCCAGGCGGGCGAGAGCCGGCGCTCCAGCTTTACCTTGTCGAGACCCTTTCCGGCGAGCGCAGCCTCGATATCGAGGTTAATCACCGTGGTGGCGGGACAGCCGGAATAGGTCGGCGTGACCGTCACCACCAGCGTATCGTCCCGCCACTCGACATCGCGGATGATGCCGAGGTCAGTCAGCGAAATGACCGGGATTTCCGGGTCCGGCACTTCGGACAGCCAGTGCCAGACCTCATCGACCGAGGGACGAAGCGCCGGGTCCATCGCCGCCTCCTACCAGGTCGCGCCCGGATAGGCGCGCTGCAGGAACTGCATCTCTGACAGGATGAAGCCGAGATGCTCGGTGTGCACGCCGCGCCGGCCGCCCTTGTGCATGTAGCCATCGGCTGGTTTCTTCAGCGTGCCTTCGGCCAGCGTCTCCGCGATGATCTCGTCCCAGCCCGCCTTGAGGCTTTCGGGCGCCGGGACGATGCCGACCTCGACCAGTTCGGCGTCGAGCGCATCGCTCATGAACATCTCGCCGGTGAAGGGCCAGAGTTCGCCCAGCGCTTCCTGCATGCGGCGATGGCTTTCGGCCGTGCCGTCACCGAGGCGGATGACGAGGTCGCGGCTGCGGTCGAGATGATAGGAGACTTCCTTGAAGGCCTTTTCCGCGATCTCGGCAATGCGCGTGTCGGAAGACCCCTTCAGTGCCTTCAAGAGCAGATAGTGCCAGGCGTCGAACAGGAACTGCCGCATCAGCGTCTTGCCGAAATCGCCGTTCGGGCGCTCGACTAAGAGGATGTTGCGGAATTCGTAGCCGTCGCGCAGATAGGCAAGATCATCGGCGGAACGGCCCTTGCCTTCCACCTCGCCGGCAAGGCCGAGCCAGAGCTGGGTCTGGCCGATCAGGTCGAGCGCGGTGTTGGCGAGCGCGATATCCTCTTCCAGCGCGGGCGAGTGCCCGCACCATTCGGAAACGCGATGGCCGAGGATCAGCGTGTTGTCGCCGATGCGCAGCAGGAATTCGAGAAGCGCGGCCTGACGGGCCGCCGGGTCGAGTGCCGCGGTCGCCATCACATATGCCCCACTTCATCCGGAATATCGAAGAACGTCGGGTGCCGGTAGACCTTGGAGTTCGACGGATCGAACAGCGGGCCCTTTTCCGAGGGTGCGCTGGCGGTGATCTCGGAGGATTTCACCACCCAGATGCTGACGCCCTCGTTGCGGCGCGTATAGACGTCGCGAGCATTGTTGATCGCCATTTCGGCGTCGGGCGCGTGCAGGCTGCCGACATGGCGATGGTTGAGGCCGTGCTGGCCCCGAATGAAAACTTCCCAAAGCGGCCATTCGCTGGACATCGTGCTCTCTCCCTTACTCGGCGGCGATCTTGGCGCTAGCGCGACGGTCGGCGACCTTTTCGGCATGCGCCGTCAGGCCGTCGCGGAACCAGGCGCCGTCATCCCATGCTTTTTTGCGCGCGTTGAGGCGTTCCGCATTGCAGGGGCCGTTGCCGGCGATCACGTTGAAGAATTCTTCCCAGTCCGGCTCGCCGAAATCGTAGCCGCCCTTCTCCTCGTTCCACTTGAGGTTCGGATCCGGCACGGTGAGGCCGAGATACTTCGCCTGCGGCACCGTCTGGTCGACGAATTTCTGGCGCAGCTCGTCGTTGGAGTTCTGCTTGATCTTCCAGGCCATCGACTGGGCCGAATGCACGGAAGCGTCGTCCGAGGGACCGAACATCATCAGCGACGGCCACCACCAGCGGTTCAGCGCGTCCTGCACCATGGCCTTCTGGGCCGGCGTGCCCTTCACCATCTTCATCAGCACGTCGTAACCCTGGCGCTGGTGAAAGCTCTCTTCCTTGCAGATGCGCACCATGGCCCGCGCATAGGGGCCGTAGGAACAGCGTTGCAGCGGCACCTGGTTCATGATCGCCGCGCCATCGACCAGCCAGCCGATCGCGCCGATGTCCGCCCAGGTCAGCGTCGGATAGTTGAAGATCGAGGAATATTTCGCCTTGCCGGAATGGAGCTGCGCATACATCTCGTCGCGGCTGATGCCGAGCGTTTCGGCGGCACAGTAGAGGTAGAGGCCGTGGCCGGCCTCGTCCTGCACCTTGGCAAGCAGGATCGCCTTGCGCTCCAGGGTCGGGGCGCGGGTGATCCAGTTGCCTTCGGGAAGCTGGCCGACGATTTCCGAATGGGCGTGCTGGCTGATCTGGCGCACCAGCGTCTTGCGATAGCCTTCCGGCATCCATTCCTTCGGCTCGATCTTCTGGCCGGCGTCGATACGCTCCTGGAAGGCGCGCTCCACGGGGTCCATCTCATCGAGGGAGCGGACGCGGGCGGCATCGGTCTTCACCATCTGGGCATACATGGTCTTTCCTCCTGCTTTACGCGTCAGACGCGTTCGAGAATGATGGCGATGCCCTGGCCGACGCCGATGCACATGGTACAGAGTGCATAACGTCCGCCCTGGCGGTGGAGCTGGTAGGTCGCGGTGGTGACGAGCCGCGCGCCGCTCATGCCGAGCGGATGACCGAGCGCGATGGCGCCGCCGTTCGGGTTCACATGCGGGGCGTCGTCCGGCAGGCCGAGATCGCGCAGAACCGCGAGCGCCTGCGAGGCGAAGGCCTCGTTGAGCTCGATGACATCCATCTGGCCGAGCGAAAGACCGGCGCGCTCCAGCACGCGGCGCGTGGCCGGCGCCGGGCCGAAACCCATGATGCGCGGCTCAAGGCCCGCCGCCGCCATGGCGACGACGCGCGCTTTCGGAGACAATCCTTGCGCCTTGATGGTGGCTTCATTGGCGATGAGCAAAGCAGCCGCACCGTCGTTGACGCCCGAGGCATTGCCGGCGGTGACGGAAAGGTCCGGGCCGTTGACGCCCTTCAGCTTGGCAAGCTGCTCGGCCGTCGTGCCGGGACGCGGATGCTCGTCGGTGTCGACGACCAGCGGATCACCCTTCTTCTGCGGCACGGAAACGGGCACGATCTCATCGGCAAAGATGCCGGCCTCGTGCGCGGCGGCCCAGCGGGCCTGGCTGCGCGCCGCGAAAGCGTCCTGATCCGCGCGGCTGACGGCGAAATCGGCGGCAACGTTGTCGGCCGTCTGCGGCATGGAATCGACGCCGAAGGCCTTCTTCATCTTTGGATTGACGAAGCGCCAGCCGATCGTCGTGTCATAGACCGCATTCGACCGGGAGAAGGCGCTTTCGGCCTTGGGCATGACGAAGGGCGCGCGGCTCATGCTCTCGACGCCGCCGGCGATGACGAAATCGCAGTCACCGGCGCGGATGGCGCGCGCCGCCATGCCGACGGCGTCCATGCCGGAACCACAGAGGCGGTTGACGGTGGTGGCGGGAATGGAAACGGGAAGGCCGGACAGCAGCACGGCCATGCGGCCGACATTGCGGTTGTCCTCGCCGGCCTGGTTGGCGCAGCCGTAGATGAGATCGTCCACCTTCGACCAGTCGATATCGGGATTGCGCGCCATCAGCCCGGAGAGCGGCACCGCCGCCAAATCATCGGCACGAACCGACGACAACAAACCGCCATAACGGCCGATCGGCGTACGGACGGCATCGCAGATAAAGGCTTCGGACACGCGGTTTCCTCCCTGATATCCAAGGGTCGATCCGTTCCTCCAGAAACATTGACCGACCGATCGGTTATCTATTTAGCACTCGATACGTCACAAATCAATGCTGATTTCTCCAAATTATGTGATGTTTCGTTCCAGCAGCTGGTATCATAGCACAAACCACGCATTTCCCTATGAAAAGTCGCGCCGGATCGACTCGCGCAGCAGCGAAAGACGGCGGAGCGTCGCCTCGCTCGCTTCAGGCAAGGCGCCGGCCGCCGTGACGAAATGGCGGGCGACATGCAGGTCCGCCTCGGGCGAGAGGCGGAGATAGAGGTCGGCAAAGAGCATCCGGGCCGCCTCCCCCGGCCATTCCGCCGGCAGGGCCGCCTGCGGCAGGCGCGGATCACGCAGCACGACGAGGCGGAACTGGTGCACGAGCACCAGCCGGGCGACGAGGCTTTCCGCCGCACCGAGCCGCATCCCGCCCGCAAGCAGGTCGGCAAGGCGCCCGAAGCGCCTGAGGAAGCCATGATAGGCTTCGGCATGCAGCGCGAGGTTCCAATGGTCGGACGCAAAGGCGCCGAGGTCCCGCTCGCCGCTCACCACCTCGCCGCGGAAGACGACGGCCGGCTGCTTGAGATGCGGCAAAGACCGCGCGCCGACGGCAAGGCGCGGGCCGAGCCGGGCATGACCCGCCCGCTCGAGAACCTGCATCGCCTCGTCCGGTGCCGTCCCCGTCAGCTGCACGAAATGCCAGTCCGCGGCCTCCGGCGGGCCGAACAGCAAGCGGGCGGCGGCCGCAAATTCGCTCCGGGCGGGCGCGGCGAGGCGATAGAAGCTGCGCCGCCCCTCCCGCTCGCCGGACAATTGCCCGGCGGCGACGAGGCGCGAGACGGCGGTGCGCACCAGCGTCTCGCTGATGCCGACGGCGGCGCAGGTCTCGATCAGGTTGCCGGTCCACACGACGCCGCCCCGCGGCTCCACGACGTCGCCGTAGATGGTGACGATGAAACCGGCGGCCTTCAGCGGGCTGTCTTCGACGATGGCCCGCAGCAGCGCGCCGAACACGCTTTCCGTCCTGTCCTTGTCCGCCGGCAACCCCGCCCCCTGACCTGTTCCGCTCCAGCCGTGCCGAGGACTAGCCCAGAATCGGCCATGACGGAAAGCCCTACCCGGCCCCACAGAGAAAGGCGCGGCCTCGTCAGCAAATATTAAGTTGCATCTGCCATGGTTCGCCGATCGCCGGATGCCGGGCAGAACCTCGCCCGGTGCAACCAGGATGCGCGGAGACACACGGAACGCGATGAACGACCGGAATGCGCAGCTCTCCCTTCAGGGGCTGGGATATTATATCCCCGCCATCGTGGTCGCGCTTGCCGTGCTCATCGCCATTTTTCTCGCCGATGCCCAGAAACAGCGGCTGGAGGAGGAATACCTGCGTTCCTTCACGACGGAGCAGCTCGGCCTGCTGCGCTCGCGCCTCGAAGGCAACATCCATGGCGACATCAACCTCGTGCAGGGCCTCGTCGCGGCGCTTTCGACCGAACCCGACATGCCGCCGAGCCGCTTTGCCGATCTTGCGGGCCGCATTTTCCGCAAGGACACGCGGTTGCGCAATCTCGCCATTGCGCCGGATTTCATCGTCTCGCTCATCTATCCGGTCAAGGGAAACGAGCGCAGCATCGGCCTCGACTACCGCAAGAACGAGTCCCAGCGCGCCGCCGCCATGCAGGTCAAGGCACTCGACCGGCTGATCGTCACCGGTCCGGTCGATCTCGTGCAGGGCGGCCGCGGCGTGATTGCGCGCTACCCGATCCACGCCGGGCGGAACAATGCCTTCATCGGCATCGCCTCCGCCGTGATCGACCTCGACAAGCTCCTGGAGAGCAGCGGCTTCGGTGAAGAGCTCAAGATTGCCGTCTCGCTTTCCAGCCGGCCGCATGTCGGCGGCGAAGCGAGGACCTTCTTCACGACGGCCGCGGCCGTCGATGCCGATCCGGTGGTGATGACCATCGATATCGGCCATGAGGTCTGGACCATGTCGGCCGCACCGCTGGAAGGCTGGCGCCAGCCCTCTGCCGATCTCGCCTTCTTTCGCGCCGGGCTTGCGCTCCTCGCCGTCATCATCATCGCACCCATGTTCTGGGTCGGCTACCTCATGAAGGATCGCCACCGGCATATTCTTGCGCTGCAGGACCGGGAGGACCAGCTCGAAACCGTCTCGCAGCGCCTGCAGCTCGCACTCGACGCCTCGCGCGTGGGCGTTTGGGAATATGATCCCGAAACGTCGACCCTCACCTGGGATGCCCGTATGCGCGCGCTCTACAACGTGCCGCCAGGCCAGCCGATCTGCCGCTACGAGGACTGGCGCGCCGCGCTCCACCCCGACGACCTGAAGGAGGCCGAGCGCGTCTTCACCAACGCCATCGAAACCGAAAAGCCCTATCTCACCGGGTTTCGTGTGCTGACCGCCGACGGTGATATCCGCCACATCCGCGCCCACGGCATGACCTACCGCGCGTCCTCCGGCGCAAAGCGCATCGTCGGCGCCAATTGGGACGTGACGGAGGACAATCGCCTGCAGGCCGAACTGCTCGAGGCCAAGCTGACGGCCGAGGCGCAGAACAGGGCGCTGGAGGATGCCCATCTCGTGCTGGAGCACAATTCGCTGCACGACGCCCTCACCCGCCTTCCCAACCGGCGCTTCCTCGATCAGCAGCTCGCGCTAGCCGGCATGGGCGAGGATGCGCGCCCCCTCACCCTGCTGCATATCGACCTCGACCGTTTCAAGGACATCAACGACACGCTCGGCCATGCCGCGGGCGACGAGGTGCTGAAACAGGCCGCGGGCGTGCTGCGCGCCCATATTCCGGCGGAGGACTTCATCGCCCGCATCGGCGGCGACGAATTCGTGCTGCTGTCACGCCGCGACCCGGCAAAGGCCGATTTCAGCGCCCTTTCGGCCCGCCTCATCGAGGCGATAAGCGAGCCGATGGCGATCGAGGGCCACGACTGTCGCATCGGCGCGAGCATCGGCATCGCGACGCGCAACGATGCGGAAGAATCCGCCGAACAGCTGCTCGTCAATGCCGACATCGCGCTCTACGAGGCCAAGCGCCGCGGCCGCAACCGCGTGGAAGCCTTCAACGACGAGCTGCGCCTGCGCACCGTGGAGGTCAAGCGGCTCGGCGACGACATCCTGCGCGGCCTCGAACGCGGCGAATTCCACCCCTTCTTCCAGCCTCAGTTCGATGCCGAGACGCTGGAGATCGTTGGCGTCGAGGCGTTGGCGCGCTGGCAGCACCCGACGCGTGGCATCATTACGCCGGACGTCTTCCTGCCGGTTGCCGAAAGCCTCAACGTCGTCGCCCAGATCGACGAGGCCATCCTCGACCAGGCGCTGTTCCAGTCCATGCGCTGGGAGGGACAGGGGCTCGGCATTGCCCGCGTCTCCGTCAATGTCTCCTGCCAGCGCCTGCGCGACGACGATCTCCTCGGAAAGCTGCGCGCCATAAACATCCGTCCCGGCTCGCTGACCTTCGAACTCCTGGAATCGATTTCCTTCGACACGGCCGACGATGGGTTGAAACAGGCGATCGACGATATCAAGACCCTCGGCATCGATATCGAGATCGACGATTTCGGCACCGG
The DNA here is from genome assembly GCF_963942435.1 of Shinella sp. WSD5-1. Lineage (GTDB taxonomy): Bacteria > Pseudomonadota > Alphaproteobacteria > Rhizobiales > Rhizobiaceae > Shinella > Shinella yambaruensis. Next base: position 4,566,099 of record NZ_OZ012596.1, read on the forward strand.
CCATGCGTCCATCGTCAGCCTCCTGGAACTATCGCCCAAGCGGCTGAAGATCGATCGCCGGCTGGTGCTGCCCCTGCTCGAATCCACCGCGCAGCAGAGCCTCGTCCGCTCGATCATCGACATCGGCAAGGTGCGCGGCATCGAAACGGTCGCGGAAGGCGTCGAGACGCTGGCGCATGCCGAGCTGCTGCGCAGCCTCGGCTGCCATGTCCTGCAGGGCTATGCCTTCGCCCGGCCGATGGCAGCGGACGATTTCCTCGCCTTCGCCAAGGCGCGGGGCTGGATGCCGGCGGTAAAGACCGGGCTCACGACGGCAAGAGCGAGTTGAGCGCATCCGCGACGGCCCGGCCATCATGCTGGCCGCGCTGCCAGGGGTCCTCGAAGTCGCCGATCACCCGCTCGATGCCGAGCCGCGCACCCACATCTTCCAGCGCGCCGTTGCCGAGATAAGCGAAAGGGCCGACGGTCTTTTCGAAGGGCAGCAGCTGGTGGTTCGCCAGGACATGGGTGAAGGGTCGCGCATCCGCCCCCTCCTGCCGCCGCCAGAGCGCCGCGGCGATCTCCAGCATGCGTGCTACGTCCAGCCCGCGGGTCTCCCGGCATTGCAGCATGTTGCCGATGAAGATGCGGCGGGCATGCACATTGCGCGCAATGGCCGGCACGATTCCCTCTACGAGAAGATGCGGCAGGACGCTGGTGAAGAAGCTGCCCGGGCCGAAGACGATGGCATCGGCGCTTTCCAGACTTTCGAGCACCGCCTCATTGGCCGGCACGGGCGCGCCGTTCCGGCCGGAAAGGGCGATGTCGCGGATGCCGATGCCGCTGGCCGTATCATCGAGCGCCGTCATCCTGTGCTGCCCTTCGATCCGGGTTCCGTCGTTCAGCACGGCGGAAAGTTCGACGCCGTCGGCCGCCGTGGACGGCCAGACATGGCCGGTAATGTCGCAGAGCTTGCGGAAAACGAAGATGGCGGTGTTGATGTCGCTGTTGTGGGCGAGATGCGCACCCGTCAGGATGAAATTGCCGATGCTGCCGTTGCGGAAATCGAAATCCGCGCCGATCGCCGCGCGAAAGGTGCGCAGGTAGTTGAGGATCGCACCGCGCAGACCCGGCTCCATGCGCTCCAAGAGCGGATGGCGGCCTTCGGCATAGAGGGCGAATTCCGTGCGGGCGTCATCCTCCGTCCCGCTGGTCATGCGCGCATTGCAGACCTTGACGACATCGCCCACCTGGCCTTCGCCATGGGCCATGGTCATCAGCGCCTGGCGGATATCGCCGACGGCGAGCACGCCGAGGCTTTCGCGGATGGTCTTGGAGCTGCCCCCGCTGTCCCAGGCCGGCACGATGCGCGTCAGCCGCGCCGGCCCGGAGAGCAGCGCCAGATTGGTCGTGCGGCACGCGGTGCCGCCCGAAAAGAGCACGATATGCGGCAAACGGCCTTCGGCCATCCGGTCTCCTCTTGTCTGCGCTCCGGATTACGGCCCGATATTATAGGCCGCGCCGATGAGGGTCTTGGTATAATCCTCCCGCGGCGCGCTGAAAATGGCGTCCGTGGGTCCCTCCTCGACAATCTTGCCGTCCTTCATCACCACCACATAGTCGCTCATGGCGCGCACCACCGAAAGATCATGGCTGATGAAGACATAGGACAGGCCGTAGCGGGACTGGAGATCGCGCAGGAGCTCGATCACCTGGCCCTGCACGGAACGGTCGAGTGCCGAGGTCGGCTCGTCGAGAATGACGGCCTGGGGTTTGAGGATCATCGCCCGCGCAATCGCGATGCGCTGCCGCTGGCCACCGGAAAACTCGTGCGGATAGCGGTTGCGCGCCGCCGGATCGAGCCCGACCTCCTTCAGCGCCGCGATCGCCCGCTTGTCGCGATCGGCCCGCGATAGTTGCGGCTCGTGCACGTAGAGACCCTCGGTGATGATCTCGCCGACCGTCTGGCGCGGCGAGAGCGATCCGTAGGGATCCTGGAAGACGAGCTGCATGCTGCGACGGAGCGGCCGCATGCCGGTGCGGTCGAGGCCGGAAATATCCGTCCTGCCGAAACGGTAGGCGCCCTTGCTGGCGATCAGCCTGAGCAGCGCCCGCCCGAGCGTCGACTTGCCCGAGCCGGATTCGCCCACCACGCCGATCGTCTGGCCTTCGCGCAGGCTGATGCTGACATTGTCGACGGCGCGGAACGTGCTGGCGCGCTGCTTCAGGAAGCCGCCGTCGATCTTGTAGTCGACGACGACATTGCGGCCCTCCAGGATGATCGGCGCGTCATCCGGCGGCGCGGCCTTGCGGCCATGCGGCTCGGCCTCGATCAGCATGCGGGTGTAGTCAGCTTGGGGGTTCTCGAAGATGCCGGCCGTGCCGCCCTGCTCGACGATCTCGCCGCGCCGCATGACGACGACCCGCTCGGCGAAATGCCGGACGATGCCGAGATCGTGCGTGATGAGCACGATCGCCATGTCGAAGCGTTTCTGCAGGTCGCGCAAGAGCTTGAGGATCTGCGCCTGGATCGTCACGTCGAGCGCCGTCGTCGGTTCGTCGGCGATCAGGATGTCCGGCTCGTTGGCGAGCGCCATGGCGATCATCACGCGCTGGCGCTGGCCGCCGGACATCTCGTGCGGATAGCTGTCGATACGGCGCTCAGGCTCCGGAATGCCGACGAGTTTCAGGAGTTCCAGCACACGCGGCCGGGCCTCCTTCCGCGTACCGCCGCGGTGGTGCACGATCACCTCGGCGATCTGCTTGCCGACGGGATAGAGCGGATCGAGCGAGGTCATCGGCTCCTGGAAGATCATGGTGATCTTCGCGCCGCGGATCTCGTTGAGCGCCTTCGGCGGAAGGCCGACCATCTCCTGCCCGCGATATTTCGCGGAGCCCGAAACCCGTCCGTTCGCGGCCAGCAGGCCCATGATGCCCATCATGGTCTGGCTCTTGCCGGAGCCGGATTCGCCGACCACCGCCAGGGTCTCGCCGGGGCGGACATCGAGGCTGATGCCCTTGACAGCATCGACATCGCCGTCCGGCGTCGTGAAGGAGACCTTCAGGTCGCGCACGGCGAGGATCGGCTCCATGGTCTTCTGTGTCTCTGCCATGTCAGCGATCCTTCGGGTCGAATGCGTCACGCAGGCCATCACCGACGAAGTTCAGCGAGAAGAGCGTAACGACGAAGAAGATGGCGGGGAAGACGAGCAGCCAGGGCGCCGACTGGATGTTGTTCGCGCCTTCGGCGATCAGCGAGCCCCAGCTCGTTAGCGGCGCCTGCACGCCGAGGCCGAGGAAGGAAAGGAAGCTTTCGAGCAGGATCACCTTGGGCACGATCACCGTGACGAAGATGACGACCGGGCCGATCGTGTTGGGGATGACGTGCCGGCGGATGATCTGCCAGTCGGTCAGCCCCAGAGCCTCCGCCGCGCCGATGAACTCCCGGCGTTTCAAGGAAAGCGTCTGGCCGCGCACGATGCGGGCCATGTCGAGCCATTCCACCGCGCCGATGACGATGAAGATCAGCACGAAGCTGCGCCCGAAGAAGACGACGAGCACCACGACGAGGAAGACGAAGGGCAGCGAATAGAGGATCTCGACGAAACGCATCATCACATTGTCGACGCGCCCGCCCATGTAACCCGAAATCGCGCCGTAGACGACGCCGATGCCGAGCGAGACGAGGCTGGCGAGGAGACCGACGGCGATGGATATCTGCCCGCCGAGCATGACGCGCGCCATGAGGTCGCGCCCGTTGGTATCGGTGCCGAACAGGAAATATTCCCGGTCGACGACGCCAGAAAGCGTCAGCTTGCGGCCCTCGTCCTCGGTCGAGAGAACTTCCGTCTTGTCGAACTCGTTGGCGCGGTCGAAGTAGCGCGTCGTGCGCGGATCGATCGGATTCTCGGCGGTGACGACCGCGGTGAAGGTCTCGCCCTCGACGGAGAAGGACTGAAGCTCGACGCGGGCGCGTGCCGCGACACCCTTCATCGCTTCCTCCAGCGTGTCCTCGCCCGGCCGCGGCTCGAGGCTCGGCGGGATGGTGACATAGGAAGAGAAGACCTGATCGTAGCTGTGGCTGATGAAGAAGGGACCGAAGAACGAGAAGCAGGCGATCAGCACCAGCATCACGGAGCCGGCCATGGCCGGGCGATTGCGACGGAAGCGCATGACGGCGAGCTGGAAGAGGCTGCGCCCCTTCACCTCGCTCTCGGGCACGGGGGAAACGACGGCGTCAGTCATGGCGAACCCTCGGATCGAGCAGGCCATAGAGAATGTCGACCAGCAGATTGAAGACGATGACGAAGATGGCGATCAGGACGACCGTGCCCATGACGAGCGTATAGTCGCGGTTGATCGCCCCGAGCACGAAGTAGCGCCCGACGCCGGGAATGGTGAAGATGGTCTCGACAACCGCCGAGCCGGTCAGGAGAGCGGCCGCGCAGGGCGCGAGATAGGAGACGATCGGCAGCATGGCGCCGCGCATGGCATGCACCACGACCACCGATTTCGCCGGCAGGCCATAGGCCCGCGCGGTGCGGATATGGTCGGTGCGCAGGGCCTCGATCATCGAGCCGCGGGTGAGCCGCGCGAAGACCGCGAGCTGCGGCAGGGCGAGCGCGATCATCGGCAGGATGAGGAAGCGCAGCGACCCGTCGCCCCAGCCGCCGGCCGGCAGCCAGGCGAGCATGATGGCGAAGATCAGCGTCAGCACCGGCCCGACGACGAAGTTCGGCACCGTGACGCCGATCGTTGCCACCGACATGACGGCGAAATCGAGCGCGCTGTTCTGGCGCAGCGCCGCGATCGTGCCGACGATGACGCCGCCGACGAGCGCGAGCAACAATGCGTAGAAGCCGAGCTCGACCGAATAGGGCAGTCCCTTGCCGATCAGCTCGGCGACGGAATTATCCTTGTAGATGTAGCTCGGTCCGAAATCGCCGGTGACGGCGTTGCCCATATAGGTGAGGTATTGTCGCCAGAGCGGCTGATCGAGCTGGTAGGCCCGCATCAGGTTTTCCATCGTGGCGGGCGGCAGGGGACGTTCGAGGTTGAACGGACCGCCGGGCGCAAAGCGCATGAGAAAGAACGAAATGGTGACGACGATGAATAGCGTCGGCACGGCGCTTGCGAGGCGCCGCAGAACGAAGGCAAGCATGGCCAGGTCTCCCCAGATACGAAAGCGCGCGGCCTCAGGAGGCCGCGCACTGACGCCGGATCATTCCGAAACGCTGAGGAAGCGGCTCAGGTGCTGGTTGGCGGCATTGTCCTGCCAACCCTGAACCTTGCTGGAGACGAGCCACAGATCGGCCTGTGTCAGGAGCGGGGCGATCGGCTGTTCCTTCATGAGAAGGGCTTCCGCCTCGTGCAGCACCTTGGCGCGCATTGCCGGGTCCCGCTCCTCGTACGACTGCTTCATGAGCGCGTCATACTCGACATTGTTGAACTTGCCATAGTTGAAGGTCTTGTTGGTGCTGACGCTGAGCGCCAGGAAGTTCTCCGCATCCGCGTAGTCGGCGACCCAGCCGGCACGCGCCACGTTGAACGCGCCACCTTCCTGCAGGTAGGCGTAGTGCGAGGAGACGTCGAGGTTCACCATCGAGACGTCCGCGCCGAAGGTGTTCTTCCACATGTCGGCAACGGCCGTCGCCACGCGCTCGTGGTTCGGGTTGGTGTTGTAGCGGATCTCGATCTTCAACGGCTTGCCGCCCTCGCCGTAGCCGGCCTCCTTCATCAGCTTGAGCGCCTCATCCTCGCGGTCGAGCTGCGAAAGCGCGCCGAAATCGGCGGTCGCCGGCTCATAGCCTTCCATGCCGGGGGGCACCATGGAATAGGCCGGGAGCTGCGAGCCCGAATAGATTTCCTTGGCCAGGAAGTCGCGGTCGACAGCCATGGAGAGCGCGCGGCGCACGTTGACGTCGCTGTAGGGCTCCTGTCGGGTGTCGAAGGCGTAGTAGTAGGTCGCCAGCGTCGGCGAGACATGGACCTGCTCGCCATAGCTCGCCTTCAGCCGCTCGATCTGGTCGGCGGAGAAGTTGTAGACGAGGTCCATTTCCTTCGCCTCGAAGCGCCGGACCGAAGCGGCCTGGTCGTCGATCGGGTAGAAGATCACCTTGTCGAGCTTGACGTTCGCGACATCCCAATAGTTCTCGTTCTTCTCGACGACCAGGTTGTCGTTCGGGACATGGCTGACCAGCTTGAAGGCGCCGTTCGACACCATCGTGCCGGGCTTGACGAAGTCGGCGCCGTTCTTCTCGACGCTGGCCTTGGAGACCGGAAGCGCCGTCTGGTGCGCAAGCAGCTCGAGGAAGAAGGGCGTCGGCCGCTCCAGCGTCACTTCCAGCGTCGTGGCATCGACGGCCTTGAGGCCGAGCTGGTCGAGGCCGAGCTCACCCTTGTTGACCTTTTCCGCGTTCTTGATCGGATAGAGGATATTGGCATAGCCCGCCGCGGTCTTCGGGTCTTCCACGCGGGTGAAGGAGAAGACGAAGTCTTCCGCCGTCACCGGGGAACCGTCCGACCACTTCGCGTTCTCGCGCAGCTTGAACGTATAGACCGTGCCGTCGTCGGAGACGGTCCAGCTTTCCGCGGCGCCGGGAACGATCTTGCCGGACGCGTCATAGATCGTCAGGCCCTCGTAGAGGTCCTTGAGGATGAACTCCTCGATGTTGATGGAAGTGTGCGCCTGGTCGAGGGTCTGCGGTTCGCCGGCATTGCCGCGGTGAAGCACCGCTTCTGCAAGAGCCGGACCGGCGCCCAGCAGGATTGCGCCCGCAAGAAGAGCCGCACGAAAGCCAATGAGTCTGTTTGCCATTTTGTTTTCCTTCCCCGGTTGTTATTTTGGGTGCCACATCAATTGTCCCTGTTTTCCCGCTTGGCAAGCCCCTAAAAACACGAAATGCACAAAGGCCGCAGCCCGCGCAGCGGGCCGGATTTTTAAAGCGAAACGCGCCCTTCTCCGCCTGAAGGCAGCGGAAAATGAGAAAAATATTCGCATTTGCCGTTTTTATTCGCAGTTTTCTGCCCATCGTTTTGCACCGATTTCTGCGATCTATCGCCCCATCGAACACTTGAGCCAGAAACGGAGTTCCAAGATGAACTGGTTGAAGACCCTCGCCGCCGCTGCGGCGCTCCAAGCCGCCATTCTCGCCCCGGCCCATGCGGGGGAAAACCTCGCGGCCGTGCAGGCCGCCGGCGCGCTGAAGATCGGCACCGAAGGCACCTATGCGCCCTTCACCTACCACGACACCGACGGCAAGCTGGTCGGCTTCGACGTCGAGATCGGCGAGGCCATCGCCAAGAAGCTCGGCGTCAAGGCCGAGTTCCTGGAAGGCAAGTGGGACGGCCTCATCGCCGGCCTCGATGCAAACCGCTACGACGCCGTGATCAACCAGGTCGGCATCACCGAGGCGCGCAAGCAGAAATACGACTTCTCCGAGCCCTACATCGCCTCCAAGGCCGTGCTGATCGTGCGTGCCGACGACGACAGCATCAAGGGATTCGCCGACCTCAAGGGCAAGAAATCCGCCCAGTCGCTGACCTCCAATTTCGGCAGGATCGCTGAAGGCGCCGGCGCCGAGCTCGTCGGCACCGACGGCTTCGACCAGTCGATCCAGCTCGTCCTGACCGGCCGCGCCGACGCGACGATCAACGACAGCCTGTCCTTCCTCGACTTCAAGAAGCACAAGCCCGATGCCAATGTGAAGATCGCCGCCGAACAGGAAAACGCCGACTATTCCGGCGTGATCATCCGCAAGGGCGAGCCGGAGCTGCTGGACGCGATCAACAAGGCGCTTGCCGACATCAAGGCCGACGGCACGTACCAGGCGATCTCGGACAAGTATTTCGGCCAGGACGTCTCGAAGTAAATCCTGCCCGGGGACCGCTTCGCGGCGGCCCGCTCCTCGACTATAGATAAAACCACGACCTGGCCGGGGATCACCCCGGCCAGCCGCATTTCCGGAGGTTTTTCCCGTGCCGCCGTGGCTTCAACTGATGCTGGATTCGCTTGTCCCCCTGCTGTGGGCCGCGCTCGTCTTCACCATTCCGCTCACCTTGCTCTCCTTCGTGCTCGGGCTGACGCTCGGCCTCGTCACGGCCATCGCGCGGCTGTTCGGGCCGCGCCCGCTCGTCGCCGTCGCCCGCTTCTATGTCTGGGTGATCCGCGGCACGCCGCTTCTCGTGCAGCTCTTCGTCATCTTCTACGGCCTGCCGAGCGTCGGTATCCTGCTCGATGCCTTCCCGGCCGCCCTCATCGGCTTCACGCTGAATGTCGGGGCCTATACGTCGGAGATCATCCGCGCCGTCATCGCCTCCGTGCCGCGCGGCCAGTGGGAAGCGGCCTATTCGATCGGCATGAGCTGGTCGCAGGCCATGCGCCGCACCATCCTGCCGCAGGCGACGCGCGTCGCCGTGCCGCCGCTGTCGAACACCTTCATCTCGCTGGTGAAGGACACCTCGCTCGCCGCCGCCGTCACCGTGCCGGAACTCTTCCAGACGGCGCAGCGCATCGTCGCCACGACCTACGAGCCACTGATCCTCTACATCGAGGCGGCGCTGATCTATCTCGCGCTCAGTTCCGTGCTGTCGGCCCTGCAGGTTCGGCTGGAAAGGCGCTTCGCCCGCTATGGCGGCTTCCTGGAGGCCCGTACATGATCGAACTCAGCCACATCGAAAAACGCTTCGGCGACAACCATGTGCTGCGCGACATCAGCCTCGTCCTGCCGGAGGGCACGGTGACGGCGCTGGTGGGCCCTTCGGGCGGCGGCAAGAGCACGCTGCTGCGATGCATCAACCTGCTCGAGACGCCGACCTCGGGCTCCATCAAGCTCGGCAGCGAGACGATCGATTTCGCCCCCGGCCGAAAGGTGGGCTGGGACGCCGTGCAGAAACTACGTCGCCAGACCGGCATGGTCTTCCAGAACTTCCAGCTCTTCCCGCACCAGACCGCCATCGCCAACGTGATGGAAGGCCTCGTCACGGTCCTGAAATGGCCGGCCGACAAGGCGCGCGCCCGCGCGATGGAACTGCTCGAGAAGGTCGGCATGGCACACAAGGCCGATGCCTGGCCGGCGACCTTGTCGGGCGGCCAGCAGCAGCGCGTCGCCATCGCCCGCGCGCTCGCCCCTTCGCCGCGCGTCCTGCTCTGCGACGAGCCGACCTCCGCGCTCGACCCCGAGCTTGCGGAAGAGGTGGTCGAAGTGCTGAGCCGGCTTGCGCGCGAGGGCACGACGATGGTCATGGCGACGCACGACCTGCGCCTCGCCTCGCGCGTTGCCGACACGGTCGTCTTCCTCGATGGCGGCGTCGTCGTCGAGGAGGGGCCGCCGCGCGCCATCTTCTCCACGCCGGAGCGCGAGCGCACGAAAAAGTTCATCGCCTCCCTCAGCGCGCCGCAAAGCTACGATATCTGAAGTGCACGCTACCTCACGTTACGGTAGCAAGGAAATCCGGTTCGCAGCAGTTGCATCGGACAGGCGATTCAAGCAGAGTGACGGAATATGCGTATCTCGCCATGCCCCGGCATGTCTTTCAGGGGAGAAAGTCTCATGATCAAGAAAACACCAAATCCGATCGACGTCTTCGTCGGTTCCCGCGTCCGCCTGCGCAGGCTGATGGTGGGCATGAGTCAGGAAGCGCTTGCCGACCGGCTCGGCGTCACCTTCCAGCAGGTGCAGAAGTACGAGAAAGGCACCAACCGCATCAGCGCCAGCCGCCTCCAGGCGATCTCCGACGTGTTCCGCGTTCCGCCGAGCTTCTTCTTCCAGGACGAAGATAGCGCCGTGCCGACCTCCGGCGTCATGCACGAGACGGGCGACGTCTCCACCTTCGTCTCCTCCAAGGAAGGCCTCGACCTCAACCGCGCCTTCCTGAAGATCGAGGATGCGGGCGTGCGCAAGTCGATCATCGCGCTGGCAACCGCACTTTCCAAGGCAAGCGCTACCACCGAGGCGGGCGAACGCGCGGACAACGCACCGGAACTGCGGATCTGACCCCACATGCCGGCGCGGCTGCAGACGCTCGGTCATCTGCGCCTGCTCGATGAGGGCGGTAACGATATCGTCTTTCCCGAAAAGGCGCTTCTGATCCTTTGTTATCTCCTGGCGCGCGGCGTGAGCAGCATGCCGCGGGCGGATGCCGCAAATCTCTTCTGGGATGATGCCAACAGCGCCGCCGCCTTCGCCAACCTGCGGCAGACCGTTTCACGGACCCAGAAACGCCAGCGGGAACTGGACCGGACCTATCTCACCTTCACGGACACCACGATCGCGCTCGGGCCGGAAGCCATCGAAAGCGATATCGACAAGGTGCGCGACGGTACGGGGCTTTCCGTGCTCGCCGGCCTCCTGACCGACGATTTCCTCAAATATGTCAGGCCCGGCAACCAGGCGCTTTCAAGCTGGATCGTACTGCAGCGGGCCGCGCACATGGCCCTTCTGCGCAGTGCCCTGCTCGACGGGGACGCGCCGGACGGCGCCGGTACGCGCCAGGCCCGCGCCGCCGCCGCGCTGCGCCTGCTCGAAAGCAATCCGGACGACGAGGAGGTGCGTGCCGTGCTGACGGGCCGGACGGCGGTGCCCGCCAGTCTCATGACCCTCCAGCCGCCCGCCCGCGTGCTGACGCCGCAGGAGGCGGACATAGCGCTCCCCCGGCAGAACCCGCCGCGTGTCGTGTTGCTGCCGCCGGTCACCACGCTCGCCGCCCGTACAGCCGCCCGCTTCAGCGAAGCGCTGATCGAGGACGTGACGATCGGGCTCTGTGCGTTGCGCTCCATTTCGATCATCGCCCCGCACACCGCGGCGCAAATCTCGCTCCAGGCCGATAGGGCCGACACCTACGAGCGCCACAAGATCAGCTACATCCTGGAAACGCGGCTGCGCGACGAGGGCGACCATCACACGCTCTTCGCCCAGCTCATCTTCTTCGGCAGCGACGAGGTGATCTGGGCCGAGCGCTTCCCGCTCTCCGCCGAGGGCCTTGCCCGCTCGCGACAGATGATTTCGCACCAGATCGCCGGGGCGATCGCCACCGAGATCGAGCGCAACGAACTGGTGCGCGGCGACTACGAGCGTGACGCGGCCGCCTATCGCAGTTTCCTTGTCGGCCAGGTCCAGCTGAAGAACCTCGACCTGCGAGACATCCGCCGCGCCCGCAAGAGCTTTCGCGAGGCCCTGCAGGCCAATGGCGCCTTCGCCCCGGCGATCGGGGGCCTTGCCCGCAGCTACTTCCTCGAATGGCTGGTGACGGCGCGCGGCGACGAGGACCTGCTGCGCCAGGCCGAGCGCCACGCCGAAGAGACCATCCGCGCCGACGACCGCCTGCCCTCCGGCTACCGCGAGCTCGGCGTCGTCAAGCTCTATGCACGCCAGTTCGACGAGAGCGTCGCGTATCTCAACCGCGCCGAGGCACTCAGCCCGCACTACGCCAATGTCATCGCGAGTTATGCCGATACGCTGGTGCAGGCCTCCCGGCCGGATGTCGGTCTCAAGAAGATCGAGCAGGCGATCGACCTCAATCCGCTGCCGCCCGACGAATACTTCTGGACCGCCGCCGGCGCCAGCTATTCGCTCGGCCTCTACCAGCAGGCACTCGACTATATCGCCCGCATGAAGGACCGCACTCCGGCCGACCGCCTCGCCGCGGCAAGCTGGAGCATGCTCGGCGACATGAAGAAGGCGCGGCAATTCATCCGCCGCACCTATGACGTCCACCCGAATTTCGATCTCGACTCCTGGATGGCGATCGTGCCCTTCAAGGAAGAGTGGCAGCGCAGGCACTATTACGACGGATTGAAGAAAGCCGGCTTCTAGCGACCGGCACAAAGAGAGAGGAAGTGGACATGGCAAGACTGGTTGTTCTGGGCATTCAGGGGGACGACGGCCTCTGGGTCGCCGATCTCGATGCCGGCACGGTGACGCAGATCGCCGCCCCCACGACGGGGGCGCTGAAGGCCGCCGATGATCTGCGCAAGGCCGGCGCATCGGTGATCAAGGGTGTCAACCTCGCCGCGCTCGCAACTTCGGCAGATGCCGTGTCCGGCGGCTTCATGGATGCGTCCGGCGGTTTCATGGACCCCTCCGGCGGCTTCATGGACAAGTGAGCCTCGGCCCGGCTCACAGCGTGACCGCCTATTCGGACCGCATCTGCAGTCCCGATGAGACGTGGAGCCGGATCGAGGCCTTGCTGCCCCGGTTCGGCATCACGCGGCTGTCCCGCCTGACCGGGCTCGACAACGTCGGCATCCCGGTCTGGAACGCCGTCAGCCCCAATGCCCGTTCGATCGTCATCAACCAGGGCAAGGGCATCACCGATATCGACGCGAAGGTCTCCGCTGCCATGGAGGCGCTGGAGCGCTCGATTGCCGGTGAGCCCCTTGTGCCGGCGCGGCGGGCCGCACGGCACGATTTCGCGGCGGCCGGCGAAGCCTGCCTGCCGCTCGACATCTTCGTTGCGAGCGGACAGGCCTTCCTTGCCGAAGACGAGCCCTTCGACTGGCTCGCCGGGCGCAACATCGTGACGGGAGAGACCATCTGGGTTCCGCGCGAAGCCGTCTGCCTCGACAGGACCGATGCGGCACCACGCTTCTGGCAATCCTCCGACGGCCTTGCCTCCGGCAATTCGGAGAGCGAGGCGATCCTGCACGGCCTCCTGGAACGCATCGAGCGCGACGCCGACCGACTGTGGCGCCTGCTGCCACGCGAGAAGCGCCAGGCGACCGCCGTCGATCCCGCCGGCTTCGCCGATCCGCTCATAGAGGCGCTGGCCGGCCGTTTCCGTACGGCCGGGCTCGATCTGCGCCTCTTCGACATCACCAGCGACCTTGCCATCCCCACCTACGCCGCCGTGCTCGGCGATGCCGGCCTTGCCGCAAGGAAGCGGCCGCTCTTCCACGATGCGACCATCGGCTACGGCACCCATCCTGTGGCCGCGCGCGCCGTGATCCGCGCGCTCACCGAAGTCGCGCAATCGCGCCTCACCTATATCAGCGGCGCGCGCGACGATCTCTTCGCCGAGACCTTCACCCGGCCGCTGGCGCCGGAAACCCTCGCCCTCTTCGAGGCTTGGCCGGGCGCGGCGAAAACCTATCCCGCACCCGTGGGCGACGCTGCCGCGCTGCTCTCCCATTGCGTGGAACGGCTCGGCGCATCCGGCATCACGCCCATCGTCGCCGTGCCGCTCGGGGATGCCTCGCTGCCGGTTCGCGTCGTCAAGATGGTCGTGCCGGCGCTTGAAAACCCGGAAGGCGCACGCCGGCATGCCGTCGGCCCCCGCGCCCTCTCCCGCATGCTGTTCGGAACCACATGAAGATCCTCTTTGCCGGCCCGAGCCTGCCCGATGCCGCCGCTCTTTCTGGCGACGCCGTCGAGGTCCGCCCACCGGCGGCCCACGGCGACGTCTTGGCCGCCGTGCGCGCGGGCGCCACCGCCATCGGCGTCGTCGACGGCAATTTCGAGCATGTGGCACCCGTCTGGCACAAGGAAATCCTCCATGCGCTGGACCAAGGCGTCACCGTCCTCGGCGCCGCCAGCATGGGTGCGCTGCGCGCTGCCGAGTGCGATACGTTCGGCATGGTCGGTATCGGCCGCATCTATGAGGACTATGCCAGCGGCCGACGCATCGACGACGCCGATGTCGCCATGCTCCACGGTCCCGCCGAACTCGGCTATCCCGCCCTCTCGCTTCCACTCGTCAATGTCGAGGCGACGCTCGATCGGCTGGAGGCGGAAGAAACCCTTGAAAAGTATGACATATTAACACTTCGGACCGCTGCAAGGAGGCTCTTCTACAAGGAGCGGACCTGGTCCTCGGTCATAAAATCAGCCGGCGCGGCGGCAAACCGGAAGGGACTTCTGCAACTTCTCCACGCAGCCGCCGTGGACCAGAAGCGCGCGGATGCCCTCGCCCTGCTGCACCTCCTTACCGATTTTGATGCAAAAACCCCCGTAAAACGAGGAAACTGGACGTTTCGGGCGACATCCCTGTGGCGTTCCGTTGCCGATCAACCCATAGCCTGAGAAAACGTGCAGTTTCCCATTCCGCGTGTGTCACGCTGGAGTCACGCGCATAGCCCCGGAGTCACGCCTATACTTCGCCGCAGGGGCTGAAAGTGAGCGTTGCTCAGGGGGGCACAGGACATGAAAATCGAAAGCGTTGAAACAGAAGACCGAGGAGCGGAACTGATGGCGCTGGCGCGGCTCGTCGCGTTCGCACTGGAATCCGCCAAGTCGCTGGATGCCGAGATCGCCGAGTTCTGCCTGGACAAGGCGCTGCGCGCGGTGCTGGAACAGATCGACGAACCGTCGCGCATGACGCTGACATCGAGCGACATCATGCTGATGAACCGGTCGGCGCTCTGCTGACCGGGTGGATGGGCCGGCTTGCCGGCTGGAGGATAGCCGCCGTCCTCCTCCGCGGCGCTGATCGTGCGGACGGCCCGAACCTGCGGGCCGCCGCCGATCTTCCTAAAATTCTCCGATTGCGAAACGAAAACACACGGTTGCGCTGATCGCGGAACTCTGAAAGGTTCTCTTCTCGAAAAACGCCCCGAAAACGGGCCGAAGGACAGAGGGAGAACAGCATGCGGAAGTTTCTGGCGGGCGGCGTGGCCGCTCTCGTGCTCGTGACGGCGGGCATCGCCCAGGCGGAACCGGTGAAGATCGGCGTCATCACAACGCTGTCGGGCGGCGGCGCAGGCCTCGGTGTCGACATGCGCGACGCCTTCCAGCTGGCGATCAAGCAGTCCGGCAACAGCGAGATCGAGCTCGTCGTGGAAGACGACGCGCAGAAGCCGGAACTTGCCGTGCAGATCGCCGAGAAGATGATCCAGAGCGACAAGGTCGACCTGATGACGGGCATCATCTGGTCGAACCTCGCCATGGCCGTGGTGCCGAACGCGGTTGCGCAGGACGTCATCTATCTCTCGCCCAATGCCGGCCCCTCGGCGCTCGCCGGCGCGAACTGCCATCCGAACTATTTCAACGTCGCCTACCAGAACGACAACTTCCACGAGGCGATGGGCGAATACGACAACAAGGACTACAAGAAGACCTTCATCCTCGCCCCGAACTATCCGGCCGGCAAGGACGCGCTGACCGGCTTCAAGCGCTACTACAAGGGCGAGCTCGCCGGCGAGGTCTATACCCAGGTCGGCCAGACGGACTATGCCGCCGAGATCGCGGAAATCCGCGCGTCCGGTGCCGATTCCGTCTATTTCTTCCTGCCCGGCGGCATGGGCATCGCCTTCATGAAGCAATATGCCCAGTCGGGCGTCGCCATCCCCGTCACCGGCCCCGGCTTCTCCTTCAGCCAGGACGTGCTGCCGGCGATCGGCGATGCCGCGCTGGGCGTCAAGAATTCCGGCACCTGGGCGAAGGACCTCGACAACCCCGCCAACAAGGCCTTCGTCGAGGCCTTCCAGAAGGAATACAATCGCCTGCCGTCGATCTATGCCGCGCAGAGCTGGGACACCGCCAACCTCATCCTCTCGGCCATCGGCAAGGCGAGCGTGAAGGACAAGGACGCCTTCCGCGCCGCGCTGAAGGAGGCGGATTTCGCTTCCGTGCGCGGAAAATTCAAGTTCAACACGAACAACCATCCGATCCAGGACATCTACGTGACCGAGGTCGTGAAGGAAGGCGACGTCCTGACCAACAAGATCATCGCCACCGCCTTCACCGATCACGGCGACGCCTACGCCGACAAGTGCTCGATGTAATCCGCGACCGGACATCCGCCCCCGGGCGGATGTCCCCGCATGACCTTCCGGACCGGCCATCTTGTCCCTCGCCCTCCTGATCGAACAGTTTTTGAACGGGCTCCAGCTCGGCGTGATGCTGTTCCTCATTGCCGCCGGGCTGACGCTGATCTTCGGCGTGATGGGGCTGATCAACCTTGCCCATGGCTCGCTCTACATGGTCGGCGCCTTCGCCTGCGCGGCGGTCGCGGCCGCGACCGGCTCCTTCTGGCTCGGCCTCGTCGCAAGCCTTGCCGCGGCGGCGGCGGCCGGGGCACTGATGGAGGTCGCCATCATCCGCAGGCTCTATGCCCGCGACCATCTCGACCAGGTACTCGCCACCTTCGCGCTGATCCTCATCTTCTCCGAGGGTACGCGCTGGCTCTTCGGCTCCTTTCCGCTCTATCTCGCTATCCCACCCCTGCTGCAGGGCGCCGTGACGCTGCCCGGCGGCGGGCAATATCCGCTCTATCGCCTCGCCATCATCGGTGTCGGCGTCATCGTCGCCATCGGCCTTTACCTTTTGATCGGCCGCACCCGCCTCGGCATGCGCATCCGCGCCGGCGAATCCGACCGCGAGATGATCGCCGCGCTCGGCATCGACATCCGCTCGCTCTATACGATCGTCTTCGCCTTCGGGGCGGCGCTCGCCGGCCTTGCCGGCGCGCTGGTCGGCGCGCTGCAATCGGTGCAGGTCGGCATGGGCGAGCCGGCGCTGATCCTCGCCTTCGTCGTCATCGTGATCGGCGGCATCGGCTCGATCAAGGGTGCGCTGATCGGCGCGATCCTCGTCGGCCTCGTCGATACGATGGGCCGTTTCCTGCTGCCCAAGGCGCTCGCGCTGATGATGCCGGCCACGCAGGCCGGTCCCGTCGGCGCCGCGCTCGCCTCCATGCTCATCTATATCGTGATGGCGCTCATCCTCGCCTTCCGGCCGAGCGGCCTTTTCTCGGCGAGAACATGACCATGGGAGCCCGCGAAACGACGGTCAACGTCCTCCTCGCCCTCCTGCTGCCGGCCGTCGCGCTCACCGCGCTCTTCATCGGCGAGGCCTTCTACATCACGCTTGCCACCCGCATCGCGATCCTGGCGCTGGCGGCGGTCGGGCTCAACATCGCGCTCGGGCTCGGCGGCCTCGTCTCCTTCGGCCATGCCGCCTTCTTCGGCCTTGGCGGCTATGTGGCCGGCGTGCTGGCTACCCATGCCTTCAACATGGAGCCCGTCGCCTTCGGCCTGCCGGGCACGACCGCCATGCCGGCCATCTGGCTCGTCGCGATCCTCCTTTGCGGCCTCGTCGCGCTGCCGATCGGCCTCGTCAGCCTGCGCACGTCCGGCATCTACTTCATCATGATCACGCTCGCCTTCGCGCAGATGATCTATTATTTCGCGATCTCCTGGCCGGCCTATGGCGGAGAGGACGGCCTGTCGCTCTCCATGCGCAACGGCTTTCCCGGCCTCAACACGGCAAAGCCCTTCCCCTATTTCGTCGTGGTCTTCGTGCTGCTGCTCGCGGGCCTTCTCCTCTTCCACCGCCTGCGGGCCTCCCGCTTCGGCGCGGCGCTGGAGGCCGCGCGGCAGAACCCGGCAAGGCTCGCCGCCATCGGGATCTCGCCCTTCGCGATCCGTCTCGTCGCCTTCGTGCTCTCGGCCATGATCACCGGCCTTGCCGGCGCGCTGTTTGCCGATCTCAACCGCTTCGTCAGCCCTTCCATGCTCTCCTGGCACATGTCCGGCGAATTGATCGTGCTGATCATCCTCGGCGGTAAGAACCGCCTGTTCGGCCCGTTGGCCGGCGCGGCGCTGTACGTTCTCTTCGAATATGCGCTGGGTGGCCTGACGGAGCGCTGGCAGCTCTTCCTCGGCCTCGTCCTGCTCGCCGTCGTCTTCTTCGCGCGCGGTGGGCTGATCGGCCTTCTTGCCGGGAGGCCACGCCATGGTTGAACCGGTCCTCGACGTCAAAGACCTCGAAAAATCCTTCGGCGCGCTGAAGGCGACGAACGGCGCGAGCCTCGATCTCAGGTCCGGGGAGATCCACGCGCTGATCGGCCCGAACGGCGCGGGCAAGAGCACGCTGATCAACCAGATTTCCGGCGCGCTCGCGCCCGATGCCGGCAGCATCCGCTTCCTCGGCACAGACATCACCATGCTCGACACGGCGCGGCGCGCCCGCATGGGCCTTGCCCGCACCTTCCAGATATCCTCGCTCGCCCAGGAGTTTTCCGCGCTGCGCAACGTCATGCTCGCCGTGCAGGCGCGGCAGGGAACGAGCCTGCGCTTCTTCCGCCCCGTTGCGAGCGACGTCTCGCTCACCGAACCGGCAATGCGGATGCTGTCGCGCGTCGGCCTGGCCGACCGGGCGAACGTGCCCGCCGCGGCGCTGTCCCACGGCGAACGCCGACAGCTCGAGATCGCCGTTGCGCTTGCGATGGAGCCGAAAGCCTTCCTGCTCGACGAGCCGATGGCCGGCATGGGACCGGAAGGCTCGAAGACGCTGACCGGCTTTCTCGACGGGTTGCGCCAGGAAGCGCCGATCCTGCTGGTGGAACACGACATGGACGCCGTCTTCGCGCTTGCCGACCGCGTGTCCGTACTGGTCTACGGCCGCATCATCACGACCGGCAGCGTCAGCGAGATCCGCAACGACCCCGAGGTGCGCCGGGCCTATCTGGGAGATCGCGCGTGAGCCTGCTCGTGCTTGAGGAGATCGAAACCTTCTACGGCGCTTCACAAGCCCTGTTCGGCGTATCGCTGGCCGTGGGCGAGGGCGAGGTCGTGGCGCTGATGGGCCGCAACGGCATGGGCAAGACGACGACGATCCGCTCGATCCTCGGCCTGACGCCCGCCCGCGCCGGCCGCATCGCCTTCGGCGGCAAAACCGTGACTTCCCTCCTGCCGCATCGCATCGCCCGGCTCGGCATCGGCCTGGTGCCTGAGGGGCGCCGATGCTTCGCCAACCTGACGGTCGAGGAGAACCTCCTCGCCTCCGCCCGACGCGGCGCCTGGACACTGGCGAAGGTCGTCGATCTCTTTCCCCGGCTCGGCGAGCGGCTGGGCCAATATGCCGATACGCTGTCCGGCGGCGAGCAGCAGATGCTGGCGATCGGCCGTGCCCTGATGACCAATCCGAAGCTCCTCATCCTCGACGAGGCGACCGAGGGACTGGCGCCGGTGATCCGGCAGGATATCTGGGCGGCGATCCGGCGGCTGAAGGCCGGGGGCCAGTCGATCCTCGTCGTCGACAAGACGCTCTCGGAACTCTTGCCGCTCACCGATCGCTGCTGCGTGCTGGAAAAGGGCCGCACCGTGTTTTCCGGCCCGCCGCAGGCCTTTACCCGCGACCTGCAGGACCGCTATCTCGGCGTCTGAAAACGGAGGACGGCATGTTCGGCTACAGGATCACCGACTGGGACGACGCCTACGAGAACGGCGGCAACATTCCGGGCGGCACGCGCTGGCCCGCCGCCTGGGTGGAACCGGCGCAGCAGATGCGCACGGCGCTTGCCGCCGAAGGCCGGGCAAGACTCGACCTTGCCTATGGCGAGGGCGAGCGCAACCGCCTCGACCTCTTCCTGCCCGAGGGCGCGCCACGCGGCCTCGTCGTCTACGTGCACGGCGGCTTCTGGCTGCGGCTCGACAAAAGCTTCTGGTCGCACCTTGCCGCAGGCGCCCTCGCCCATGGCCACGCCGTCGCCATGCCCTCCTACACGCTCTGCCCGGCCATCCGCATCGGCGGCATCGTGCGGGAGATCGCAGCGGCGATCGAAACGGCGGCGGGACTGGTCGCCGGCGAGCTCCGCCTGATCGGCCATTCGGCGGGCGGCCAGCTCGTCAGCCGCATGGTGTCGGAGCCCTCGCCGCTTTCCGCCGAAACGCTCGCCCGCATCCGCCACGTCCTCTCGCTCTCCGGCCTGCACGACCTGCGCCCGCTCATGCATACCGCCATGAACGAACGGCTGCACATCGACGAGGCGGAGGCCATCGCCGAGAGCCCGGCCCTGCTGCGTCCTGTCGAGGGCACGCGGCTCACCTGCTGGGCAGGTGCCATGGAGCGGGCGGAGTTCCTGCGCCAGAACGCCCTGCTCACCAACATCTGGACCGGCCTCGGCGCCGCGACGTCGACCGTCGTCGAGCCGAACCGGCACCATTTCGACATCGTCGACGGCCTCGCCGATCCCGAACACCCCCTCACCAGAACCTTGCTGTCGCCCTGACCCGATGAGCACGCTTGCCGCCTATGGCGGCCTTTTCCTCGCCGCGCTCGTCGCCGCCACCATCCTGCCGGCCCAGTCGGAAGCGGTGCTCGGCGGCCTGCTGGCCACCGGAACCTATTCCCCCGTGCTGCTGATCCTCGTCGCCGGCACCGGCAATATCCTGGGGTCGGTCGTCAACTGGCTGCTTGGCCGCGGCGTCGAGCGGTTTCGCGGGTCACGATGGTTTCCGGTCAGCGACGGACACCTCGATCGGGCCGGGCGGTGGTATCGCAGATACGGCTGGTGGAGCCTGCTCTTCAGCTGGATGCCGGTCATCGGCGATCCGCTGACGGTGGCGGCCGGCATCATGCGCGAACCCTTCCTGCGCTTCCTGGTCGTCGTTTCCATCGCCAAGTTCGGCCGCTACATCGTGCTCGCCGCCCTCGTGCTGCACTGGCTCTGAAATTTTTTCCGGAAGGAATGGAATGGGCGTCGCCCGGCTTTCGTATACTGGGGCATGAACGGAAAGACACCCGGCTTCAACGTGATCGGACAGCTCGCGGCGCTCAGGCGCTACGCGCTCTCCCTCGTGCGCAATCCGGACGAGGCCGAGGACCTGGTGCACGATGCGCTGGTCAAGGCATATGAGCGACAATCGACCTTCCGCACCGGCGCCAGCGTGCGCAACTGGCTGATGTCGATCCTGCACAATGCGCATGTCGACCGCCTGCGCCAGCGCCGCTCGCAGGAACGCCGCCACGATGCGGCGGCGGAACTGGCGGAGGCGTCCGTCCCGGCGAACCAGGACCATTCGGTGCGCCTGACGCAGTTGCGCAACGCCTTCTTCGCCCTGCCGGAAGACCAGCGCGAGGCCCTGCATCTCGTCGCGATCGAGGAGCTTTCCTATCAGGAGGCGGCCGAAACGCTGGGCATTCCGGTCGGCACGCTGATGTCGCGCGTCGCCCGCGCCCGCCAGCGGCTGCGCGCCTTCGAACAGAGCGGCGCGGCCGCTCCCGTCACACATCTCAGGCTCGTCGGAGGCACTGGCGATGACAAGCAATGATCCCATTCTCGAAACCGATCTCAACGCCTATGTCGACGAGCAGCTCGCCGTCGGCCGGCGCATCGAGGTGGAGGCCTATCTTTCGGAACGGCCGGAGGTCGCGGCGCAGGTCATGAAGGACCTGCGCGTGCGCGACGAGCTTCGCCTGGCGCTCGCCGACCATCGCACGGTGATCCGGCAGGAAACGCGCGAGGCCGCGCGGCTTCTGGAGCGCTCGCTGTCGCGCCGCCGCATCTTCTCCGTCTTCCGCCGCGCCGCGGCCATCGCCCTGTTCGTTGCCGCCGGCTGGACGGCCCATGCCGTGCTCGGCCCCTTCGGCGCCACCGAGGTCGTGGCCTCCACGCCGCCGCCCGCCTTCGTGGAGGAGGCCGTGCGCGCGCACAGGACGACGCTGCTGCGCGACACCATGGCCTCCCAGCCGGAGACCGAGACCTTCGATCCGGCCGAGATCCGCTCGGCAACCGCGATCGTGCTGCCGGACCTGCCGAAGGGCTGGGGCGTGATCGACACGCAGGTCTTCCCCTCCGCCTACGGCCCGAGCGTCGAGCTGGTGCTGGAACCGCGCAAGGACGAGCGCCTGTCGCTGTTCGCGGTACGCCCCGGCTCGTTCGCCGTGCAGCATGTCCTGCTCTTCCACGCCGACAATGCCCGGGCCGCCTACTGGCAGATCGGCGACGTCGCCTATGCGCTTGTGTCGGAAAGCCGCAAGGCCGACGACCTGGCGCAAACCGCGCGCGATCTCTCGCGCACGCTCTACTGATCAACCGCTTCCAAACCGAAGGAGACATTCGATGGACCCCGTACAACAGCGATTTGGCTACGGCGCGCAGGCGCAGTCGGCCGCCCTCTTCGACGAGGGCCTGCGCCAGCACATGCTGCGCGTCTACAACTACATGGGCGCAGGCCTCGTCATCACCGGCCTCGTCGCCTTTATCGTCGGCTCGACGCCGGCCCTCTACGTGCCGATCTTCTCCTCGCCGCTGAAGTGGGTGGTGATGCTGGCGCCGCTCGCCTTCGTCTTCTTCTTCTCGTTCAAGATCCAGACGATGTCGGCCAGCGCCGCGCAGATGACCTTCTGGGCCTTCTGCGCCGTCATGGGCCTGTCGCTCGCCTCGGTGTTCCTCGTCTTCACCGGTACGAGCATCGCCCGCACCTTCTTCATCGCCGCCACCATGTTCGGCACGACGAGCCTCTACGGCTATGTGACGAAGCGTGACCTGTCGAAGTTCGGCTCGTTCCTGATCATGGGCCTGATCGGCGTCATCATCGCCTCGATCGTCAACATCTTCCTCGGTTCGACCGCACTGCAGTTCGCCATCTCCGTGATCGGCATCGCCGTCTTCGTCGGCCTCACCGCCTGGGACACGCAGAACATCAAGGAACAGTATGCCGAGAACATCGACCAGGAATCGCAGCAGAAAATGGCCGTGTTCGGCGCGCTTTCGCTATACCTGAACTTCGTCAACATCTTCCAGCTCCTGCTGAATTTCACCGGCGAACGCGAGTAGTTTTCGCAAGGGATTTCAAAGAGAACGGCGGGGTAAAACCCCGCCGTTTCCGTTTGCCTCCACCCACTGCCGTCATCCTCGGCCTTGAGCCGAGGATCCACGTTCCGCCCGCGGCTATGGATGCTCGGGTCAAGCCCGAGCATGACCGAGGAGAGGGCGCCGCGAGAAACGGAACAAGCGGCCATATGGGTTGCATGGCTCGTTTCTGCAGCGTGTTTCGCGCAATATAACGTAAGCTTATTCTTACATATTTTACCCCGTTGACAAATCGCCACGCAGCGTCTTTGCTTAGGGCATTCACCAGGGGGGTCCCGACAAGGGGCTGAGATACTGCTGGCATTCGCAGCGCAGTGACCCGTTGAACCTGATCCAGTTCATACTGGCGTAGGGACGGTGCAAGCGCTGTAGAACCCGAAATCCGCAACCCGGATTCCGCCTACGCGTCCTTCCATCATTCCGGCTCTAGGACTGGGTCTCCAACCGCAAACTTGGAGCCTCACGATGAACATTGCCGCCCAGAAGCTCACCCCCACCGTCACGACGGGCGCCCTTCCCGCCTCGCGAAAGATCCACATAGCCGGCGAGCAGCACCCGGAGATCCGCGTGCCGATGCGCGAGATCGCGCTGCACCCGACCTCCGGCGAACCGCCGGTCATCGTCTACGACGCCTCCGGCCCCTATACCGACCCCGCCCATGTCGTCTCGATCGAGAGCGGCCTGCCGCGGCTGCGCGAAGCCTGGGTCGCGGCGCGCGGCGACACCGAGGACTATGAAGGCCGCCACATCCGCCCGGAAGACAACGGCTTTGCCTCCGGCGAACGGCTGACGCCGGAATTTCCCGTGCGCAACCGGCCGCGCCGGGCGAAGGACGGCAAGGCCGTCACCCAGCTCGCCTATGCCCGCGCCGGCATCATCACGCCGGAAATGGAATTCATCGCCATCCGCGAGAACCTCGGCCGCAAGGCCGCCAAAGAGGCGCTCATCCGCGACGGCGAGAGCTTCGGTGCCCATATCCCCGACTTCGTCACGCCGGAATTCGTTCGCCAGGAAGTCGCGAGCGGCCGGGCCATCATCCCGGCCAACATCAACCATCCGGAAGCCGAGCCGATGATCATCGGCCGGAATTTCCTGGTGAAGATCAATGCCAATATCGGCAATTCCGCCGTCACCTCCTCCATGGCGGAAGAGGTCGAGAAGATGGTCTGGGCGATCCGCTGGGGCGGCGA
Source organism: Shinella sp. WSD5-1 (assembly GCF_963942435.1). Classification (GTDB taxonomy): domain Bacteria; phylum Pseudomonadota; class Alphaproteobacteria; order Rhizobiales; family Rhizobiaceae; genus Shinella; species Shinella yambaruensis. The sequence goes on from NZ_OZ012596.1 coordinate 4,589,801, forward strand.
TACGGTCATGGACCTTTCCACCGGCCGCAACATCCACAACATCCGCGAATGGATCATCCGCAATGCGCCGGTCCCGATCGGCACCGTGCCGCTCTACCAGGCGCTGGAGAAGGTGAACGGCATTGCCGAGGACCTCACCTGGGAGGTCTTCCGCGACACGCTGATCGAGCAGGCCGAACAGGGCGTCGACTATTTCACCATCCATGCCGGCGTGCGGCTCGCCTATATCCCGCTCACCGTGAACCGCGTCACCGGCATCGTCTCGCGCGGCGGCTCGATCATGGCCAAATGGTGTCTCCATCACCACCGGGAAAGCTTCCTCTACGAGCATTTCGAGGAGATCTGCGACATCTGCCGCGCCTATGACGTCTCCTTTTCGCTGGGCGATGGCCTCCGCCCCGGCTCGATCGCCGACGCCAACGACGCCGCGCAGTTCGCCGAACTCGAAACGCTCGGCGAGCTGACGCAGATCGCGTGGGCAAAGGATTGCCAGGTGATGATCGAAGGCCCCGGCCATGTGCCGATGCACAAGATCAAGGAGAACATGGACAAGCAGCTGAGGACCTGCGGCGAGGCGCCCTTCTACACGCTCGGGCCGCTGACGACCGACATCGCCCCCGGCTACGACCACATCACCTCGGGCATCGGCGCCGCGATGATCGGCTGGTTCGGCACGGCCATGCTCTGCTACGTCACGCCGAAGGAACATCTCGGCCTGCCCGACCGCGACGACGTGAAGGTCGGCGTCATCACCTACAAGATCGCCGCCCACGCCGCCGACCTCGCCAAGGGCCATCCGGCGGCGAAGATCCGCGACGACGCGCTGTCGCGCGCCCGCTTCGAGTTCCGCTGGGAGGACCAGTTCAACCTCTCGCTCGATCCGGAGACCGCGCGCGCGTTCCACGACGAGACGCTGCCGAAGGAGGCGCACAAGGTGGCGCATTTCTGCTCCATGTGCGGCCCGAAATTCTGCTCCATGCGCATCTCGCACGATATCCGCGCCGAGGCGCAGAAGGAGGGACTGGAGGCCATGGCGGCGAAATATCGCGACGGCGGCGACCTTTATATGCCGCTTGCCGGCGCCCCGGCCGGAGAATGACCATGCGCGTCCTCGTCAAGGGGGCCGGCGTTGCCGGCCTCACGGTCGCCTGGCAGCTCTATCGCCACGGTTTCGACGTCACCATCACCGAGCGCGCCGAAAAGGTGGGCCTCGGGGCCTCCGGCTTTGCCGGCGGCATGCTGGCACCCTGGTGCGAGCGGGAGAGCGCGGAGGAGCCCGTGCTCACGCTCGGCCGCTCGGCCGCCGACTGGTGGGAGGCGGCCGTGCCCGGCCATGTCAGCCGCCAGGGAACGCTGGTCGTTGCCGCCGGCCGCGATGCCGGGGAGCTCGACCGCTTCGCCCGCCGCACGAGCGGCTGGGAATGGCTGGATGCCGCGGCCATCGCCGAGCTGGAGCCGGATCTCGCCGGCCGCTTCCCCAAGGCCCTGTTCTTCCGGCAGGAGGCCCATCTCGATCCGCAACGGGCGCTCTCGGCCCTCACCGCCGGGCTGGAGGAGGCGCGCATGCGCTTCCTCTTCGGCGCGGACGGCACGCCGGATGCGGCACGCTACGACCGCGTGGTCGACTGCACCGGCGCGGCCCGGATCGGCCAGCTGCCGGACCTCCGGGGCGTGCGCGGCGAGATGCTCTATGTGGAAACCCCGGAGATCAACCTCTCCCGCCCTGTCCGCCTGCTGCATCCGCGCCATCCGATCTATGTCGTACCGCGCGGAAGGAACCGTTTCATGGTGGGCGCAACCATGATCGAGAGCGCCGACGGCGGCGGCATCACCGCCCGCTCGCTCATGGAACTGCTGAACGCCGCCTACACGCTGCACCCGGCCTTTGGCGAGGCGCGGCTCACGGAAACCGGTGCCGGCATCCGCCCGGCCTATCCCGACAACCTGCCGCGCGTGAGCGAGCATGATGGCACGCTCCATGTGAACGGCCTCTATCGCCACGGCTTCCTGCTGGCCCCCGCCATGGCGGCGGAGGTCGCGCGGCGGCTTCTTGCAGAACAGGCACGACCGGAAAGGAGGGCATCATGACCTTCATCATCAACGGCGAGGAACAGGAGGTCGCGGCCGCGACGCTCGCCGACCTCCTCTCCGTTCTCGATTATGAGGGCGAATGGCTGGCGACGGCGGTCAACGGCGAGCTGGTGCACCGCGAGGACCGCGCCGGCTTCACGCTCGGCGCACGCGATCGCATCGAGATCCTCTCGCCCATGCAGGGAGGCTGACATGCTGAAGCTCTACGATAAGGAGGTGCGCTCGCGCCTGCTGCTCGGCACCGCCCGCTATCCCTCCCCCGCGATCCTCGCCGAGGCCGTGCGCCGCGCGAAGGCGGAGATCGTCACCGTGTCGCTGCGGCGGGAAACCGCCGGCGGCAAGGCGGGTGGCGCGTTCTTCGAGCTGATCCATGCGCTCGGCGTGCATGTCCTGCCCAACACCGCCGGCTGCCACAGCGTGCAGGAGGCCGTGCTGACAGCGAAGATGGCGCGTGAGGTCTTCCGCACGGACTGGATCAAGCTGGAGGTGATCGGCCATCACGACACCCTGCAGCCCGACGTCTTCGGCCTCGTCGAGGCGACGCGCATCCTGACGGGCGAAGGCTTCCAGGTCTTCCCCTATACGACGGACGACCTCGTCGTCGCGGAAAAGCTGGTCGAGGCCGGCTGCCGCGTGCTGATGCCCTGGTGCGCGCCGATCGGCTCGGCCATGGGACCAGTGAATCCGATGGCGCTGCGCACCTTCCGGGCGCATTTCCCCGACGTGCCGCTGATCGTCGATGCCGGCATCGGCCGCCCCTCGCACGCCGCCGGCGTCATGGAACTCGGCTATGACGCCGTGCTGCTCAACACCGCCGTCGCCGGCGCCGGCGATCCGGCGGCGATGGCAGAAGCCTTCGCGCTCGCCATCGATGCCGGCCGCCTCGCCCATGCCGCCGTGCCGCTGGAGCCTCGCGACATGGCCGTTCCCTCCACCCCCGTCATCGGAAAGGCCGTCTTCTCATGACGCTCGATCCCTTCTACCTCATCGTCGACAGCGCCGACTGGATCGACCGGCTCGTGCCGGTCGGCGTGAAACTCGTGCAGCTGCGCATGAAGAACACGCCGGACTATCGCCTGCGTGACGAGATCCGCAGGGCGAAAGCCACATGCACCGAACATGGCTGCCAGCTCATCGTCAACGACTACTGGCAGATCGCCATCGAGGAGGGCTGCGATTACGTGCATCTCGGACAGGAGGATCTGGCGACCGCCGATGTCGGCGCCATCCGCGCGGCCGGAATGAAGCTCGGCCTTTCCACCCATGACGATGCCGAGCTCGACATCGCGCTTGCGGCAAGGCCCGACTATGTGGCGCTCGGCCCGGTCTGGCCGACGATCCTGAAGAAGATGAAATGGGCGCCGCAAGGCGTCGGGCGGCTCAGGGACTGGAAGACGCGCATCGCACCGCTTCCCCTCGTCGCCATCGGCGGGCTCAACCCGGATCGCCTGTCGGCCGTCTTCGAAAACGGCGCCGACAGCGCCGCCGTGGTGACCGACATCACGCTGAACGCCGATCCGGAGGCGCGCACGCGCGAATGGATCGCGCGCACGGCACGCTGGCGGTGATCACGCCTTCGGCGCGATCTTCCAGAGCCGCTCGGCATTTTCCGAGAGCACGCGGCGCTTGTCTTCCAGGCTGACGCCTGACAGCAGCGCCTGCGTCGCGCCGATCCAGGTGGAAAGCCCGCCGCCGAGCGTGCAGACCGGCCAGTCACTGCCCCAGACCATGCGTTCGAAGCCGAAATGCTCCACCACATGGGCGAAATAGGGCTTCAGGTCCTCCAGCGTCCAGTCTTCCGCGCCATAGGCGGGGATGCCGGACAGCTTCACCGTGACGTTCGGCCGGCGCGCGATCTCCGCGACCGGCCCCTTCCAGGCATCGAAGCCGCCGCCCTTGATGTCGGGCACGCCGCAATGGTCGAGCACGAAGGAGACGTCGGGCGCAAGGTCCGCCAGCGCGATCGCCTTCCCGATCTGATGCGGCAGGACGCAGAGATCGAAATTGAGACCGATGCCCGCCAGCCGCCGGATGTTCTCGCGAAAGAGCGCGCCTTCGGAGACATCGTCCGGCACGACATGCAGCACGCGGCGGAAGCCGCGCACGAAGAAATTGGCGAGGACCGCCTCGAGATAGGCCGGAAAGTCGGGCGATTCCGGCCGGCAGGCGGCGATGGCGCCGACGAGCAGGCTGCCCGCCTCCCTTGCAAGCCCCTCGATCATGGCCGTCTCGCGCGCAATATCGCCCTCCGCCACGTCCACTTCCATATGCAGCGCCGCGACGATGCCGAGGCGGCGCGCTTCGCGCGCATAGGTCTCCTGCGTGAAATCGTCATCGAGCGGCGGCACGCCGGCAAGCCAGGGATAGGACAGCAGGTCCCGGTAGATGAGATGCAGGTGCGTATCGACGATCATGCGCGGCCTCCTCCAAGCACGGCGAACACTGCCATAGAAGAATTGTCCATTCAAATACGAATTAACCGGAGCGCGGCGTCCCGTTTCACCCGGCGGTAAACAGCATGAACAACCGCAAAGGCTACCAATCCGGCCCGCCCCTCCTACCTTCCCTTCCAGCAACAGGAGGAACCGCATGAAGATCAGCGCACGCAACCGCCTCAAGGGCAAGATCGTCGAGGTCGTTCTCGGCGCGACGACGGCCCATGTCCGCATCGATGTCGGCGGCTCGATCATCACCGCCGCCATCACCAACGATGCGGTGAACGAACTCGGCCTTGCCGCCGGCCGAGAGGCCTATGCGCTGATCAAGGCATCGGACGTGATGGTGGGTATCGACGATTAGGATGTCCCGGCGCAATTCCGGGCGCAAGACCGCTTCGCACTTTCACTGGAATTGCTTCATTCGTCGATTTTCTTGCACATACGCACCGGCTCGGTCGCGAAATCGCCCTTCTGCGGCGGCGCGATCGGCTTGAACAGGCTGCGCTCCGGCTTCAGGTCGATCAGCGGCGTGCCGTCGAGGCAGTCGAGCCCGCGCACGAAGAGCCGGTTGCCCTCGATCTTCTCCAGGACGACGATCGACGTGCCGATCGGGTTGGGGCGCACGGGCGAGCGCAGCGAGAAGGTGCCGTGCACCTCGCCATTCGAGGCCGGGCTCTGCAGCACGAGGTCGCGGCGCGACTGGTGCAGCCAGTAGAGCACCTCCAGCCGCTCGAAACGCTCCGCCCCCTTCAATGCCTGCACCCAGGGCTCGAAGACCTCGATGGTGCAGACCGGCCCGTCGGGGCGCCCCTGGCGCGGCGTTTCCATGCGCGAGGTCCAGGGCGTCGAAATCCGGCCGATGAAGACGACGTGCGCATCCGCGGTCTCCGGCGGGGTGATGGCCACCTCGTTCTCGCGGATCTCATTCAACCGGACCATGCAACGCTCCATCGCTGTATTTCTTGAAATATGACGATAACCTCCGAACGCGATGAGGGAAAGATGCCCGGAGACGGGAAGACGGCGACAGATTGACCCCCTTGGCGCAGGCAGCCTCAGCCGGCACCGGACGCCTCGGCATTCCGCGCACGCCAGTCCGTCGGGGAAAGGCCGGCCCGCTTGCGGAAGAAACGCGAGAAATAGGCGGGATCCTCGAAGCCGATCTCCCGGCCGATATCCTCCACCGGACGGATGGTGAAGCGCAGCAGGCGCTTGGCCTCCAGCAGGCGCCGTTCCAGCACCATGTCCTTCACCGTCTGGCCGAAGACCGTGCGTGCCGCCTTGTCGAGCAGGTGCGGCGTCGTCGCCAGCCGCTCGACATAGCGCCCGACCGGCCAGTCCTCCCGGTAGTGCCGGTCAATGGCGCGGCGCAGTTCCAGCCCCAGCGCGACCGCTGGCGAGGCCGCCGCAAAGCCGCCCGGACCGCCGAGCCGCGCCATCAGCGAAAGCACGACGCCGATCAGCCCGGCAAGCACCCGCTCGCTCGCCCCCGCGCCGCCGCGATATTCCTCCATCACCATGGCGAGCAGCGCGTCGATCCGCGTCCAGCCCGGGGCATCCGCCGCGCCGGAAAGCAGCACCGGCGCATCGAGCGCCAGATCCACCTGCGGCGCCATCGCTCGCAGCTGGTCGTCCGAGATGGAGACGACGATGGCATCCGACTGTTCGCCGACATCGAAGCCGTGCACGACGTTGCTCGGCACGAAGCTGATCGCCGGAGCGGAAAAATTCCAAGTCCGATCCTCGATCTGGTAGCGCCCCTCGCCCTTGAACCAGTAGGTGATCTGCCCCATCAGCGGATGCTTGTGCGGCGCGACCTGCCCGAAATGCAGGCTTTTCCGCTCCATCACCGTCTCGACATGCAGGAAGCCGACGTCGAGCGTGCGGCTCGGCTCGCCATAGACGAAGAAGGCAGGAACATCCTTGCGAAGGGTCATGCCGGAAAAAGTACCAGCGAATTGCCGTGTTTGTCCATGGTGCTCCTGGCGGCCCCGACTTAGCGTTTGTCAGGATTTTCAAGGAGGAGCACCCCATGCGCGCGGAAGACCATCGCAGCGACAAGACCCGGCCGTTTACCGGCGCCGAATATCTCGCAAGCCTGCGCGACGGGCGCGAGGTCTATATCAACGGCGAACGCATCGCCGATGTCACCAGCCATCCGGCCATGCGCAATTCGGCCCGCTCCATCGCCCGCATGTACGATGCGCTGCACGACCCGAAGCGCAAGGAGCGCCTGACATCGCCGACCGACACGGGCTCCGGCGGCTACACGCACAAATATTTCCGCGTCGCCCATTCCGCCGCCGATCTCGTCGCCCAGCAGGGCGCCATCGCCGATTGGGCGCGCATGTCCTACGGCTGGATGGGCCGCACGGCCGATTACAAGGCGGCGCTGATGAATACGCTCGGGGCGAATGCCGACTGGTACGGCCCGTTCAAGGACAATGCGCTTTCCTGGCACAGCCGCGCGCAGGAAAGCGTGCTCTTCATGAACCACGCCATCGTCAACCCGCCGATCGACCGCCACAAGCCGGCCGACGCGGTGAAGGACGTCTTCGTTCACATCACGAAGGAGACCGATGCCGGGATTTATGTCTCGGGCGCCAAGGTCGTCGCCACCTCCTCGGCGCTGACGCACTATAATTTCCTCGCCCAGAGCTCGGCCACCGTCACCGAGGACCCGTCGCTGTCGGTCATGTTCATCCTGCCGATGAATGCACCCGGCGTAAAAATGTTCTGCCGCACCTCCTACGAACAGACGGCAGCGACAGCGGCCCATCCCTTCGACTACCCGCTCTCCTCGCGCTTCGACGAGAACGACGCCATCCTCGTGCTCGACAATGTTTTCATACCGTGGGAGGACGTGCTGGTGCTGCGCGATGCGGCAAAAATCCTCTCCTTCCACCCGGCCTCCGGCTTCATGCACGGCTATTGCTTCCAGGGCTGCACGCGGCTTGCGGTGAAGATGGATTTTCTGGCCGGCCTGCTGGCGAAAGCCTTGCGGGCGACCGGGGGCGACGCCTTCCGCGGCAACCAGGCGATGCTCGGCGAGGTGATCGCCATCCGCCACCAGTTCTGGTCCTTCTCCAACGCCATGGCCTACAACCCCATCCCCTGGGCGAACGGCGCGGTACTGCCGAACCTCGAAGCCGCGCTCTGCTACCGCACCTTCATGTCCGAAGCCTATCCGAAGGTCATCGACATCGTGCGCCGCACCGTCGCCTCCGGCCTGATCTATCTCCCCTCCTCGGCCAGGGATTTCGCCAATCCGGAAATCGACCGCTATCTCGCGCAATATGTCCGCGGCTCGAACGACATGGGGCATATCGAGCGCATCAAGATCATGAAGCTGCTGTGGGATGCGACCGGCACGGAGTTCGGCGGCCGCCACGCGCTCTACGAGTTGAACTATGCCGGCGCGCCGGAGGAAGTGCGCCTGCAGGTGCTGAAGGGCGCGGAGCGCGGCGGACGCCTCAAGGAAATGGAAGCATTGGTCGACCAATGCATGGCGGACTATGACGAGACCGGCTGGACCGGCGACACCTGGCTGCCGCCGCTCGGCGACGGCGCCCTCAGCAACGCCGCCGAATGAGGGCGTCGCCATGGAGGTTTCCAAGACCGAATTCCGCAACGCCATGGCGCGCGTCTGCGCCCCGGTCAACGTGATCACCACCAAGGGGCCTGCCGGCCGCGGCGGTTTCACCGCCACCGCCATGTGCTCGGTGACCGATGAGCCGCCCACCCTGCTCGTCTGCATGAACAGCCGCTCGGCGCAGACGAGCCTCTTCATCGAGAACCAGCGTTTCTGCGTCAATGTGCTGACGCAGGAGCACAAGGCGCTCGCCGCCTCCTTCGCCGGCCGACAGGCGGACATGGAGGCGCGCTATGCCGATGCGAACTGGCTGGACCTGCCCTCCGGCAACCAGGCGCTGACGGACGCCATCGTCTCCTTCGATTGCCGGCTGACGGAGGCGCGGCCGGTCGGCACGCACAACATCCTCATCGGCGAGGTCGTGGATATCCGCAGCCGGCGCGATGGGCATGCGCTGCTCTATTTCGACCGCAACTATGTGCATGTGCCGACGCAGGCCGGCAGTTTCGGCGGTTGACGAAACCCTCTTGACATGCGACCTTGTATTTAACATGTTAAATAATAACTGCGCGCCGGGAGGAACGATGCCGCACCTGACCGTCGAATATTCGGCCAATCTGGAAGGCCGCGCCGATCTTGACGCCCTCTGCGCCGGGCTGCTGGCGACGGTGCTGGAAACCGGCCTCTTCGAGGTCGGGGCGGTGCGGGTGCGGGCACTCCGCGCCGATCACTACGCCATCGCCGACCGCCTGCCGGAAAACGCCTTCATCGACCTCAACTTCCGCATCGGCAAGGGCCGCAGCGCCGAGGAGAAGGAACGCGCCGGCGAGGCGCTGTTCGCCGCGGCGAGCCGGCTGCTTGCCCCGCTCTTCGAGACGCCGCATTTCGCGCTGTCGCTGGAAATCCGCGAGATCGACGCGGAGCTGAGCTGGAAGAAGAACGCCATCCATCCGCGCCTTCGCGGCCAATAGCAGGACATGTCATGACGAAATTTCAGGAAAACAGCGCGAAGGCGGACGCCTATCTCGCCCGCTTCAAGGAACACGGCGTTCTGAACCGCATCGCCGGCGAGGATGTTCCCGCCGAAGGCGGCGCGACCTTCGAGACCATCTCCCCCGTCGACCTGAAGCCGCTCGCCACGGTCGCCAAGGGCGGGGCGGCCGATATCGACCGCGCCGCGAAAGCCGCCAAGGCCGCCTTCGCGGACTGGGCGGCCATGCCCGGTGACGCGCGCAAGAAGCTGCTGCACAGGATCGCCGACGCCATCGTGGCGCGGGCCGAGGAGATCGCCTTCGTCGAATGCATGGACACCGGGCAGTCGCTGCGCTTCATGGCCAAGGCCGCGCTGCGCGGGGCGGAGAACTTCCGCTTCTTCGCCGACCGCGCGCCGGAGGCCCGCGACGGCAGGACGCTGCGCGCCGAGGGCCAGGTCAACATGACGACCCGCGTGCCGATCGGCCCGGTCGGCATCATCACGCCGTGGAACACGCCCTTCATGCTGTCCACCTGGAAGATCGCCCCGGCGCTCGCCGCCGGCTGCACCATCGTGCACAAGCCGGCCGAGTTCTCGCCGCTGACGGCGCGCCTGCTCGTGGAGATCGCCGAGGACGCGGGCCTGCCCAAGGGCGTGTGGAACCTCGTCAACGGCTTTGGCGAAGATGCCGGCAAGGCGCTCACCGAACATCCCCTCATCAAGGCCATCGGCTTCGTCGGCGAAAGCCGCACCGGCTCGATGATCATGAAGCAGGGCGCCGACACGCTGAAGCGCGTGCATTTCGAGCTCGGCGGCAAGAACCCGGTCATCGTCTTCGCCGACGCGGACCTCGAACGCGCGGCGGATGCCGCCATCTTCATGATCTATTCGCTGAACGGCGAGCGCTGCACTTCCTCCTCCCGCCTGCTGGTGGAGGAGAGCATCTACGACCGCTTCACCGCCCTCGTCACCGAGAAGGCGAAACGCATCAAGGTCGGCCATCCGCTCGATCCGGAAACCGTCGTCGGCCCGCTCATCCACCCGGTGCATGAGAAGAAGGTTCTCGAATATATCGCCATCGGCCGGTCCGAGGGCGCGACGGTCGCGGCCGGCGGGGAAAAATTCGACGGGCCGGGCGGCGGCTGCTATGTCGCGCCAACGCTCTTCACCGGCGCGAACAACGGCATGCGCATCGCCCAGGAGGAGATTTTCGGGCCGGTGCTGACCGCCATCCCCTTCAAGGACGAGGCCGAAGCGCTCGCGCTCGCCAACGATGTCCAGTACGGCCTCACCGGCTATCTCTGGACATCGGACGTCACACGCGCCTTCCGCTTCACCGATCGTCTCGACGCCGGCATGATCTGGGTGAATTCGGAGAATGTGCGCCACCTGCCAACGCCCTTCGGCGGCGTGAAGAATTCCGGCATCGGCCGGGATGGCGGCGACTGGTCCTTCGACTTCTACATGGAGACGAAGAACATCGCCTTCGCCACAAGCGCCCATGCCATCCCGAAACTCGGCGGCTGACCGCCGGAAGACCAGACTGCGCCCGTCCTCGCCTGCCGAGGCGGGCTTGAGGAGGAACCCATGCCCGTACCCCAGCCGAACCTCTACCCGCCCTTCAACATCGTGCGCCTCAGCCATGTCGAGTTCGGCGTCACCGACCTTGCAAAGTCCCGCGCCTTCTACGTCGACACGCTCGGCCTGCAGGTGACGGGCGAGACCGCCGACACGATCTATCTGCGCGCCATGGAGGAGCGCGGCCACCATTGCATCGTGCTGCGGAAATCCGGCAAGCCGGAAGCCCGCGACCTCGGCTTCAAGGTCTTCGACGAGGAGGACCTCGAAAAGGCCGTGCGCTTCTTCAAGGGCAAGGGCCTGCCGGTGGAATGGGTCGAGCGCCCCTACCAGGGCCGCACCTTCCGCACGCGCGATCCGCACGGCATTCCCCTGGAATTCTACACGAAGATGGACCGCCTGCCGCCGATCCACCAGAAATATGCGCTCTATCGCGGCGTCAAGCCGCTGCGCATCGACCACTTCAACTGCTTCTCGCCCGATGTCGATGCCTCCGTCGCCTTCTACAACGAGCTCGGCTTTCGCGTGACGGAATATACGCAGGACGAAGAGACCGGAAAGCTCTGGGCGGCCTGGACCCATCGCAAGGGCGGCGTGCACGACATCGCCTTCACCAATGGCCGTGGACCCCGCCTGCACCACACCGCATTCTGGGTGCCGACGCCGCTCAACATCATCGACCTGCTCGACCTGATGGCGACGACCGGCTGGGTCGACCATATCGAGCGCGGCCCCGGCCGCCACGGCATTTCCAATGCCTTCTTCCTCTATATCCTCGATCCTGACGGGCACCGCATCGAGATCTACTGCTCGGACTACCAGACGGTCGACCCCGACCTTGAACCCATCAAGTGGGACCTGAAGGACCCGCAGCGCCAGACGCTCTGGGGCGCTCCGGCGCCGAAATCCTGGTTCGAGCACGGCAGCCTCTTCGCCGGCACCGAGGTCGCGGATTCGCAGCTCAAGGCCCAGCCCATCATCGCGCCCTGAAGGGCGCGCCGACCGCATCGAGGACACCGCCGGCAGAGGCCCCTGCCCGGTGGCACTGCCAGGGAACACCAGGATGGACCATCCCAGATTTGCCAGCTTCAGCATCGGCCCGCGCAAGGGCTACGGCCTGATCGTCGCGGACGGCGTGATCGACCTTTCCACCCGGTTTGCCGGCCGCTTCCTGACGCTGAAGGAAGTCGTGGAAGCCGGTGCCTTCGGCGAACTGCTGAGTGCCGCAGCCGGGCAGAAGCCGGATCATGCGCTGGACGAGATCAACTACGAGATCCCGATCCCCGCGCCGGAGAAGATCGTCTGCGTCGGCGTGAACTTTCCTGACCGCAACGCGGAATACAAGGACGGCCAGGCCGCCCCCGCCAATCCCTCGCTGTTCATCCGCTTCCCGCGATCCTTCACCGGCCACGACCGGCCGCTGATCCGCCCGCCGGAAAGCCCGCAGCTCGACTACGAGGGCGAGATCGTCATCGTCATCGGCAAGGACGGGCGGCGGATCGCGGAAGCCGACGCACTGAGCCACATCGCGGCCCTCTCGCTCTGCAACGAGGGCACCATCCGCGACTGGGTGCGCCATGCCAAGTTCAACGTCACCCAGGGCAAGAACTTCGACCGGAGCGGCTCGATCGGCCCCTGGCTCGTGCCCTATGCGGACGAAAGCCAGCTTGCCGACATCCGGCTCGAAACCCGCGTCAACGGCGAGGTGCGCCAGAGCGACCGCACCGGCCGCATGATCTTCTCCTTCCGCAAGATCATCGCCTATATCTCCACCTTCACGACGCTCGTGCCCGGCGACGTCATCGTCACCGGCACGCCGACCGGCGCCGGCGCGCGCTTCGATCCGCCGATCTGGCTGAAGCCGGGCGACGTGGTCGAGGTCGAGGCCGAGGGCATCGGCACGCTCCGCAACACCATCGCCGACGAGGTCTGATCATGATGACGCCAGAGGAGATCCACGCCGCCGCGGCCAGCCTCGACGAGGCCGAGCGCACCCGCATCCAGACCGGCCTTCTCTCGCTGAAGCACCCCGGCATCACCATGGACGACGCCTATGCGATCCAGGGGGCCTGGGTGAAGAAGAAGATCGCCGACGGTCGCCGGGTGATCGGCTGGAAGATCGGCCTCACCTCCAAGGCCATGCAATATGCGCTGAACATCGACATCCCGGATTCCGGCGTGCTCTTCGACGACATGGTCTTCGAGGACGGCGCGACCGTGCCGGCCGGCCGCTTCATCCAGCCGCGCGTCGAGGCAGAGATCGCCTTCGTGATGAAGGCGCCGCTGAAAGGGCCGGGCATCACCATCTTCGACGTGCTGAACGCCACGGACTACGTCACCCCGGCGCTGGAAATCCTCGACACGCGCATCCTGCGCGTCGACCCCGAAACGAAGAAGGCACGCACCATCTTCGACACGATCTCCGACAATGCCGCCAATGCCGGCATCGTCACCGGCGGGCGCGCGGTGCGGCCGGACGCGATCGACATGCGCTGGATGGGCGCCATCGTCAGCCGCAATGCGGAGGTCGAGGAAACCGGCCTCGGCGCCGGCGTGCTCAACCAGCCGGCGCGCGGCGTCGCCTGGCTCGCCAACCGGCTCGCGCAGTATGGCGACGGCATCGAGGCCGGCCAGATCGTGCTCGCCGGTTCGTTCATCCGGCCGGTGGAAGCCCGTCACCGCGATACGATCGTCGGCGATTTCGGCCCCTACGGCACCGTCAGCCTGTTCTTCGCCTGAGGTGGAAAGATGCCCGCTCCGAAAAACCGCTTCAAGCAGGCGCTCCGCGAAGGCCACGCGCAGATCGGCCTCTGGCAGGCGCTCGCCAATCCCTACACGGTCGAGATCTGCGCCGAGGCCGGCTACGACTGGCTGCTGCTCGATGCCGAGCACGCGCCGAACGATGTGCCGCTGCTCGTCTCGCAGCTCCAGGCGATGAAGGGCACGGCAAGCCACGCCGTCATCCGCCCGCCGGTCGGCGAGACCTGGATCATCAAGCAATTGCTGGATATCGGCGCGCAGACGCTGCTCATCCCGATGGTCGACAGCGAGGCGATGGCCGAGGCGATGGTGAAGGCCGTGCGCTATCCGCCGCATGGCGTGCGCGGCGTCGGCGCGGCGCTCGCCAGAGCCTCCGCCTTCAACCGCACGGCGGACTATCTGCAGACGGCGAACGCGGAAATCTGCCTGCTGCTGCAGGTCGAAAACCGCACCGGGCTGGAGGCGCTCGACGACATCGCCGGAACCGAGGGCGTCGACGGCGTCTTCATCGGCCCGGCCGACCTTGCCGCCGACATGGGCTTCCTAGGCAGGCCGGGCGCGCCCGAAGTGCAGGCCGAGGTGGAAAAGGCGCTGAAGAAGATCCAGGCACACGGCAAGGCGGCGGGCATCCTGATCGGCGACCTCGGGCTTGCCAAGCACTACCTGGAGCTCGGCGCCACCTTTGTCGCCATCGGCAATGACGTGACGCTGCTCGCCAATGCCACGACGAAGCTGCTCGCCGATTTCAAGGCCGCCGAGCCGGCGGAGGCACCGGCCGGCGCCAGGGTCTACTGATCCGGAATTGCCCTATTCCTCGCCGCCCGCCTTGCCGTCGAGCTTGAGGGCGGCGAGCTCTTCCAGCATGTCGAGCAGTTCCTCGACGCGCTCCGCGCCGAAACGGGCGTCGATATCCGCATAGACGCGGCGGGAATCCGGCATGACCTCGTCGATGACCGCCTGGCCGGCCGGCGCGAGCCGCAGCAGCACGCGGCGGCCGTCTTCCCTGTCCTTGTGCCGGGTGATCAGGCCGCGCTCCTCCAGCGACCGCAGCATGCGCGTCAGGCTCGGCGCCAGGATGAAGGCCTTCTCCGCCACCTCCGTCGCATCGAGGGTACCGGCTTCCGAAAGCGCGCGGATCACCCGCCATTGCTGCTCGGTCACGTCGTGATCGGCAAGGATCGGCCGGAAATGGCTCATCACCGCCTCGCGCGCTTTCAGGAGGCCGATGGCCAGCGACCGGCGGCGTTCGCGCGGCAGGGCATCCTTCGTTTCGTCGGGAATGTTCATGTCCAGAGGGGCACCGTTCGTCATCCTGCCTCTATCCGCGATTTTTCCGGCCTGCGCAATGCGCCGGGCCGCATGGAACAGCGTCAACGGATCGATTGCGGCTGCCCGGCATGCTAGCGTCGCCGGTGAAGCCAGCCAGCGAAAGTGCAACAGCCCATGACGCCTGAAACATCCACATCCGACACGAACCTTCTTTTTCCGCCCACGCCCGTCCCCTGCCTGCCGATCCGGGGCAGCGCCGCGCTCTTTCCGGTTCACCGGATCTATTGCGTCGGGCGCAACTTCGCAGACCACGCCATCGAAATGGGCCATGACCCCGACAAGGAGCCGCCCTTCTTCTTCCAGAAGAATCCCGACACGCTGGTGCCGCCGGGCAGCGCCTTTCCCTATCCCGCCGCCAGCCGCGACGTGCACCACGAGGTCGAGCTGGTCGTCGCGCTTCACGGCGGCGGCACGGACATTCCCGTCGAGCGGGCGCTCGCCTGCGTCTACGGCTATGCCGTCGGTCTCGACATGACGCGCCGCGACCTGCAGGCGGAGGCGAAGAAACACGGCCGGCCCTGGGAGGTCGCAAAGGCCTTCGAGTATTCCGCCCCCTGCGGGCCGATCCACCCCGCCGCCGACATCGGCCATCCGGGCGAAGGCGCGATCCGGCTCACGGTCAACGATACGGTCCGCCAGGACGGCAACCTCAACCAGATGATCTGGAAGGTACCGGAAATGATCGCCTACCTCTCGCGCCTCTTCACCCTGAAGCCCGGCGACCTGATCTTCGCGGGCACGCCGGCCGGCGTCGGCGCGGTGGCAAGGGGCGACAGGATGCTGGCGCATATCGACGGACTGGACGAAGTCGCCTTCGCGGTCGCCTGAAAGCGGGTCGGAAACGGCGCCACGCCCGGCACCTGCCGGCGCCCCTCAAGGGCGCCTGCAGGACCTGCGACAGGACGCCACGCGCCATCGCCGCGTTGTTTGATTAAAGTCAAAGAGCGGGACCGCCGGCGGGTCTACTTCCTAGCTCATGAACGAGAGACGTTCGTCAGCAAGGAGAATTCCAGTGCGTACCATGGCAAAGAGCATCGTCGGCGCGGCAGCAGTCATTCTGGCGCTTGCGCTTCCGGCAGCAGCGGCAGATTTCGAAGTGCATATGCTGAACAAGGGCGCCGAGGGTGCCATGGTGTTCGAGCCGGCCTTCGTGAAGGTCGCCCCCGGCGATACCATCACCTTCATCCCCACCGACAAGGGACACAATGTCGAGACGATCAAGGGCATGATCCCCGAGGGGGCGGAGGCCTTCAAGAGCAAGATCAACGAGAACTTCAAGATCACCCTCGACAAGGCCGGCGCCTATGGCGTCAAGTGCACGCCGCATGTCGGCATGGGCATGGTGGGCGTGGTGGTCGTCGGCGATGCGCCGGCCAATCTCGACGCGGTCAAGACCGGCAAGCTGCCGAAGAAGGCCCGCGAGCGCATGGACGCGGCGATCGCGGCAGCGGGCCTGTAACGGCCCTTCTTTCGGGGCGGGGGCGGAAACCCGGGGCGGAGCGATCCGCTCCGGGTTTTCTTTGCCCGGTGACGGAGGAGCGCGAAAGGCCATGCCCGTCTTCACGGCCGGTGCGGTGCGCGCAAGTTCCATCTTGTGCATGATGTGGATTTACACATTTAATTTTCTAATGGCATCCACCCCTGCTAATTTGCCGCCGTGAACCAACGGGAACGCGCATGCTGAAACTTGCCCTGCTGTCGGCCTGGCTCTTCCTCGCGGCCCTCTGCCCTCCCCTTCTTGCCGCCGAAAACGCCATGGATACGCAACTGCACAAGGCAGCCGCCGCCGACGATGTCGCCGCCATCAAGACGCTGCTTGCCAAGGGCGCCAGCATCGACGCGCGGGATGCCCGCGGCGCGACGGCGCTGCTCGTCGCCACGCACGGCAACAAGGTGGACGCCGCCCGCGCGCTGATCGAGGCCGGCGCCGACGTCAATGCCAAGGACGATATCAGCGACAGCCCCTATCTCTATGCCGGCGCGCGCGGCCATCTCGAGATCCTGAAGCTGACGCTGGCCCACGGCGCCGATCTCAAGAGCGTCAACCGCTACGGCGGCACCGCCATCATTCCGGCCGCCGAGCGCGGCCATGTCGAGACCGTCGACACGCTGATCAAGGCCGGCACCGATGTCGACCATGTCAACCGCCTCGGCTGGACGGCGCTCCTGGAGGCGATCATCCTCGGCGACGGCGGGCCGCGCCATGTCGAGATCGTCGCGCTGCTGATCGCCGCCGGCGCCGATGTCGAGCTTGCCGACAATGACGGCGTCAGCCCGCTCCAGCACGCCCGCGGCCGCGGCTATGGCGAGATCGCCGCGCTGCTGGAAAAGGCCGGCGCGAAGAGATGAGCGGGCGACGAACGCCCGCCGAAGACCACCGGAAACACGCAACCAAAGGGCCTGAGACGATGCAACGAAGCTACTACTCCTCCCTCGGCGGGCACCCCCCGCAGAGCGACCTCCTGACCGGCCGCGCCGTCTTCACCGAGGCCTATGCGGTGATCCCAAAGGGGGTGATGCAGGACATCGTCACCAGCTTCCTGCCCTTCTGGAACGACACGCGCTGCTGGGTCATCGCCCGCCCGCTTTCCGGCTTTGCAGAGACCTTCTCGCAATATGTCATGGAAGTGGCGCCGGGCGGCGGGAGCGATCGGCCGGAACAGGATCCCGAGGCCGAGGGCGTACTCTTCGTCGTCGATGGCGAGGTGGAGCTGACGCTGCCGACCGGCAAGCACACGCTGCAGCCGGGCGGCTACGCCTTCCTGCCGCCGGCCCTGAAATGGTCGCTGCGCAACCGCTCCGGTGCCCATGCCCGCTTCCACTGGATCCGCAAGGCCTATGAGGCCGTCGATGGCCTTGCCCATCCCGATCCGCTGATCCTCAACGAGAAGGACATCACCCCCGCCGCCATGCCGGGCACGAACGGCGGCTGGGCGACGACGCGCTTCGTCGATCCCAACGACCTGCGTCATGACATGCATGTGACGATCGTCACGCTGATGCCCGGCGCCGTCATTCCCTTCGCGGAAACCCACGTCATGGAGCACGGGCTCTACGTGCTGCAGGGCAAGGCCGTCTATCGCCTGAACCAGGACTGGGTGGAGGTGGAGGCCGGCGACTTCATGTGGCTGCGCGCCTTCTGCCCGCAGGCCTGCTATGCCGGTGGCCCCGGCCCGTTCCGCTACCTGCTCTACAAGGACGTCAACCGCCACATGAACCTGCGCCCCTTCGGCGGCCGCCGTTAGGCCTGATATCCTTGCAAAGAAACCCGCGCCCGGCGCGGGTTTCCGGTCATGGAGCAAGGGGCATCGCCACCGGATAGTGCCGCGGGTCGAAGCGCAGATAGAGCAGCGCCGTTGCCAGCACGCAGCCGAGATGCAGCCCCCAGCCCGCCGCAAAGCCGCCCGTCCAGTCGTGCAGCAGCGCCATCGCATAGGGGCCGAGCGCGGCGATCAGGAAGCCGCCGCCCTGCATCAGCGCGGCCAGCGCACCGGCCTGTTCCGGCTGCGGCAGGTGGTCGAGCGCCGTGACGATGGCAAGCGCGAAGCTGCCGCCGAGGCCCGCGCCGCACAGCCCGGCCCACACGGCCGGCGCCATGCCGGGAAGGCTCGCAAGGCCGAAGAAGCCTGCGGCCTGGAAGAAGATCGTCAGCCAGAGCCAGCGGCGGCGGTCGACATTGCCGCGCGCCAGGATGGGAAGGCCGAGCGCGGCGACGGCCTGGCAGATCGCCATGATCGCGACAAGGCCGCTGCTGTCGGCACTCGTCCAGCCCTGCGCCTGGTAATAGGGCGAAAGCCAGGCGATCATCGAGCAATAGCCGGCATTGACCAGCCCGAAGGCACCCATCAGAGCCCAGGTCCTCGGCCGGCGCAGGAGCTGCCGCGCCAGAGCGCCGTCGGGCCGGCTCGACGGCACGGCCGGCAGGATGCGCCAGGACGCGGCGAGCGCGATCGCAACCGGCAGCGCCAGCCAGGCGAGCGCCGCCCGCCAGCCGTAGCCGGCATGCACGAGCACCGGCATCAGCCGCGCCCCGAAGGCGCCGCCGGCCATGATCATTGCCGAATAGAGCCCCGTCACCACCGGCACGCTTGTCGGGAAGCGCGCCTTGATGATGCCGGGAAAGGCCGCCTGGATGAAGGCGACGCCGATGCCGCAAAGCGCCGCCGTCACGATCAGCGACAGGCCGTCCCACACAACGAGGCGCAGCGCCGAGCCGGCGAAGAGCACGGCCAGCGCGATCAACAGGCCACGCCGCGCGCCGAGCCGCACCAGAAGACCCGGCGCCACGAAGGCGCCGAGGCCCATCAGGACCATCGGCAGCAGCGTCAGCATCGCGATGCCGCCATAACCGAGGCCGGTATCCGCGCCGATCTCCATGAGGATCGGCGCCGGGGCCGCGAGGAAGGGCCGGAGGTTGAGGCCGATCAGGACCACCAGTGCAAGCATTGCCCAATCGCGGCCGGAGCGCGTATCCGTCATGGTTCGACTTTCCTACTGAAAAGACGTGTCGGGCCGGAAGCGCAGCCGCCGGCATCGCCTACCGCTATCACCCGCTTGAATCATGCGCAAATTAGATGTTTAGATAGCTAACATTCTGATTTTCGATGGAGATCCCGTGCTCGATCCGCGCCTGCTCCGGGCTTTCGTGGCGATTGCCGATGCCGGCAGCTTCACCGCCGCGGCCGACCGCCTGCACATGACCCAATCGACGATGAGCCAGCAGATCGCACGCCTCGAGGAGGTGATCGGCCGGGAACTGGTCGACCGTGCCGCGCGGCCGGTGCGCCTGACCGTGACGGGCGAGCGCCTGCTCGGCCACGCCCGGCGCATCCTCGCGCTGCAGACCGAGGCGCTGACGCTGGTTGCCGAGACCTCCGGCACCACATCGGTGCGCATCGGCATGCCCGATGACATTGCGACGCCCGAAATGGCCCATGCCTTCGCCGCCTTCGCCAAGCGCCACAAGGAGGCGCGCCTCGACGTCACCACGGGGCTGCGCGCCGACCTCGCGCGGCGCTACCGCTCCGGCGAACTCGACATCGTCGTACTCAAGGAGGACACGCCGAGCACCGACAGCTGGGCAAGCTTCGCGGAACCGATCGCCTGGTTCACCGCGCTGGATGCACCGGCGGACCTGCCCGACCCCGTCCCGCTCGTCACTTTTCCGCTGGGCGGGCTCTACCGGGACGCCATGTTCGAGCGGCTGGAACGGGAACGGCGGCGCTGGTATGTCGCCTTCACCTCCGCCAGCCTGCGCAACGTGCTGATGGCCATCGAGGCCGGCCTCGGCCTCTCGCTGCTGCCCGTCGATGCCGCGAAAGGGTGGCGCGTCAGGCCCTTCACCGATTTCCCGCCGGAACCGCCGGTCATCGCCTCGCTCTACTCCTGGGAACAGAACGGCATCGTCGGCGAGCTCGCAAATGAGGTCCTCGACATCCTCAGGCGGCACTTCGCGCACGAAAGGCACACTGCCTCATAACGCCCCCCGCCCATCTCGCCGCCCTCTTTCCCAACCGGCAGGCAGACGAAGCGAGACGGGGAACGCACCCACAAGACGCTTTGGAACAATTCGGGAGGATTTGCGTTTTCTGGGCGAGAAAACGCACATTCCAGGACCCTATGACCCGCCCTTCCTCCACCTATCGCCTCCAGTTCCGAAATGGCATGGACTTCGGGAGGGCGCGTCAACTGGTGCCCTATCTCCAGCATCTCGGCATCAGCCATCTCCACGCCTCGCCGGTGATGACGGTCGTGACGGGCTCGTCCAACGGCCACGATATCGTCGATCCAAACGCGATCGATCCCGCCCTCGGCGGTCTCGATGGCCTGCGCCGGCTTGCCGGCGATCTTAAGGCACGCGGCCTCGGCCTCCTCCTCGACATCGCGCCGAACCACATGGCCGCGAGCCTCGAAAATCCCTGGTGGCACAGCGTCGTCACCTGGGGCGAGCAAAGCCCGTTTTCCCGACATTTCGACATCGACTGGTCGAAAAAGCTGGCCTTGCCCGTTCTCGAAAAGGATTTCGCAACGGAGGTCGCGAACGGCGCGATCCGCCTCGCACTGGACCCGGAGCGGGACATCCTGGCGCTGCATTATCGCGGCTCCTTCTATCCCCTGCATCCCGAGACGTGCCGGCAGGCACTTGCCGCATATGAGGAACTGCTCCTGGTCACCGCCCCGGCGGCGGCCTTCGAAGGCGCGGCCGCCCTTGCCGGCCCGCTCGCCTTCATCGACGAGCAGGAGGTCGTTGCCCGGATGCTTGCCGAAATCTCGCGCGACCCCGGGCGGATCACGGCGATTCACGCGGCACAACTATGGCGGCTGGTGGAACGAAAGACGGCGCACCGGCGTCTGTGCGGCTCCGCCGACCTTGTCCGGCTGCGCCTCGAGGATGCCCGGGTTTTCGACGACAGCCACCGGCTGGTCCTCGACCTCGTCCGCGAAGGCACGGTGGACGGGCTGGCCATCCTGCATATCGACGGGTTCGCCGATCCGCATGCCTATCTGCAGCGGCTGCGCGCTGCCGTCGGCTCCGCCTACCTGATCGTCGACAAGCACCTTGCGGGAAGCGAACAGCTTGCCGCGGAATGGCCGGTCCACGGCACGACCGGGGGCGAGATCATCACAGCCCTCACGGATATAATGGCCAGTCATCCCCACCAGGCATCCAGTCCTCCCGATGGCAGTCCGCGGACGGAAACGGCGAGGGAGGCCGGCAAGCGGCAGATCTTCGGGACGGAACTCGAAGGCGAGGCTGCCCGCCTGACCCTCCTGGCGAAGGCTCTCGCCGACCAGTCCCACGCCGACCTCTCCCGCAGCGCCCTTGCCGAGGCGATCCGCGCCCTGATCGTCGCCCTGCCGGTCGCGCGGACCTATGCGACGGCCACGCATGTCAGCGAACGCGACCGCGAGGTCATCGCGACAGCCCGGCAGCAGGCACAGGAGGGCAACCGGCCGGAGGTCCGCGAGGCGATCGATTTCATCTGGGAGTTGCTGGCCGACGACAAGATACCGGCCACTCTGGCGGGCTGCGCCGAATTCCGCGCCCGCTTCCAGCAATTGAGCGGCTGCGTGACAGCAGGGGCGCCGGATGACCTGCTTTTCTCCCGGGAGAATGCCGCCGGCCGGCCGAGCGAGCCGGCGGACGGCCCCGCGGCGTTTCACGCGGTGATGCAGGCCCGTGCCGAAACCATGCCGCATGGCCTGTCCGCGATATCCCCGTCCGGTGTTGCCTATGGCGGAGACGCCAGGGCCAGGCTCAATGCCCTCGCCGAGGCGCCGGACCGCTGGCACGCGGCGCGGCAACGCTGGTCCGCCCTCAGCGCCGACATGATCCGCAGCCACGCCGGCCGGGCTGCTCCCGAGCCGGATACGGAACGGCTGCTCCACAATGCGATCGCAGCCCTCTGGCCGGCCACGGGCCTTCAGGATACCGCGGCGATCCGGTCCCTTGCCGCCGATCTGAAGATCTTCATAAGAAGCGAAGGGCAAGTCAGCCCGCATGGCTACGCATCGGGCAGCAATCCTGCGCAGGTGCTGGCCGGCGTCATCGAAGGCCTGTTCGGCAACGACGCATTTCTCCGGGAGCTCGACACGACACTCTCGCCCTTCGTGGATGCCGGGCTGATGAACTCTCTCGCACAGACGCTGATCAAGCTGACCATGCCGGGCATCCCGGACATCCGGCAGGGCAGCGAACGCGGCGACTTCTCCTTGCGGCAGGCCGGCGCCCGGATGTTCGACACGCCCTCCCGCGTCATGCCGGAAAAGCCGGCCGCGACGCGGGCGTCCTTCGCTTCCTACAAACAATGGCTGGTCGCGACCGTCCTCGCCATGCGGGCGAAAGACCCGGATGGTCCGTTCGCCGGCCCCTACCTTCCCGTGGACCTTTCGGATGGCGGGGCCCAGGCCCTCGCCTTCCTGCGCGGCGCGCCGCAGGCCTTCGCCATCACCGTGGTCCCGCACCACACCTTCGGCAAGACACCCCCCGGCAGCCTGCGCCTGACGGAGGACGCCACGCGGGGAATTTCCATCACCATCCCCGATCGCTTCTACGGCCAAACGGTGCGATCCGTGCTTGACGACCGCCGATTGGTGCTGGGCAGCGGCATGCCGCTCGCCGAGGCACTTGCAGGCGAGCCTGTCGCCCTCTTCGTCAGCGCCTGAGGCCGTTTCTGCAGGCCACCAGGCGGCGCCGCGAAAAAACAGGCGCCTACCGGATCGCCCGTGCCAATGCCTGCAGCCGCGTGAAGGCGTCGTAGCGCTTGGCATGCAGGGCCGCGATGTCCGCGCCGGCCGGCCGAAAGGTGCGG
Source organism: Shinella sp. WSD5-1 (assembly GCF_963942435.1). Lineage (GTDB taxonomy): Bacteria > Pseudomonadota > Alphaproteobacteria > Rhizobiales > Rhizobiaceae > Shinella > Shinella yambaruensis. The sequence continues at coordinate 4,612,874 of NZ_OZ012596.1, forward strand.
TCGGTCGCCGAAAGGGCCGCCATCGCCGCGCGCACGTCCGGGAAGGCACCGGCGGCGACACTGCCGAGAATGGCGGCGCCGAGCAGCACCGGCTCTTCCGCCCGTGTTGCGAGCAATGTCTTTCCCGTCGCGTCCGACAGGAGCTGGCGGATGAGATCGAGCTGGCCCGCACCGCCGCTGATCACGATCCTGTCGATCGGCGCACCGGCGGCCGCCTGCGCATCGATGATCTGGCGCAGGCCATAACCGATGCCGCAAAGCCCGGCAACGTAGAGCGAAACGAGATTGGCGAGGTCCCGCTCCATGCCGAGGCCGACGATCGCCGCACGCGCATGCGGATCGGCGAAGGGGGCGCGGTTGCCGAGGAATTCCGGCACGACATGCAGGCCGTCCGCCAGCCCAGCCACGGCCGAAAGCGTCGGCGCCCCCTCCGCCGCAAGCCCTGCCAGGAAGACAGGCAGGGAAAGGCCCCGTGCCTTCGCCAGCGCCGCGGCCTCGCCGGCCGCCGGGTGGAAGGACAAGAGCTGCTCGATGGCCGCGCCGGCCGCCGATTGCCCCCCTTCGTTCAGCCACATGCCCGGCACCATGGCGGAATAGTACGGACCCCAGACGCCCGGCACGAAGACCGGCTCGCGGGTTGAGGTCATGGTGCAGGAAGAGGTGCCGAAGACATAGCCGAGATTGTTTTCCGGCGGGCCGTCCACCCCCACCGTGCCGATGCCGCCCGCATGGGCATCGATCATGCCGGCGCCGACCGGCGTGCCGGCGACAAGGCCGAGTTCCGCCGCCGCCCGTGCCGTCAGGCCGCTGCCGAGCGGCGTGCCCGGCTCGACGACACGCTGGCCGATGCGGGCGAAATCCTCCTCCGCGAGGACCCCGAGGCCGATGCCATGGAAGTAGCTCGGATCCCAGCGTTTTTCATGCGCGAGATAGGTCCATTTGCAGGTGACGGTGCAGGTGGAGCGCGCAAGATCGTCCGTCGCGCGCCAGGTCAGGAAGTCTGCAAGGTCGAAGAACTGCCAGGCGGCATCGAAGACCTGCGGGCGGTTCTCCTTCAGCCACAGCAGTTTCGGCGTCTCCATCTCCGGCGAGATGATGCCGCCGACATAGCGCAGCACATCGTGCCCCTTGGCATTGATGCGTTCGACCTGCGCGACCGCCCGGTGGTCCATCCAGACGATGATGTCGCGCTCCGGATCTTCCGACGGGCCGACGGGCAACGGCTTTCCCCCTTCTCCCAGCACGACGAGCGAGCACGTCGCGTCGAAGCCGAGGCTCGCGACCTGTCCGGGCGCGACACCAGCCTTAGCGACGGCCTCGCGCACCGAAGCGCAGACGGCGGCCCAGATCTCCGTGCTCGACTGCTCGACCATCGCGCCGGGTTCGCGAAACAGCGAGATGTCGCGTTTTCCCGAGGCCAGCATGCGGCCGGTCATGTCGAAGAGGCCGGCTCGGGCGCTTCCCGTACCGACATCGACGCCGACAAGGTAGCGTTCGCCGCCCGCGGGGCGTGCGGAGGATGGAGTGCTCATGGGTCTACCGCCTGCAATCAGGAGTTCCTCGGGCAGGCGGCCCCATGCCGCCCGCGGACTTTGCTTCAGAGATCGACGCTGTTCGGCAGGATAACCAGGTCGCGGACCGTGACATTGCGCGGCCGTGTCAGCATGAAGAGCACGGCGTCGGCCACCTCCTTCGGCTGCATCAGGCTGCCATTGGCCAGCGCCTCGTCCATCTTCTCCTTCGGCCAGTCGTCGAGCAGCGCCGTCACTACGGGGCCGGGCAGCACCGCACCGACACGCACGCCGTGCTGTGCCACCTGCCGGCGCGTCGAATGCACGAAGGCCTGCACCGCGAATTTCGAGGCCGTGTAGATCGGCTCCCAGACGACCGGCACGACACCGGCGATCGACGAGGTGAAGAGGATGTCGCCCGTCTTCTTCCCGATCATGTAGGGCAGCACCGCATGAACGGAGCGGAAGGCCGCGTTGATGTTGAGGTTCAGCATGCGGTCCCAGGCGTCGGGATCCCCCTCCGCCACCGGCCCGCCGATATAGGCGCCGGCATTGGCGTGGAAGACGTCGAGCCCACCGGCAATGTCGAGGATGCGCGGCAGCATGCCCGAGACGTCCTGCGGGTTCAGGAGGTCGACGACGAGCGGCAGGGCATTCGGGCCCAGCTCCTTGCAGAGCTGTTCCAGCTTGTCCTGCGCCCGGTCGACGAGCACCACCGTCGCCCCTTCGGCAAGGAGGGTCCTGGCGCATTCGAGGCCGATGCCGGAGGCGGCACCGGTGATGGCGGCGATCTTGCCCTTCATGAGGTCAGCCATGATCTAGAACTCCATTCCAGTATTCGTTAGGCGCGGCCGTGGCTGACGCGCGAGCGTCGGGCGAGCGAATCGACGATGACGGCGATGGCAAGGACGCCGCCGGTGATCATGTAGCGCAGCGACGACGAGAGGTTGAGCAGCGTCAGGCCGTTCGAGATCGCCTGGATCACGATGATGCCGAGGAGAGCCGAATAGGCGCTGCCGCGTCCGCCGAAGAGGCTGGTGCCGCCGATGACCGCTGCGGCGATGGCGTTGAGGTTGACGTCGCCTGTGCCGGCCTGCTGGCTGGAGGAGGCAAGGCGCGAGGCCGAGAGGATGCCGCCGAGCGCCGCGAGCGTCGAGCAGAGCATGAAGGCGCTCATGTAGATGCGGCGCACATTGATGCCCGAACGGCGCGCCGCCTCCTTGTTGCCGCCGACGGCGAACATGGAACGGCCCCATTTCGTGCGCGTCAGCGCATAGTTGAGGATGACGGCGAGCGCGATGAAGAGCGCGAACATCCACGGAATGCCGCGGCCGAGATTAAGGTAGAAGACGGCGATTTCCAGCGCGGCCGTCAGCACGACGGCCTTCAGGATCAGCGCCCGCATCGGCTGGGCCGAGAGGTTGGCGGCAAGGCGCTGGGTGCGGGTGCGAAGGCCCCGGCCGATCATCACAAGGCCGGGAACCAGCGCCAGCGTGTAGGACAGCCAGTCGGGCATGATGAGGATCTGACCGAAACGCACCAGCGAGGAGGCATAGGGCAGGTTGATCGAGCCCGTCGGGCCGAGGATGTAGAGCTGCATGCCGAGCAGCGCCAGCAGGCCGGCGAGCGTCGCGACGAAGCTCGGCATGCCAAGCCGGTTGTAGAGCGTGGCATAGAGGAGGCCGACGGCCGCGCCGACCACGAGGGCGGCAAGGATGGCCCCGACGATCGGCCAGCCCTGATTCACCCAGAGCACGCCGACCATGGCGGAGGCGAGGCCGCTCATCGAGCCGACCGAGAGGTCGATCTCGCCGAGCACCAGCACGCAGACGATGCCGAGCGAGATGACGCCGACGGTGGCACAATCGAACAGGAGGTTCACGAGGTTGTTCGGCGCAAGGAAGATCGGGTTCAGCGCGGAAAAGACGACGGAGATGACGACGAGGCCGACGGCGACCGGCAGCATGCCGAGGTCGCCGGAGCGCACGCGGTCGATGAAGCCGCGCGCCATGGCGGAAAGGCTGTCGTCATGGCGTACGCGCTCGTCGCTGCGGTCCAGCATCGGCTGGGAAGAGTTCTGGCTCATGCGGCACCCCCGTGGTTTTCCTGGACATGGGACTTGCGCTCGGCGCGGCGCGAGACGGAATTGTCCGTCGCGCCGGTAATGGCGGAAACGAGTTCCTGGTTGGACGAATCCGGCGTGAAGATGCCGTTGTTGCGTCCGAGCCGGAGCACGACGATGCGATCGGCGACGGCCCGCACGTCCTCCATGTTGTGGCTGATGATGATGACGCCGAGGCCGCGGTCGCGCACGCGCTCGATGAGGTTCAGCACCTCAGCCGTCTGCGCCACGCCGAGGGCGGCCGTCGGCTCGTCCAGCATGATGAGCCTCGGGTTGAGCAGCAGAGAGCGGGCGATGGCGACCGTCTGGCGCTGACCGCCGGAGAGCGAGGCGATCGGCTCGCGCACGGACGGAATGCGCGCGGCAAGCTCGCGCAGCAGCGTCCAGGCGCGCACTTCCATGGCCACTTCGTCGAGCGCCCAAGGCGACATCTCGTGGCCGAGGAAGAGGTTGGCGACGACATCGAGGTTCTCGCAGAGCGCGAGGTCCTGGAAAACGGTGGCGATGCCGAGGTCCAGCGCCTTGGCGGGGCTGTCGAGCGTCACCTGCTGGCCGCAGAATTCGATCGTGCCCGAAGAGGGCTGGTGCACGCCGGCGAGCACCTTGACCAGCGTCGACTTGCCGGCCCCGTTGTCGCCGACCAGCGCGACGACCTCGCCGGCCTTCACGTCGAGCTCGATATCCGTCAAGGCGGAGACGGCCCCGAAATTCTTGGACACGCCGCGAAGACGCAGCACCGGTTCTCCCTTGGCGGGAGCATTTTGAAGCGTGGCTGTCATGGCCCCAGAACCTTCAGACTTACGGCGGATCGGAATGCCCGGCCGCAAAAGCGGCCGGACACGGATGGCGACGCTTACTGGATGATGCCCAGTTTGCGGCAACCTTCAACATATTCGCCGGTGCACACTTCCTCCGGCTTGTTGATGCCCTTGTCGAAGATCTCGGCCTTGATGTTCTCCGCCGTCACCACCGCCGGAACGAAGAGCTGCGAGGGCGTTTCGTAGAGCTTGTGGGTGGCTTCCGGCGTTTCGCCCTTCAAGAGCTGGACGGCGACATTCGCCGCTGCGGCGGCCACGATCTCGGACGGCTTGGAGATCGTGTTGTACTGGTCGCCCGAAATGATGAGCTGCAGTGCCGCGATGGTCGCGTCATTGCCGGTCACCGGCGGCATTTCCTTGACGCCGGCCGCCTTCAGCGCCGCGATCGCGCCGCCGCCCGTGCCGTCGTTCGCCGCGACGATGCCCTTGATCTCGTCGCCGAAGCGGGTGATCTGGCCGGCCGCCCATTCCTGCGCCTTCGGCGGCGCCCAGTCCGGGGTGTCGAATTCGGCGAGCGTCTTGTAGGGCGAGGCGTCGAGCGCGGAATCGATGCCGTCGCGGATGAGGCCGGCGGCCGCGTCGGTCGGCGAGCCGTTGATCTGAAGAACGCCGGCACCGTCCGGAACGCCCTTGGCCTTCAGGTGGTCGACGAGCGACTGCGCGATGGCCTGGCCGATACCCTGGTTGTCGAAGGAGACGTAGTAGTCGGCCGGCTTGTCCGGGATCGGGCGGTCATAGGCGATGACCTTGACGTCCTGCGACTGGGCGATCTCGACGAGCGCCGCGGCGGCGGCGGAATCGACCGGATCGAGCACGACGACCTTGGCGCCCTGGGCGATCACCGAGTTGAACTGCTGCTGCTGGAGCGCGACGTCGGCATTGGCGTTCTGGTAGATCACCGTGCAGCTCGGGCACAGCTTCTCCATCTCGGCCTTGAAGCCGGGATAGTCGTGCTGCTCGTAGCGGGTCGAGGCCTGGTCGGGCATCAGGAAGGCGACGGTCGCCCCTTCCTGGGCAAGGGCGGCACTGCCGAGCGACAGGACGAGGCCGGTCGAGGCGAGCAGATGGGTAAGCGTCTTCATTGGGTTCCTCCACGGTTGATTTTTCGCCAGTTCCCTCAAGCCGCCCAGGGCGACAGGACCGACGGCCTCCACGCATCGAAAGGGCGCAGATCATCGTTCGCCGCGGCAATGCCGCAACGTCCGGTTCGTCGATGCTCCGTCTGACTCCTCCCTTGGGTCAGCCTTGCTGTTCAGGCAACTTCATCGATGGAGCATGCTTGCTCAATCGATGAAGCAAGAATTGCCACCAATCGCCATTGGTGTCAAGGTGGCCCGTGAAACGGAGAGGACATGTGAACAGGACGACGCAGACGAAAAGGACGACCATCTACGATCTGGCAGAGCTGGCGGGCACCTCGGCCAGCGCCGTCAGCGCCGTTTTGAACGGCAACTGGAAGAAGCGGCGCATCAGCGCGAAGCTTGCCGACAAGATCACCAAACTCGCCGAAGAACAGGGCTACGCGCTCAACATGCAGGCGAGCGTGCTGCGCCGCGAGCGCTCGAAGATCATCGGCATGATCGTGCCGAAATACGACAACCGCTATTTCGGCTCGATCGTCGAGCAGTTCGAGACGCTGGCGCGCGAACGCGGCCTCTTCCCGATCATCACCTGCACGCGGCGCGACCCGGCGCTGGAGGTGGAGGCGGCCCGCGCCATGCTTTCCTACCAGGTCGATTGCCTGATCGCCACGGGCGCGACCGATCCGGACCGCATCGTCGATCTTTGCGCCGCCGCCGGTGTGCGCACCATCAATCTCGACCTGCCCGGGGCGCGCGCACCCTCGGTCATCTCCGACAACTATGGCGGCGCGCTGGAGCTGACGCGCCGCGTGCTCGCCAATTGCGAGAAGGAATATGGCGAGAAGACGCCCCTGCTCTTCGTCGGCGGGCGTGGCACGGACCACAACACGATGGAGCGCGTGCGGGGCTTTCGCGATGCCCATGCCGAGGCCGGCGTCACGGTCGACGAAACACTGATGCTGACCTGCGGCTATGCCCCCGAAAAGGCGGAGAGCGCCATGCGGCAGCTTGCCGAGCGGCTCAGCCCGCTGCCGCGCGGCATGTTCGTCAACTCCACCATCTCGCTGGAAGGGGTGATGCGCTGGATCCGCCGCTCCGGCCACTATGCCGACCGGGTGCCGCAGCTCGGCTGCTTCGACTGGGACCCCTTCGTCGCCATGCTCGGCGACCATATCGAGATGGTCCGGCAGGACGTGCCGAAAATGCTGGAGGCCGTGTTCGGCATCATCGATTCCGGCGCGACGGACCTCACCGTCGTGCAGATCCCTCCCATCGTCGAGAAGATCGGCTGACGAGGTTTCGAGCATTTCCAGCCGAAGCGAAGTCGCTTCGGCGTCGGATAATGCGGAAAGAGCAAGAATCGAGAGCATTTCCGGTGAACCGGAATGCTCTAGAAACTCAGTCGCCCTCGACGACGAGCCGGTATCCGACGCCCGGTTCCGTGCGCACGACGGCCGGACGGGTCGGCTCGCGCTCGATCTTCTGGCGTAGCTGGCCGATGAAGACGCGGAGATAATGCAGGTCCTCGCCATGCGCCGGCCCCCAGACGGAGGTCAGCAACGTCTTGTGCGTGACGACCCGCCCGGCATGCCGCGCGAGCAGCGTGAGGAGATCGTATTCCTTGGGCGTCAGCCGGATCGCCTCCCCGTTTCGCGACACCAGCCGCCGCACCGTGTCGATGACGAGGCCATCGGTGACGAGCGTCGCCGGGGCCGCCTCCGCCCGCTCGCGATGGCGCAGCGCATTGCGGATGCGGGCGGTGAGCTCGCCGATGCCGAAGGGTTTTTCGATATAGTCGTCGGCGCCGAGATCGAGGGCCGCGATCTTCTCGCTCTCCCGCTCGCGGGCGGAGAGAATGATGATCGGGATCTGCGTCCAGCCGCGCAGGCTGGTGACGACCTCCTTGCCGTCCATGTCCGGCAGGCCGAGATCGAGGATGACGAGATCGGGCGCGGCCGTCGCCACCGCCTTCAGCGCCTCGCCGCCGGTCGCCGCCTCCACCACGTCGTAGCCCGCCGCCTTGAGGGCAGGCTTGAGGAACCGCTGGATCTGCGGCTCGTCGTCCACCACCAGAATGCGCTCGTTCGTCATGTCGCCTTGCCAGTCCTTGCCTTTTCACCCGCGGGAAAGCGGATGACGATGCGCGTGCCCTTCTTCTTCACCGCCGGGCTTTCCGCGTGGATCCTGCCGCCCATCGCCTCGACGAAGCCGCGGGCGATGGAAAGGCCGAGGCCCGTTCCCGGCGCGCGGCCGTCCGGCCTGCCCCGACGGTAGAATTTCTCGAAGACACGGTCGATCTCGGCCGGCGGAATGCCCCTGCCGAGATCGGTGACGGAGATGAGCACATCCTGCCCGTCCCGCCGCGCATAGACATTGACCGGCTCGCCGCCGCCATATTTTACCGCATTGTCGAGCAGGTTGAATAGAACCTGGCCGAGCAGCACGCTGTCGCCCTCGATGAGCGGCAGGTCGGCCGCAATGCCGGTCTCGATCGTCTTGCCGGGAAAATACTTGCGCGCCCGCTCCACGGCGGACTGCACGACGTCGGAGACGTCGACCCAGTCACCCTTGGGTTTCAGCGTGCCGGATTCGATGCGCGTCATGTCGAGCAGGTTGGAGACGAAGCGGCTCATGCGGCTGCCCTCCTCCTCGATCGACTGCAGAAGATCGTCGCGGCTCTCGGCGGTCATGCGCTCGCCGAGCTGGCGCAGGCTCGTGACGGCACCCATGATGGTGGCGAGCGGCGTCCTGAGGTCATGCGAGATCGAGGAGAGCAACGCCTCCCGGTAGCGCTCCCCCTCGAGCTTGGCCGCCTGCATCACGCTCTCCTCCGAAAGCCGCGCCCGGTCGAGCGCGATCGCCGTCTGGTCTAGGATGGCGGACAACGCCCGCTCCGCATTGAGGTCAAGGCGCTCCTCTCCCTGCTGGATGCCGCAGACGCCGACAAGACCGTGCGGCCCCATCAGCGGGCGGAATTCGAAGCGGCTGTTCGGCAGGGTGCCGGTGCCGAAGCCGGCCTTCTCCTGCTTGTCGCAGGTCCAGCGCGCCGCCGTGAAGTCGGTGACGTCGAGCTCGGTATCCGGCGGCCAGACGGCGGCGACCTTGAGATCGTTTTTCTCCGGCAGGAGCAGCACGATATTGCGCTTGAGGCTCGCCTGCAGATGCGACACCGCCACCCAGTTCGCATCGTCGGCCTTGCCCGTCGTCGAAAGCTTTCGCGAGAAATCGTAGAGCGATTGCAGCGCCGTTGCGCGCACGCGGGCGACCTCCGCCTGCTCCTTGATGCGCGAGGCGAAGCCGCCGGCGATGATGGCGACCGACAGGAAGACGATCAGCGCGAACACCTCGTGCGGCGCGGTGATCGTAAAGGTGTGCAGCGGGTCGATGAAGAGGAAGTTGTAGGCGAGCGCCGAAAGGAAAGCGGCGATGAAGGCGGAGGCATACCCGCCCAGCACCGCCGCACCGAGCACGGCAAGCAGGAAGAGCAGCGAGATGTTCGGCAGCTCGGCAAAGAGATAGACCAGCTTGCCCACCGCCGCCGTGGCGACGACGAAGGCCCCCGCGATGAGCGCCGATTGCCGGAACGAAGCGATGGCCGGAAGCGCGAGCCGCGCCGGCACCGGCGCCCTCTCCTTCCTGTCGGGCGTCACGAAATAGACGCCGAGGCCGGCCGCCTTGCGCGAGAGCGCATCGGGCAGGGACGGTGAGACGAACCGTCGCCAGCCGCGATCGCGCCGGGCGCCGATGACGATCTGCGTCGCGTGCTCGCGGCGCGCCAGCTTCAGGATCTCCTCGACGAAATCGTTGCCGACCACCCGGCGCGTCTCCGCGCCGAGCTGCTCGGCGAGCCGGAACAGCGCCTCGATGCGATGCAGGTGCTCGGTCGTGCCGACCTCCCGGTCCGCCCGCTCGATCGACACGACGATCCAGGGTGCATTGAGGCCGGAGGCAAGCCGGCTCGCCACGCGCACGACCTTTTCCGACAAGTCGTCCGGCCCGACGCAGACGAGTAGGCGCTCGCCCGTCGCCCAGGGGCCTTCGATCGCATGCTGCTTGAGATAGTCGACCATCTGGTCGTCGACCCGGTCGGCCGCGCGCCGCAGCGCAAGCTCGCGCAACGCCGTCAGGTTGCCCAGCCGGAAAAAGCGGTCGATGGCGCGGCTGGCGCTGTCCGGCAGGTAGACCTTGCCCTCCTTCAGCCGCTCGATCAGCTCTGTCGGCGGCAGGTCGACGAGCAGGATCTCGTCGGCCTTCTTCAGGACGACGTCGGGCACGCGTTCGCGCACCGTGACACCGGTGATCTGCGCGACAAGGTCGGCAAGGCTTTCGAGATGCTGGATGTTCAGCGCCGTCCAGACATCGATGCCGGCCGCGATCAGCTCCTCGATATCCTGGTAGCGCTTGGGATGCCGGCTTCCCTCCGGGTTGGAATGGGCCAGCTCGTCGACGAGCACGATGCGCGGGCGGCGGGCAAGCGCCCCATCGAGATCGAATTCCTCCAGCCCGCGGCCACGATGGGTGATCTGTCTGCGCGGCAGAACCTCCAGCCCGTCCAGCAGGGCGGCTGTCTCCCCGCGCCCATGGGTCTCGACGAGGCCGACGACGACATCGACGCCCTCGGCCTTGAGGCGGCCGGCGCGCGACAGCATGGCATAGGTCTTGCCGACGCCGGGAGCGGCCCCCAGGAAAACGGTCAACTTGCCCCGGCGGTCTTTCTCAGCCAGGGCAAGCAATGTGTCGGGGTCCGGCCTGCGGCTGTCGTCGTCCGCCATTCGTCTTCTCATGATCCGAGCGCGTCGAGCGCCATGTTGAGCTGCAGCACGTTCACCCGCGGTTCGCCGAACACGCCCAGGAGCCGGCCTTCGACCTGCCGCCCGACAAGCGCCTCGACCGTCGTTTCCTCCATGCCCCGCGCCTTTGCAACCCGCGCGACCTGCGCCCGCGCGAAATCGGGCGAGATATGCGGATCGAGGCCCGAACCGGAGGTCGTGACCGCATCGGCCGGGATCGGCACCGCCATGCCCGTCGCCGTCAGCCGGTCGACATCCGCCGCGACACGATCCCTGAGCTTGGCCGAGGTCGTGCCGAGGTTCGAGCCGGACGAGGCAGCCGCGTTGTAGGCTTCCGGCCCCGTCGCCGAAGGACGCGGCCAGAAATATCTGTCCGAGGCGAAGGCCTGGCCGATTAGGTCGGAGCCCACCACCACCCCGTTCCTTTCGACGAGCGAACCATTGGCGGCAGCCGGCATCAGGGCCTGCGCGATGCCGGTCACGGCGAGCGGATAGGCAAGGCCGAGAAGCGCCGTCAGGGCGAGGACGAGGGTGAAGGCCGGGCGAAGTTGTTTCAGCATGATCACACCAGATTTAGGGCGCTGACGGCAAGATCGATAGCCTTGATGCCTGCAAAAGGCAGGACAAGGCCACCGAGACCATAGACGAGGAGGTTGCGGCGCAGCAGCGCGGCCGCCCCCGCCGGACGATAGGCGACGCCGCGCAGGGCCAGCGGAATGAGCGCCACGATGATCAGCGCGTTGAAGATGACGGCCGAGAGGATGGCCGACTGCGGCGAGGCGAGGTGCATGATGTTGAGCGCATTGAGCGCCGGATAGGTGGCGACGAAGAGGGCCGGGATGATCGCGAAATATTTGGCGACGTCGTTGGCGATCGAGAAGGTGGTCAGCGAACCGCGCGTCATCAGCAACTGCTTGCCGATCTCGACGATCTCGATGAGCTTGGTCGGGCTGGAATCGAGGTCTACCATGTTCGCCGCCTCGCGGGCCGCCTGCGTGCCGGTCTGCATGGCGACGCCGACATCCGCCTGGGCGAGCGCCGGGGCGTCGTTGGTGCCGTCGCCGCACATGGCGATCAGACGGCCGCCCTGCTGTTCGCGGCGGATATAGGCGAGCTTGTCCTCCGGCGTCGCCTGGGCGAGAAAATCGTCGACGCCGGCTTCCGAGGCGATGGCCGCGGCCGTCACTGGGTTGTCGCCCGTCACCATGACGGTGCGGATGCCCATGGCGCGCAGCGCCGCGAAACGCTCCTTGATGCCCGGCTTGACGATGTCCTTGAGGTGGATGACGCCGAGCAGGCGCGAGCCATCGGCAACCGCGAGCGGCGTGCCGCCGCTGCGCGCGATCGTCTCGACGGCGCGGCGGAACTCGGCCGGCGCATCGTCCTCCTGAAGGCCGGCAAAGCGCAGCACGGCGTCGACCGCACCCTTGCGCAGCCGCCGGCCGCCGAGATCGACGCCGGAAAGGCGGGTCTCTGCCGTGAACTCGATCACGGCATCGAAGCGCACCCGCGGCATCACCACCGAAAATTCACCCGTGGCAAGCGCCACGATCGACCGGCCCTCGGGCGTCTCGTCGGACAGGCTGGCAAGCAGCGCGGCTTCGGCCAGGTCCGAGGGGCTTACGCCCGGTGCCGGCAGGAAGTCGCTCGCCATGCGGTTGCCGAAGGTGATGGTGCCGGTCTTGTCGAGCAGCAGCGTGTCGACGTCGCCTGCCGCCTCCACCGCGCGCCCGGAGGTGGCGATGACGTTGAAGCGCACGAGGCGGTCCATGCCGGCAATGCCGATGGCCGAGAGAAGGCCGCCGATGGTCGTCGGGATGAGCGTGACGAGAAGGGCGGCGAGTACGGTGACCGTCAGCACCGTGCCGGAATAGCCCGCAAGCCCCCAGATGGCGACGCAGACGAAGAGGAAGATCAGCGTCAGGCCCGAGAGCAGTATCGACAGCGCGATCTCGTTCGGCGTCTTCTGCCGCTGCGCACCCTCGATGAGCGCGATCATGCGGTCGACGAAGGAGGAGCCGGGCGCGACGGTGATCCTCACCGTGATCTCGTCGGAAAGCACCTGCGTGCCGCCGGTGACGGCCGAGCGGTCGCCGCCGGATTCGCGGATCACGGGAGCGGATTCGCCGGTGATCGCGCTTTCATTGACCGAGGCGACGCCCTCGATCACCTCGCCGTCGCCGGGAATGAGCTCGCCGGCGGCGACGAGCACGATATCGCCGATGGCAAGGCTGGTGGCCGGGACCGTCTCGACCGTGCCGGAGGCCGTGCGCCGCCGGGCGACGAGTTCCGACTTCGTGCGCTTCAGGCTGTCGGCCTGGGCACGGCCCCGCCCCTCGGCAACGGCCTCCGCGAAGGTTGCGAAGAGCACGGTGAACCAGAGCCAGGCGGCAATCTGGCCCGAAAAGCCGGCCTGCGCGCTGCCGGTGACGAGATCGCGCAGGAAGAGCACGGTGACGACGGCCGCGACGGCCTCGGTGACGAAGATCACCGGATTGCGCACGAGCTGGCGCGGATCGAGCTTTGCGAAAGCGTCGCGCGCGGCCGGCAGGAGGATGGCAGGGTCGAGAAGGCCCGGCGCGTGGTGGTCCTTTGACATGGTCTGTTCCTTCAGAAGGTCTGGCCGGCAAGCATCGCCAGGTGCTCGACGATGGGGCCGAGGGCAAGCGCGGGGAAGAACTGCAGGCCGCCGAGAATGAGGATGATGCCGATGAGGAGGCCGACGAAGAGCGGCCCGTCCGTCGGGAAGGTGCCGGACGACGGCGGCACCTTCACCTTGGCCGCCAGCGAGCCGGCGATTGCCATGACGGGCACCACATAGGCGAAGCGGCCGAGCAGCATGGCAATGCCGAGCGTCGTGTTGTACCAGACGGTGTTGCCCGTCAGCCCGCCGAAGGCCGAGCCGTTGTTGGCGGCCGCGGACGTATAGGCATAGAGGATTTCCGACAGGCCATGCGGGCCGGCCGTGCCGATGCTGGCGACGGCCAAGGGCAGCATGGCGGAGATCGCGGTGAAGCCGAGGATGGCGAGCGGCAGGACGAGCACGGCGAGCATGGCATATTTCATCTCGCGGCCCTCGATCTTCTTGCCGAGGAATTCCGGCGTGCGGCCGACCATCAGGCCGGACACGAAGACGGAAAGCAGCGCGAAGACGAGCATGCCGTAGAGACCGGACCCGACGCCGCCCGGCAAGACCTCGCCGAGCTGCATCAGGAACATCGGCACGAGCCCGCCAAGCCCGGTGAAGGAGCCGTGCATGCCGTTGACGCCACCATCCGAAAGGCCGGTCGTGACGGCGGCATAAAGCGCGGTCATGGCCTGGCCGAAGCGCACTTCCTTACCCTCCATGTTGCCGGCGGCGGCATCGACGCCAAGGGCGGTCAGGATCGGGTTGCCCGCGGCTTCCGCCCAGTAGATGGCGGCGACGCCGGCAATCAGCAGGATCGCCATGGCGCTGATGATCGCCCAGCCCTGGCGACGGTTGCCGACGAGCTGGCCGAACGTGTAGACCAGCGCGGCTGAGATCGACAGCATGGCGAAGATGTTGAGATAGTTGGAGAACGTCGTGGGGTTCTCGAAAGGGTGGGCGGCATTGACGTTGAAGAAGCCGCCGCCGTTGGTGCCGAGCTGCTTGATCGCCTCCTGCGAGGCGACGGGGCCGAGCGCGATCGTCTGGCTGGCGCCCTCGAGCGTGGTCGCCGTCACGGCACCGTCCAGCGTCTGCGGCAAGCCCATGGCGACGAAGGCGAGCGCGACGACGATCGCCATCGGCAGCAGCACGTAGAGCACCGCCCGCGTCATATCCACCCAGAAATTGCCGAGCGTTGCGGCCTTCGAGCGGACGAAGGCCCGTGTCAGCGCCATGGCGAGCGCCATGCCCGTTGCGGCGGACAGGAAGTTCTGCACCGTCAGCCCGGCCATCTGGCTGAAATGGCTGAGCGTGGTTTCCCCGCCATAGTTCTGCCAGTTGGTGTTGGTGACGAAGGAGACGGCCGTGTTGAAGGCGAGGTCCGGCGCCATGCCGGCAAAGCCCTGCGGATTGAGCGGCAGATGGGCCTGGAGGCACAGGGTCGCGTAGAGCGCGAGGAAGCCGGCGACGGAGAAGGCGAGCATCGAGGCCGTATAGGCGAGCCAGCCCTGCTCCTTGTTCGGGCTTATGCCGGAAATGCGGTAGAGATCGGCCTCCAGGCGCCCGAGGACCGGCGACAGCGCGGTGCGCTCTCCGGCAAAGACGCGGGCCATGTACAGTCCGAGCGGCTTGATCGTGACGAGCACCGCGAGGAAGAAGAGGGCGATTTGCAGCCACCCGATCATGGTCATCAGGGTTTCTCCTCGAAGATCAGAAGCGTTCGGGCCGCAGCAGCGTGACCACGAGATAGGCGCCGAGGACAAGCGCGACGAAAAGGCCGAAAAGGGGTTCGAGCACCGTTGCCTCCTCAAAGCCGGTCGAGCGCGCTGGCATAGGCGGCGAACACGACGAACGTGGCGCAGCCAAGCGCGAGGAATATGAAATCGGACATGGCCGTCTCCTGTTTATGCTGGCGGCACACTAGGAGCGGACGGGATCAGGTTTCGATTGGGAAGGCGGGAAGGCGACGTAAGGAAAAGATAAAGAGGCGCTGTCCGGTTCTCGGTCGGTTTTTTCAAGGCGCCGGGAATAATCGGGCAGGCACCGGTGTCTTGGCAGGGGCGGCTCAGGAAAGTCGCCGTAACGATGGGAGACGACCATGAAGTTCCTAGTCCTCGTGCCATTCGCCGTCGCGGCCCTTGCGGGCACGGCCTTCGCCGCCGAACCGTTCGCGACCGTCAAGACCGACAAGGGCGAGGTGCTTGCCGGCGAGAAGGGCATGACCCTCTACACCTTCAAGAACGACACGCCCGGCACCTCGAACTGCTACGACAAGTGCGCGACGAACTGGCCGCCGGCCATCGCCGCTTCCGATGCGGTGGCGGAGGGTGCATATTCCCTCGTCACCCGCAAGGACGGGGCGAAACAATGGGCCAAGGACGGCATGCCGCTCTACTACTGGATCAAGGATACCAAGGAAGGCGATACGACCGGCGACGGCGTGAACGGCGTCTGGGATGTCGCAAAGCCCTGACCCGCATGGCGCCGAGGCGGGTAGCGGGCGGGAGGGCGCTCCTACCCCGGCCCTTTCCTTCGACGCCGAGATCCTTGCCCTCCTGCCGCAGCTCCGGCGCTATTCCCGCAGCCTGACGCGATCGGACGCGGAGAGCGAGGACCTGTTGCAGGACTGTGTCGAAAAGGCCCTCAGCCACCGGACGCAATGGCGCGGTGCGAACATCCGCGCCTGGGCCTACCGGATCATGACCAACCTGCATCTCAATGCCCGCCGCGCCGTTGCCCGGCGGCCCTCTGTCGGCATCGAGGCGGCGGAGGGCCTCGCCGAAAGCGTGCCGCCCTCCGATCCGCTGGCGAGGAACCGCCTCGTCCAGGCGCTCGATACCCTGCCGAAGGAGGCAAGGGCGGTGCTGATGCTGGTCGCCGTCGAGGGCCATACCTATCAGGAAGTGGCCGAAATCCTGGATGTCCCTGTCGGCACCGTCATGTCGCGCCTCTCCCGCGCCCGGCAGATGCTGCGGGAGAAACTGGCAGCCGAAAACGTCATTCACCTGCGGAGCCCCCGATGAGCGAGAGCCGCCCCGTGACCGAAACGGACCTGCACGCCTATGCCGACGGCTTCCTGGATGCGGCCGAACGCGAGCGCGTGGAGGCCCACCTTGCCCATAATCCCGAGGCCGCACGCCGCGTGTCCGACTGGCAGGCGCAGAACGACGGCCTGAGGGACGCCTTTGCCGCCTATGCCACGGCCCGCCCCTCCGATCTCCAGCTCGTCGCCGGCCACCGGGCCGCGACGAAAGCCGCAACACCGCACCTTGCGATGGCGGCCGCGGCCGCACTCGTCTTCATGCTCGGCGGCCTTGCCGGCCATTTCGGCCCGATGCTCTTCGAAAAGGCGCCGACGGCGACGGCGACGGCCATGGATGCCCTGCCGCACGAGGCGCGCAACGCCTATCTCATCTATGCGAGCGAGGTGCGCCATCCGGTGGAGGTCTTCGCCGACGAGGAGGCACATCTGGCGCGCTGGCTGGGAAAACGCCTCGCCATCGACGACCTGAAGGTCCCGGACCTCAAGGCGATCGGCTTCAAGCTGGTCGGCGGGCGCCTCCTTCCCGTCACCGACAAGCCGGGCGCCCTGTTCATGTACGAGGACGAGACTGGCCGGCGTGTCACGGTCCTCGTCGCCCGCAATGAGGAAAACCGGACGACGAGCTTCCGCTTCGCCGCCGCCAGCGGCGTGGAGACCTTCTACTGGATCGACGGCGACCTCGGCTACGCGGTGACCGGCGACATTTCCCGCGAACGGCTCCAGCAGATCGCGGAGGAGTGCTACCGGCAATTCCCGACATGAGGCCTCCGCAAATCCGGGCATTGCAGCCGGAAAGCCGGATTTGACGCGCGGCCTGCCGGTCAAGGTGATGGCGGTCGATGCGATCAGGTCCGGCCGGCGCGGATCATCGAAAAATAGTCGTCGCCACCGACCTGCCCGCCCTTCAGCGCGATCTCGAGGCCATCCGCCGCCCCGCCATGGGCGATGCAGAGCGGCGAGCCCGGCGTCTGCGGCAAAGGCATTTTCAGCGTAAGCGCCGCAATGCCCATCTCGCCGAGCGCATGGCTGGATGTATCACCGCCGGCGACAACCGCGCGGGCAAGCCCGGCACGCGCGACGAGTTCCGACTGGATACGTCCCAGCGCACGTCCGAGGCGATGGCGGGCGCCGGTCGAGGAATCGAGCGCGCCGCCGCGATCCGCCGCCGGCCCGAGCGCGGTGTAGAGCACCACGCTGCGCCCTTCCCGCAGAACACCGAGACCGGCCTCGACGGCCGCCTCCACCGCCGCCTCGCTCCCCTCGCCCGACAGCGCAAGCGGATCGAGCGTGACCCCGGCAAAGCCGTTTTCCAGCGCGTGGCGGATCTGCCGCTCGGTGGTGGGCGAGACGCTGCCCGAAACGACAGCGATGCGATCGACCGGCCCGGCGACCGGGAAGCGGGACTTTTCCCCGATCAGGCCCTGATCCCGCCAGGTCGGGATCAGGGCATATTCGAGGCCGGAGGAACCGCAGGCGAAGCGGCTCCTTTCGCGCAGCCGGTTCCACAGCAATGCGCCGGCAGCGGCCTGCGTCGCCGCGTCGAGCACGTCGATGAGCAGGATATCGGCTTCCTCGGGCTGCTGGCCGGCCTGCAGCGCGACCATGTCGATGAGCGCGGAAGAGAGCGTCGTCTGCCGCGAGAGATGCAGCAGCAGGTTGGCCTCGTCCATCGGCGTCACCGGATGGCGCGCCATGACCGGGTGGCGATCGATGCGATAGTTGCGCCCCTGATAGGCTGCGAAAAGTTCCCCGAAGGCCGTGTAGCGGCGGATCTGCGGCGCGCCGACGATGAGCGGCACGGTCGCCTTGCCGAAGATGGCGCGGCCGATCTCGATGGCCCTGCCGATATTGCCGACATGGGGGGCGGAATCGAAGGTCGAGCAGACCTTGTAGTGGCAAAGCGCGGCATCGAGCGTCTTCAGCCAGCCGAAGGCCGTGCGAAGGTGCACGTCCATCCAGTCCGGCGTCTCGCTGCGGCTGGTGCCGGCAAGGCCGAAGGCCCGCGCGCCGGCAAATCGCGACAGCAGATCCGCATCCGGCACGTCAAGGAAAAGCACGGTCTCCACGCCGTTCGAGGCGAGCGCTTCCATGACGTCGGTCGAACCGGTGAAATCGTCGCCGTAGTAGCTGATGAGGGGACGCGTCATGGTCTAGGCCGCCTTGCCATCGGAAAACTTTGCGATGGATTGCGCAAGTTCGGCATGGTCCTTTGCATAGGTCTCAAGCGGCACGCCCGCCACGGCTGCCTCCCAGGCCTGCCGCACGGCCTTCACGCCCGCGCCCGGTCCGTCCGGATGGCTGACGATGCCGCCGCCGCACAGATAAAGGAGGTCCGTCGAGCCACTCGTCGCCGCGATCGTCTCGGGCGCCTGCCCGCCCCATTGGCCGGAGCCGATGACCGGCAGCGCCACGTCCCTTTCCGAAAACAGCGGCGTGCTCACCGCCTCGTAGGAGCGCACGAAGCTCTCGTCCGGCTCCCAGTATTTCACCCGGATGCCGTTGATCTGGAACTGGTCGACGCCGAGCAGCCGCCAGAACTGCTGCCAGACGGAAAATTCGAAGCCGAGGCCGGCATGGCGGGTCAGGATATCCCAGCCGTTGCGATGGGCATGCAGCACGAGGCCGGAGCGCTTGCGCAGGAAGGAAAGGCCGCCGAAGCCGATGGAATTGATGTTGACCACGGCGCAATTGCCGCCGGCCGCAAGCACCAGGTCATGGTTTCGCATCATCTCGTCGGGATCGGCATGGCTGATGCCGAAGGCATACATCACCTTCTTGCCGGTCTTCTGCTCGTGGTCGAGGATCCTCGGCATGATCACCGCCACGCGGTCCTTCAACGGCGAATAGGCCGGGCTCATAAGCTTCTCGTCGTCCTTGATGAAATCGACGCCCGCCTCGATCAGTTCGCCGACCATCTCGGCCGTCTCGTGCGGCCGCAGGCCGAGCGCCGGCTTGACGATGGTGCCGATGATCGGCCGGCCCGTCACGCCCGTCAGCGCGAAACTGCCGGGAACGCCGAATTGCGGACCGGGATGGGCGGCGGCGAATTCCGGCGGCAGCTTCATGCCGACGATGCGGATGCCCGTCATGCCCTTGATGGAGAACACGCCGCCGATCGCGATGGTCATCAGCGCGGAAAGATCGGTGCCGACCGCATCCATCGGAAAATCGATATCGGCATCCGCCCGGTGGAAGAGACCGGCCCCACCGGCCTCGTCGGGGAAAGAGGCCCGCTCGACGGGCGGCAGGGGACGGATGGCGACGACGCGCGCCGCAACACGCGCCTTCAGTTCCTCCGTCTCGCCGGGCAAGGCCACGAAGGTGCCCGTCGACTGGTCGCTGGCGATCTTCCGCGCCATGGCCTCGGGCGAACCTGCGGTTTCTATCCGATAGGTCAGACGGATCACGTTTTCTCCTCCCGCTTCTGCCGCGTCCCGCTTGTGCAAATACATCAACTGGTATAATGAGTATTTATGTTATTGCAAGCCAACATTCGCGAAAGCTGTTGCGGCAATGGAACTTGATGCATATTCAAACCTGTCGAAACCAGGTGCCCCATGAACGTCGCTTCCGAACCGATCGTCCGCAAGAAACTCTCCGACGAAGTCTTCGCCCGGCTGAAGAACATGATCGAGACCGGCGAGTTGAAGGCCGGTGACGACATGCCATCCGAGCGCGAGCTGATGGAGCGCTATGGCGTCGGCCGCCCGGCCATCCGCGAGGCGATGCAGGCGCTCGCCGGCAAGGGCCTGGTCGAGATTTCGCAGGGCGAGCGCGCCAAGGTGCTGCGCATCACCGCCGAATCCATCATCCGCCAGGTCGACCTGCCGGCCAAGCTCATGCTCTCCGGCTCCTCGGACACGCTGGAGCACCTGAAAAGCGCCCGCATCTTCTTCGAGCGCGGCATGATCCGCGAGGCCGCTGCCAAGGCGAGTCCCGCCCACATTGCCGAATTGCGCGCCCTGCTCGACAAGCAGAAGCAGAGCCTCGGCGACGCGGACGCCTTCATCGAGGCGGACATGGAGTTTCACCAGTGCATCGCGCGGATTTCCGGCAATCCGATCTTCGCGGCCGTCAGCGGCGCGATGCTGGGATGGTTGAAGTCCTATCATACGGAAATGCTCATCTGGACGGGCCGCGAGAATTTCACGCTGGCCGAACACGAGGAAATCATCCGCACCATCGAGAAGGGCGATGCCGACCTTGCCGAAAAGGCGATGATCAAGCATCTCGAACGCTCCCGCGCGCTCTATGCCCTCAAGAAATAGGGCTCAGAGCACGACCTCGACCGCACCATAGGGCGGCAGGCCGATCCTTTCGGCCGCCGGCAGCTCCGTGCCATCGCCACCGATCAGCGACACCTTGCGCGGCAATGCGGGAAGCACAACCGCCTGCATGTCCCGCGTGATGTTCGCCAGCAGCAGCCGGTCCGCCGTGGCAAGGCCCAGCACCGCATCCGGACGGGACGTCTCGACGGCGACCAGCATTGCGCCCGAGAGGCTGCCGAGCCGCGCCAGCACATGCGCGAGCGGCCGCAGCCCCCCTCTGGGTGTCGCCTCCCCCTCGCCCGCCACGAGCCCGAATGGTCCGGCCAGCGTCGACAGCGTCAGCACCTCCGGACCGGCCGGAGCGACCGTCGCGGCATAGGCGAGCGTCCAGGCCGCGCCGAATGCCCCGTTGTGACGGGGGTCCGCATCGGCCATGGGAATGCGGCCGCCCGCCGGATTGTCCTTCGTCGCGCTGCCGTAGGGATTCTGCCGCATGGCGATCGTCGAGGGGCCGATGCGGTAAGGCCTGTCGCCATAGAGCGCGCGCACCGAACGTGTGACGAAGCGCAACGCCTCGAAGGTCTGCATGACGGAAAGATCATCGGCCGCATGCACGATCGGATTGGTGCAATGGCTGATATAGTCCAGCAATTCGCCCGGCACGCGCTTCCGGTTGAGCTCGGTGAAATAGCTCATCATGCCGCCGCCGAGCCGCACGCCCGGAAAGGCCGCCCGCGCCGCGGCATAGACTGCCTCCAGCGGCGGGCATTCCGGCCAGGTGCTGCCGGGCGGCGTCGATTGCCGGTCCACCGCGGGGCAGACGAACAGCGTGTCGAGTCTCAGCCCAGACTTACCGACAAGTGCCGCAATGTCCGCCATCTCCTCATCGAGCGGCTGCTGGCATGGCACGGCAAGTTCCAGCGTCACCTTGAGGCCGGACCGCGCGGCGATCTCCGCATAACCGGTCAACGCGCCAACGCCATGGCCGGCGGCAGGATCGAAATGGGCGATCAGGTGCCGTGCACCCACCATCTTCAGGACATCAAGCGCAGCCCGTTCCCCGGCAAGGCATTCCGGCCTGAGCCCGACGCCCATCTCGGGGAAGCGGCGCGGCGTCGGCGCCAGCCGCAGCGAGACGGCATCCGCGGCGCTAGCCGCGGGCGCGGCGTCGGCGCTCGCCTCGATCACGACGGAAATCCGCTGGCTGAACGGTTCGTTCTTCGGCACGCGATAGGGCCAGGGCAGGGCCAGCGGCCGCACATAGGTCTTGTAGGAGCCGTCGGTCCAGTTGCGCTGGTCCTCCATCTCGAAGACATCGCCGGAAAATTCCGTCGTCGCCGCAATGCCGGGCGCGACGCGATGGGTGATGGCGGCGATGTCCTTGAAGGGCTGCCAGGGCTCGATCCGGTCGGGCCACAAGGCCCGCTCGATGCTGCCGTCACCGTGGCGGATTTCGACCGGCTCGCCCGCAACGCCGACGACCGGATGCAGTACGACGAAGCCGGCACGGGCGGTCTCGAAATCGGCATCGCTGACGCAATCGGCGGAAAGGGTCACGCCCTCGGCGCTGCCGGCAATCGAGATAGCGCAGTCGAGATTGGCGCCGGAGGGAGCGCTGAAGCGGGCATCGTAGCGAACGGAGAAGCCAGCTGCCGTCTCCTCCACCACGAGGTTGGCGATGGCGGCACCGCAGGTGCCCCAATCCTTGTCGCGCACGAGGAAGGCAATGGCGCGCAACACTTCATGGCCGCGAAACCGCAGGGTGCGCAGGTTGCCGTCCTGAAGCTCCACGTGCAGATCACCCGCCATGAGCGTCCGGCTTTCCGGCTCCTTCTCGCTTGTGCCGTAAAGCCGGAGCAGGTCCTCGCTCATCCCAGCAGGTCCCCGAGATCGACCGTCTCGCCGCGTTCGGCACTGAGATAGGCCGCCTCCACCAGCGCGAAGGTCTTGAGGTTGTCGCGGCCGGATGTGTCCGGCTCGCGGCCCGCAGCCAGCCGCTCGACCCAGTGTTTCTGGATCAGCGCCACGCTTTCCTGGATGTTGTGCCAGGGCCGCGAGGCCCAGGGCAGCAGGGTCGGCGCGACGCGGTTTTCGCGCGTGCCATCGGGCCCGTGGACCGCGAGCCTGTAATCCTTGCCGAGCCGCAGCGTGCCCCTGCTGCCGTCGATCTCGACGAAAGTCTCCGGAAACGGCTCTTCCGGCAGCTTCGTCGCATAGCTGACATCGACGATCGAGGTGACGCCGCTGTCATGGTCGAGCAGCATCGTCGCCACGTCCTCGCCGGCGATGTCGGGGTTGATGCGGCGCGTGCGGGCCGTCATGCGGCTGGCATCGCCGAAGAGGAAGCGGGCGATGTCGAGCGAATGGATGCCGAGATCTTCGATGATGAAGCGCTTGCCCCTGGCGAGATAGGGCTGGCCGGAGAAGACGTCGAAGCCGGAGCGGAAGGAGACGCGGCCCCAGAAAGGTTCGCCGATCGCGCCGCTGTCGAGCACCGCCTTGACGGCGAGGATCGGCGTCTGCCAGCGGAAGTTCTCATGGATCATCAAGGGTATGCCGGCCGCCTCGGCGGCGACGACCATGGCCTTGGCATCCTCCAGCGTCGGCGCGAAGGGTTTCTGGCAGATCGCCGGAACCTTGTGCCGTGCGGCAAGTTCCACAAGCGCGCGATGGCTGCCGACCGTGGTGGCGATGTCGACGAAATCGAAGCCGCCATCGGAAAACATCGCCTCCGCGGACTGGTAGCGCCTGTCGACGGCGAATTCGTCGCCGACGATGCTGAGCCGCTCCGGATCACGGTCGCAGATCGCCGCGATCTCCACCTCCGGCAGGTCCCGCCAGCCATGCATCTGGTTGACGGCGAAGAAGCCGCAGCCGATCAGCGCACCCTTGAATTTCCTCATGCTCAGCCCGCCTTCGCCATCTGCATCAGGGTGACGCGCTGCTGCAGCCGGCGCTGCGCCTGGTCGACAACGACGGCCACGATGATCACGAGGCCCTTGATCACCATCTGCCAGAAGGAACTGACCCCCATCATCACCAACCCGTCGGAAAGAATGCCGATCACGAAGGCGCCGATGATCGTGCCACCGATCGTGCCGCGCCCACCCGACATGGATGTACCACCGAGAACGGCCGCCGCAATGGCGTTCAGCTCGAGATTGGTGCCGGTCGCCGGGTGCGAGGCCATTAGTTCCGAGGAGATGATGAGGCCGACGATCGCCGCGCAGAAACCGGAGAACATGTAGACGAACATCTTCACGCGGTTGACGCGGATGCCGGACATGCGCGAGGCGCGCTCATTGCCGCCGACCGCGAAGATATGCCGACCGAGCGGCACGAAGCGGGCGAAATAGGCCGCGCCCAGCGCGACGACGATCAGGATCCAGACGGAGACCGGCAGGCCGAGGATCGAACCGGAGCCGAGATAGGAAAAACCCTGGTTGCCGAGGTCTTCGCGCCCGGTGAGATTGGGCAGGGTCTGACCGTCGGAATAGAGCAGCGCCATGCCGCGCGCCACATAGAGCGTGCCGAGCGTCGCGATGAAGGGCGCGACGTTGAGGCGGGTGATGAGCAGGCCGTTGACCGCGCCGATCAGGATGCCGACGGCCATGACGATGATCGCCACCTCGACCACGTTGAAATAGACCGTGTAGCCGAGCGGCAGCGCCACGCCGTACATGATGAGCCCGCCGGCGATCATGCCGCAGAGGCCGACGATCGAGCCGACCGAAAGGTCGATGCCGCCGGTGATGATGACGAAGGTCATGCCGATGGCGAGGAAGGCGTTCTGCGTGGCGTGCTTCGACATCAGGATCATGTTCGCGGTCGACAGGAAATTCGGCGCGAAGATCGAGAAGAAGATGATCACCGCGAAGAGCGCGATGAAGGTCCTGAGCTTCATGATCGTGAGCAGGGCCGCGCCTGTCGAGAGATGGTTGCCGGCGGCGGCAGTGTGCGTTGCTGTCGTCATCACGCATGCATCCTTCTGGTTTTATGTCCCTCCGCGGAGGCCGAGACGATCATGTCCTCGGTGGCGTCCCTTCGGTCCACCACCGTCACGAGGCGGCCGTTGCTCATGACGGCGATGCGGTCGGAGAGCGCCATGACCTCCTCGAGGTCGGAGGTGGAAAAGAGGATCGCGAGCCCCTCGCCCGCCAGCCGCCGCATGGTGCGGAAGACGTCCGCCTTGGCCCCGACATCGATGCCGCGGCTCGGCTCGTCCATCAAAAGCACCTTCGGCCCGGTCATCAGCGCCTTGCCGATGACGACCTTCTGCTGGTTTCCGCCGGACATGGAGGTAACGTCGAATTCCGGGTTCTTCGCCTTGATCGAAAGGCTGCGGATCATCTCTAGGATCGCCGTCTTCTCCAGCTTCAGGTCGATATGGAATCCGCCCTTCAGGAACTGGCCGAGGCTTGCCATGGACAGGTTGTCGGCAATCGACATGGACTGCACCAGGCCCTCGCGCTGACGATCCTCCGGGATCAGCGCCAGGCCCTCGCGGATGCGCCGGGTCGTGTCGCGCCCCTTCAGCTCCTCGCCTTCGATGAAGATCTTTCCCGTATAGTGCTCATGCCGGCCCATGATGCATTCGAAGAGTTCCGAACGCCCTGCGCCCATCAGGCCGTAGATGCCGAGGATCTCGCCCTTGCGCACGCCGATCGAGACATGGTCGACCGCATAGCCGCCCTGCGCGCGCGGCAGGCAGATCTCTTCCGTGCGAAACACTTCCGCGCCGGGCTCGTGATCGATCTGTTTCGCGAAATCCTTGGCGTCCGAGCCGATCATCGAGCGCACGATCCAGCGTGTATCGATATCCTTGACCATGGCATGGCCGGTGATCTGGCCGTCCTTCAGGACGGTGATGTAATCGCCGATACGCATCAGCTCCTCCAGCCGGTGCGAGATATAGACGATGGCGACGCCGCGCGCCTTGAGGTCGGCGATGACGCGGAAGAGCACATCGACCTCCGCCGCGCTGAGCGCCGAGGTCGGTTCGTCCATGATGAGGATGCGCGTGTCGAGCGAGACGGCGCGCGCGATCTCGACGAGCTGCTGCTGGCCGATCGGCAGGTCTTCCGCCAGCGTATCGGCGGAAATGCCGGCTTCGAGACGGTTCAGGAACTCGTTGGCCTTCTCCACCTGCGCCTTGTGGTCGATGCCGCGAAGGCCTCTTGTGATCTCACGCGTCGCAAAGATGTTCTCGGCAACGGAGAGGTTGCCGAACAGGTTCAGTTCCTGGAAGACGATGCCGATGCCGTGGCGCACCGCGTCGGCGGGGCTGTTCAAATGGATGCGCTCGCCGTCCATCCAGATTTCGCCCAGCGTCGGCCGCTCCACGCCGGCGATGATGCGCATCATCGTCGACTTGCCCGCGCCGTTCTCGCCGACGAGCACGTTGACCGCGCCTCGCCGCAGCTTCAGGTCCGCCTTCTTCAGCGCCACGATGCCGGAATAGGCCTTGGTGATATCCTTGAGTTCCAGAATGACGTCGCCGTCGTCGATGCCACTCATCTCAACCCCCGACGGTGATCGTGACGGGCACGAATTGCGGCAACTGGCCCTTGGCCGGCAGCGGATAGGCGCCGGTCGCCTTGATCGTCCTGCCCGTCAGGTTTTCCCGCGGCAGCTTTTCCAGAAGCAGGCCGTTGACATGGGTGTTGAACGACTTGCCGTACTGAGCCCATTCGATCTGGTTCTTGAACTCGTTGAAATTCACGAACTTCAGGCTGTCGCGGATCGCCGTGCCGCGAATGGCCGGGCCGATCGAGACACGCACATCCGCTTGCCTGTCGCCGTTAACATCCACGTCGACATAGGCCGCGCGCGACTTCGTCTCCTCGGCGACGATCACGCCGTCGATCCTGGCCGCAAAGGTCCAGGGCGCGTTGCCCTGCTTTTCCTTGTGGCCGTATTTTTCAGCCGCGGCATTCAGGTCGCTCGCCGCAAGGGCGGAAACCTCCTGGAACGGGCCGGCGCGCTCCTCGATATAGGGCACGACCCTGGTGTCCCAGATATCGGCGACCAGCTTGTCCGGATTGAAGGCGCCGGCCGCCGCCTGCTTCCGCTCGTCCTCGGTCTTGACGAACTTGCAGCCGCCGAGCGCCAGCGCGCCGGCAAGCAGGACCGGAAAGGCAGCCTGAAACCTCAGCATTGGCATTCTCCGTCATGAACAGAAATGCGAGGCGGGACCGCACCCCGCCTCGCACCCTCGCGGGGAGGATTATTCCGAGAGCGCGAAGGTTTCGAGCTTGTCGGCGTTGTCCGCGGTGATGAGCACGCAGTCCATGAGCTGCTTTTCCTCGGCCGGCGCCTTGCCGGTCGTGATGTATTCATGCGCCTGGGTGACGGCGAGCTGGGCCTGGGCGTAGGCCGGCTGCATGACGGTGGCCTTGATGCCGCCCGCCTTGATCGAGTCGCGCACGTCGTTCGAGCCGTCGAAGCCGACGACGATGACGTCCTTGCGGCCGGCGGCCTGGAGCGCCGCTATCGCGCCCATGGCCATGGTGTCGTTGCCGGCGATCACGCCCTGGATATCGGGGTTCGCCTGAAGGATCGTCTCCATCTTGGAATAGCCTTCGGTCTGGCTCCAGTTGGCCGACTGCTGGGCGACCATCTTCATGTCGGGATATTCGTCGATGACGTCGTGATAACCCTTGGAGCGGATGCCGGCATTGAGATCGGCTTCGCGGCCGAGCAGCTCGACATAGTTGCCCTTCTCGCCCATCAGCCTGACGAACTCTTCCGCGCCGAGCTGCGCGCCCTGGTAATTGTTCGAGACGATCTGCGAGACGGCGACGCCCGTGGCGTTGATCTCGCGGTCGATCAGGAAGGAGGGAACGCCCGCGTCCTTCGCCTTCTGCACGGCGGCGATCGAGGCTTCCGAGCCGGCATTGTCGAGGATGATCGCCTTCGCGCCGCGGCCGATCGCCGTGTCGATGAGCTGCGACTGCTTGTTGGCGTCGTCGTCATGCACGAGGACCAGCGTCTCGTAACCGAGTTCCTTGGCCTTCGCCTCCGCGCCGACGGCTTCCGCCTTGAAGAACGGGTTGTCGTGGCTCGGCGTGATGATGGCGATGAGATCGGCGGCGAAGGACGGCATGGCGACGCCGGCGGCCATGACGGCGGCGAAACCGACGGTGATCAGTCTGCGGGTAATGTTCATGTTTTTCCTCCCGGTTAGGCACCGGTGTCTCCAGCGGCCATTCCTCCATTGAAAAGGGCCGCCCCGGTGCAAGTTGGTTCATCGGCGGGCGAACCCGCCGGGCATCAGGTGATGCGCCGGATGCTGGCCGCGATTTCCGCAGGCTCGAAGACGCGCTTCCAGTCGTCCTTCATCAGCACGGGCTTGCCGAACTCGATCGCCTTGTTGCAGGCGTCGGAGAAGACGCCGGGCGTCTCTTCGAAGATGACCGCGCCGAGCACGTTCATGTGGCCGAGCAGGAAGTCGCGGGCGGCCTCCTCGGCGACGCCGCGCCGGACGCACTCGTCCATCGCCTCGCGCATCACGACGAGCAGCGAGGCGCAGACCGTTTCTGAAAGGCCGGGCTCCAGCAGCGCCATCTGCTCGACGGTGACACGGTGCGAGCGCATGACCGGCGCCCAGATGGCCTTGGCGATCTCCTCGCCGAGCGCATAGGTCTCTTCCGGTCCCTGCATCAGCGCGGACACGATGTGCTGCTTGGCAGCGATGCCGCCGAAGAAGTCGCGCTTGGCGGCCGGGTCCGTCTCGTCGTTGAAGATCGGCGGATGGCAGGGATGCGTAACGAAATAGGTGAGGTCCGCGCGCTCCGGCAGGTGGCCGGCGAAGGGGGCGGCCGCATCGAGCACGACGACCATCGTGCCCGGCTTCAGCTTGTCGACGATGCCGGCCGCGACCTTGCCGATCGCCGTATCGGGAACCGCGAGGATGACGACGTCGGCGCCTTCGAGGCCCTCATCGGCGGAAACGCAGGAAAGGCCGAGATCGTCGGCAAGCCGCGCCCGGCCGGCGTCGCTCACCTCGATGGGGCGGACATCGAAGCGCGAGCCCTTGAGATTCTTGGCAAGCCGATAGCCCATTTTGCCACCGGCACCGAACAGCGCGATCGATGTCATCGAAGACCTCCCTGAATGCGGCAGCCGGATTCCATGTCGCCCGGCTGAAATTTCCTTCGCCGGGCACCCGGCGCAGGCCTATATTTCCCAACTGGTATAATATGTCAATGATTATCTCTTAGAATATGTGATATCACGATGAACATAACACGGCATCGCTTCGACGCGCACGCCGAACAGGCCAAGGCATACCACTGAAAATACAGAGACTTCACTGCCGGAACGACAAACGAAAAAAGCCGAACGTCACGCGCCGTTCGGCTCAATGTCACAGCAGGAATGTTGATATCGTGCCTCCTTAAGGGAAAGCACGCACGATGAAACCCGTCAAAGCCGGCTGGCGATCGTCCTTGCGACCAGGGCCAGCGAGACGGCGCCGGCATCCGGATGGCCGATGCTGCGCTCGGCAAGCGGACGCGCCCGGCCGAGCCGCGGCGAGAGCGGCGCGGTGGCCTGGGCCGCCTCTTCGCAGGTGACGCTCGCCTTCCGCCAAGCATCCTTCAGGGACAAGCCGTCCGCCCTCGCCGTTTCGAGCGCCGCGACGAAGGGTACGAAGGCATCGACGAGGGTCTTGTCGCCCGGTTTCGCCCCGCCAAGACGCATCACGTCATCGAGCGCCAGGCGCGCGCCCCGCACGATATCGGCCTCCGGCAAGGCCTTCTCGTCGGAGAAGGCGGAACTCCACGACCGCAGCAGCAAGCCCCAGATCGCACCGGAGGTTCCGCCGGCCCGATCCGCCCAGGCATCACCGGCGACGGCCAGCGCCGTTTTCGCACCGGCGCCGCGTACCACGGCCTGATGGATGGCATCCCGCGCGGCGGCGGCGCCGCGCCGCATGCCCTGGCCATGGTCTCCATCGCCGGCAAAGGCATCGATCCGGCCGAGTTCGGCCTCCGCCTCCTCCAGCGCCGAAACCATGGCTTCGAGAATGCCGGCAAGGCAGCGGGCACTCTCGCGCGAGGCGCCGGAAGCCGGGCCGACAGCCGGCGTCTCGTCCCCGGCATCCTCGACGAATGCGGCGGGCTGCGTTTGAAAACCCTCGCCGCGTCGGAAGACCGGCGTATCGCAAGGCGCAAGCCAAAAGCGCTCCAGTTCCTCGTCGAGCCACATCACCGTCAGCGAGCAGCCCTGCATGTCGAGGCTGGTGACATATTCGCCGGCCTCGGGCGCGACAAGATCGACCCCGGCCGCCGCAAGCCGCCCCTCGACCGCGCCCCAGAGCACGAACAGTTCCTCATACTTGGTGGCGCCGAGGCCGTTGAGCAGCACGGCGGCGCGGCGCGCACCGGCCGGACGCTCGGCGAGCACCGTATCCACCAGCAGCGTTGCAAGGTCGCCCGCCGGAACGATCTGCGTATCGCGGATGCCGGGCTCGCCATGGATGCCGAGGCCGAGCGCCATCATGCCCTTGGACACGGTGAAGAGCGGCGCCGTCGCACCCGGCAGCGTGCAGCCGCCGAAGGCGACGCCGAACGAGAAGGTGCGCGCATTGGCGAGCCGCGTCACGCGCTCGACCTCGTTAAGGGACAGCCCCGCCTCCGCCGCCGCGCCGGCCACCTTGAAGACGAGGAAATCGCCGGCGATGCCGCGCCTTTGCAGGTGCCTATCCGCCGGCGCACTCGCCACGTCGTCCGTCACGGTGACGATGCGCACGTCGATACCTTCCGCCCTCAACCGCTCTGCCGCAACGCCGAAATTGAGCACATCGCCGGCATAATTGCCGAAGCCGAGCAGGATGCCGCCGCCAAAGTCCGCCTTGCGGCAAACCCGGGCGACCGCTGCCGTCGAGGGCGAGGCGAAGATCTCACCCGCCACGGCCGCGTCCGCCATGCCCGGCCCGACATAGCCGGCGAAGGCGGGATAATGTCCGGATCCACCGCCGACGATGACCGAAACCTTTCCGCGCGGCACCGCGGTGGCGCGCACCACACCACCCTTCACCAGCCGCACGTAACGTCCGTAGACCCGAGAGAAACCCGCCAGCGCCGCCGAGGCAAAGGTTTCGGGATCATCGACAATCTTCGTCATACCGGTCCTCCCCGCAGGCAATCACGCCGCGAAGATGCAATATTGGTCGAAGGGAGAAAAGAGCAAAGGGGGGTCAGGCGGAACGCTCGGCATCCGCCACGATGACGTTGATGCCCTTCGAGCGCATGCGCGAGAGATGCGAGATGGGGATATCCTCGTCGACGATCACGGCGTCGAATTCCTGCAGCCCGGCAAAGTGGTGCAGCGCACGCCGCTCGAACTTGGTGTGATCGGCCAGGAGCACACGCTTGGTGGAACTCTCGAACATGGCCCGTTTTGTCTCCACCGTCTCCGGCGACTGGTGATAGACCACGTCATCGACGATGGCCGAGAGCGACATGAAGACGGTATCGGCCCTCAGGCGCCGGATCTCGTTGGTGGTGATGTGCCCCATGAAGGCATTGCACCAATTGTAGAACTGGCCGCCGAGACAGATGAGGTTGACGTCGTTGACGTCCTTCAACTCGTTGATGAGCACGAGCGAATTGGTGATGACCGTCAGCGGCACCTTGGCCGGCAGGAAGGCGGTCATCTCGTGCACGGTGGTGGCGTCGTCGAGAAAGATGGCCTGGCCCGGCTCGACGAAGCGCATGGCGGCGCGGGCAATCGCCTTCTTCTCCTTGGCCTGTTTCGTCGCCCGGTAGACGTCGGAGGATTCGATGAGGCTGGTCGGCGCGGCGGAAACGATGCCGCGCGTCTTGCGGAACAGGCCGCGGCTGACGAGTTCGTCGACATCGCGGTGCGCCGTCATCAGGCTGATGCCGAAGCGCTCGGTCAGGTCCTCGATGCGGATGGAGCCTTCGGCGATGACCGTCTCGGCGATCATCTGCCGGCGCACCAGCTGGCGCGCATGCCGGCTGTCGCTCGGCAGCTCTTCCGAAAGCAAATCCTTGACGTCGACTTTCTTGTTCACCGGAGACCCTGCCAATATTTCGAGGATAGCGTTTCGTATCTCGTATCGGGCGGCAAGGGAAATGCCAAGCTGACCCCGGACCTCGCCGGGATGCGAAAGGAGAGCGCCCGCAGGGGCGCTCCCCGCGCCGATTACTCGCTCAGAACGAAGGGAGCGGTGTACTTGTCGACATTGTCCTTGGTGATCAGCAGGCAATCGAAGAGCTGCTTCTCGCTCGCCGCACCCGTGCTGCCGTTCTTGATCACGTTGTCCGCCTGCTTGACGGCCTCTTCGGAGAAGACGGCGACCGGCTGAAGAACCGTGTACTGCAACTCGCCCGCCTTGATGGCGGCGACCGCATCCGGCGAACCGTCGAAGCCGCCGACCTTGACCTGCTCCAGCTTGCCGGCCTCCTTCAGTGCCGCGATGGCGCCGAGCGCCATTTCGTCATTGCCGCTGATGACGCCGATGATGTCCGGATTCGCCTGCAGCATGGACTGCATCTTGGCGTGACCCTTGGTGCGGTCCCAGTCGGCGACTTCCTTGGCGGCCTTTTCGAGGTCCGGATACTGCGTCAGCACGGTCTCGTAACCGTTCGAGCGCGTCGCGGCATTGTTGTCGGCCGGATTGCCGAAGAGCTCGGCATATTTGCCCTTGTCGCCGACCGCCTCGACCCATTGCTGCGCACCGAGGGCCGCGCCCTGGGCGTTGTTCGAGACGAGCTGCGCCTTGGCAAGGCCTTCCTGGTTGATCTCGGCATTGACGAGGATGACCGGAATGCCCGCGGCGACGGCCTTCTTGACCGCGCCGACCGAACCGTCGGCATTGGCCGGATCGAGGATGATGGCGACCGACTTGTTGGTGATCGCGGTGTCGATCAGGTTGCTTTCGGTGTTGGTGTCCCCCTTGTGGGCGCCGACATTCGCGGTATAGCCGAGCTTTTCCGCCGTCGCCTTGGCGACTTCGCCTTCCGTGAACCAATAGGGGTTGGACGGATCGTTGACGATGATCGTCATCAGGCCTTCGGCGAAGGCGGAGCTGAAGAGCAACGGCACGACGGCGGTTGCTGCGAAGAGTACACGCATACCTTTTTTGAACATGGTCTCACTCCCTTTGTTGAGTCCGGTTGCGCCGATTTTCGGCAATACTTTCCGCTGCCGGGCGTTCGATGGTCCGCCTCTCCCGGCCGCAGTCAGTTCCTGTCAGTCGCCGCTTACCTTAGCGGCGGCCGTATTTGATGCTGTTCAACAGAACGGCGGTGACGATCACGGCGCCGGTGAAGACCGTCTGCCAGTAGGCCGAAACGCCGATGATCACGAGGCCGTCCGACAGGAAGCCGATGACGAAGGCGCCGAGCATGGTGCCGATGACCGTGCCGCGCCCGCCCGTCAGCGCCGCCCCGCCGATGACCACGGCGGCGATCGCCGTCAGTTCATAGGTCGTGCCCGCCGTCGGTCCGGCCGAGGTGAGCTGCGAGGAAAGCACCAGGCCCGCGACGGCCGCACAGACGCCGGAAAGCACATAGACGGTGATCTTGACCCGCTTGACCGGCACGCCCGAAAGCTCCGCCGCCCGCTCGTTGCCGCCGGAAGCATAGAGCCAGCGGC
Organism: Shinella sp. WSD5-1; assembly: GCF_963942435.1. Classification (GTDB taxonomy): domain Bacteria; phylum Pseudomonadota; class Alphaproteobacteria; order Rhizobiales; family Rhizobiaceae; genus Shinella; species Shinella yambaruensis. Next base: position 4,645,764 of record NZ_OZ012596.1, read on the forward strand.
CGAAGGCCGTGCGCGTCAGGAGGATGTGGCAGATGATCGCGAAAACGAGCAGGACGAGGACGCCGATCGGCACGCCGGCAAGACGATTGAAGCCGAGCCAGTCGAAACCGGTATTGCCGAGCTCCGGGCGGCCGCCGAGATTGTTGTAGGTAAGGCCGTTGGTCATCAGGAGCGCGATGCCGCGGGCGACATAGAGCACGCCGAGCGTCGCGACGAAGGCGGGCACGCGCAGATAGGCGATCAGCACGCCATTGACCGCCCCGACCACCGCGCCGAGCAGGCAGGTCAGCACCACCACGACCCAGACCGAGGGATAGAGGATGACGCCGAGCTGCGGCAGAGTCACGCCCTGCATGAGAAAACCCGCGACGACGCCGGCTAGCCCGAGCGTCGAGCCGACCGAAAGATCGATGCCGCCATTGAGGATGACGAGCAGCATGCCGATGGCGAGCAGGCCGAAGATCGCCACATGCGAGGCCATGATGAGGAAGTTGCTGACCGTGAAATAGTTCGGCGACATCAGCGAGAAGACGACGACGATGGCGATCAGCGCGAAGAAGGCGCGGCCTTCGAACAGGAGCTCGACGAAGCCCTTCTTGCGCTTGCCGCTTCCGGCCGCTGCCTTTGTGTCGATTGCAGGTGTGACTGACATTGCTTCAGCGCTCCTAGTGCATTTCCAGCCGAAGCATCGCTTCGGCGTCGGAGAATGCGATAAAAACAACAACCCAGAGCAATTCCGGTGAACCGGGATCGCTCTAGTGGGCATGCACGGCTTCGCCGGAGGCGGCCATGATCTGTTCCTTGGTCACGTCGGGACCGAATTCCGCGGAGATGCGGCCGCGCCGCATGACGAGGATGCGGTGGGCGATGCTGAGGCATTCGCCGACCTCCGACGTTGTGTAGACGACGGCGAGACCCTGTTTTGCCCGCTCGGCGAGCAGCTTGAAGACCTCGGCCTTGGCGCCGATGTCGATGCCGCGGCTCGGCTCGTCGAGCAAGATGACGTCGGGATCGGTCGCCAGCATCTTGCCGATGACCACCTTCTGCTGGTTGCCGCCGGAGAGCGAGCCGATCGCCGCCCCGCCGCCATCGGTCTTGATGTGCACCTTGCGGATGGCGTTGCCGACGAGGCCCGCCTCGCGGGCGGGGGAGGTGAAAAGCCCGCGCGTGAAGGCGCCGAGGCTGGCGAGCGACAGGTTGCGGCCGACCGTCATGGTCTGCACCAGGCCGTCGCGCTGCCGGTCTTCCGGCACGAGCACGAGACCGTCGCGAATGCACTGCGAGATGGACTGCCCGGTGACGTCGCGGCCCTTCAGCACCACCCTGCCGGCTGACGCCTTGAGGCGGCCCGCGACCGTTTCGAGCAGTTCCGTGCGGCCCGCGCCCATCAGGCCATAGATGCAGACGATCTCGCCCGCCCGCACCGCAAGCGAAAGCCCGTCGACGACCGCATAGCCGGCACCGCCCGGATCGGGCACCGTCAGCCCTTCGATGGAGAGTGCGACATCGCCCTTCTCGTAGCCGGCCGGCGGGACGCCGAGATCGAAATTGTCGCCGACCATGTGGCGGACGATCCATTCGAGGTCGATGTCCTTGCGCTCGGCATAGGCCGTCATCACGCCGTCGCGCAGCACCACCGCATGGTTGGTGATCTGCAGGGCCTCTTCGAGATGGTGCGAGATATAGACGATGGAGACGCCGCGATTGGTAAGGTCCCGAATGACCTTGAACAGCACCTCGACTTCGGAGGCGCTGAGCGCCGAGGTCGGCTCGTCCATGATGAGGATGCGCGAATTGACCGAAAGAGCCCGCGCGATCTCGACGATCTGCTGCTGGCCGAGGCGCAGGTCCTCGACCGGGGTAAGAGGATCGATATCCTCTTCGAGTTCAGCCATCAGGAGCCGCGTCTGGCGCTCTTCTTCCGAAAAATCCACGCCCGTCGCCGTCATGATCTCGCGGCCCATGAAGATGTTGTCGCGGACGTTCATGTTCGGCGCGAGGCTCAGCTCCTGATGGATGATGGAGATGCCGCGGTCGCGTGCTTGGGAGGATGACGCGAAAACGATCGGATCTCCATCGAGAAGGATTTCGCCGGACGTCGGCTGCACCACGCCGGAGAGGATTTTCATCAGCGTCGACTTGCCGGCGCCGTTCTCGCCGAACAGCGTCGTCACCTGGCCGCGGTGAATGTCGAAATTGACGCCCTTTAGGGCATGGATGTTGCCATAGGCCTTCGCCACGTTGCGCGCGGCGAGCACGACCTCATCCTTTCGGCCGGGATCAAGCGCGCTCATTGGACGTCGAGCCTCACGGGCGTGACGATCCAGCTCTTCGGATTGACCAGCTTGAAGACGCCGATCACCGAGACGGTCTTGCCGGTGAGCGCCGCCGGATCGATGCCGGTGAGCACGACCTTCTTGACCTCGTTGTTGATGGCGGATCCCGCGTCCTGGTATTCGATCTGGTTCTTGAACTGGCCGAATTCGATCTGGCCGGTCGCATCGCGCAGGTCCGTGCCGTTCAGCGCCGGCCCGGTCTGCACGCGCAGGGTCAGCTCGGCCGGCAGGCCCTCGACGGCGACGACATTGTAGTTCGCCTTGCGTTCGCCGACGGTGCCGGTGAACTTGACCGGGATCACCGGCCCGACCGAGGTCGCGACGCCGTATTTCTCGCCGGCCGCCTTCCTGTCGGCGGCGATCGCCTGCGCCAGCTCAACGGCATCGACAGCGCGCGTCTCGACGCTCTGCTTGATCAACGGGAACTGCTCGGCGCCGAAAGCCTCGGCCGAGAATCTTTGCACCTGAACGTCGTTTTCCGAGCCGATGCGCACGATCTTCGTGTCGAAGATCATGGCGCCGACCAGCACCGCGGCGGCGACACCGATCCAACGGACGTTTCGCGCGGGCTGGGGCGATTTCGATTGCGTGGCGTCAGTCATGTCGATGGGCCTTGCGATTGAACGAAGGAAGTTTTAGCGGGCGCTCCGGCACGGCGCCGATGGCGCACGCGCGTCTGCATATGCGCTGCGGCCATCGGGCTGCGCTCTCTTCCGAGAAAAAAGGGTCATGACATCCTCCCATGGCCGGCGCCCGCCAGTCTCCTCACCGGCTTCGCGCTGCAGTGCACACATTTTCGCAGTTGCGGTATAAATGTGTTATATGTCGCAATGTATATGTTAAATTAACACAACTTGTCAATCGGCCTTTTTGCCCGCTGCATCTCCTTCCGCCACGCCCACACTCAAGAAATCACCCCTGCAAGAGAGGACAGAACGGAGGAAGCGCTACTGCCGGGCGGTCTCCGACACAAACAGGCAGGCGGCATTGATAGTCAATCAAACCATTGATTAAACTGAGCATAAATTGAAGCACAAGCGGCGACTACGCGGCAGCGACCGCATGCCGGCACCATGGCACGGGAAAGGTAGCGGCGGACGAGCTGCAAAAGCCGCCCGCCGCCCGTGAACATGCTCATCGCCTATAATATCTGAAAAAAAATTCGATGCTCGAAAAATTTTACGAGACACATGATAACTTTGTGGTATGTTCCATGGCGACATTCGGGAGGTTCGTGGTAAATTCCGTACGGACGGGCGGGCCCTGATCCGAAAACCACGCATTAAGGCCGAGAGACTATCGGGAGGATCGAATGCTCTGTTTCGGGTCAGGCGAAGCGGCACGGGCTGTCGCGGGATCCGCGGGTGCATGCCATGGTTGAAGCGGCTGACCTGATCATCGGCATCGACGCGGGCACTTCCGTGATGAAGGCCGTCGCCTTCACGCTTGCCGGCCGCCAGATCGCCAGCGCTTCCGTGCGCAACACCTACAGGACCGGCGAAGACGGCGCCGTCACCCAGTCGCTCGACCAGACCTGGCTCGACTGCACGCGCGCCCTGCGCAGCCTCGCCGAAAAGGTCGAAGGCCTCGCCAAGCGCACCGCCGCCATCGCCGTCACCGGCCAGGGCGACGGCACCTGGCTCGTCGGCGCGGAAAACCGGCCGGCCGGCGACGCGTGGCTCTGGCTCGACGCCCGCGCCGCGCCGACCGTCGAGCGGCTGGCCGCTGCGGACGCCGACCGCGTACGCTTTTCGGCGACAGGCACCGGCCTCAACACCTGCCAGCAGGGCACGCAGCTTGCCCATATGGACCAGTATTTCCCGGAGTTGCTCGCCGAAGCCGAAACGGCCATGCACTGCAAGGACTGGCTCTACCTCAACCTCACCGGCATCCGCGCCACCGACCCGTCCGAGGTGAGCTTCACCTTCGGCAATTTCCGCACCCGCCGCTATGACGATGACGTGCTCGCCGCCCTCGGCCTCACCCATCGCCGCAGCCTGCTGCCGGAGGTCATCGAGGGCACGCAGACCGTACATCCGCTGACGGCCGAAGCGGCCGCCGCCTCCGGCCTCGTGGCCGGCACGCCCGTCTGCCTCGGTTATGTCGACATGGTCATGACGGCGCTCGGAGCGGGCGTGCGCAGCGAAGGCCGCAACGCCGCCTGCTCCGCCATCGGTTCGACCGGCGTGCATCTGCTGGCAAAGCCCGTCGGCGACGTGGTGCTCAACGCCGAGCGCACCGGCTATGTCATCACCCTGCCGATCCCCGGCATCGTCACCCAGGTCCAGACCAACATGGGCGCGACGATCAATCTCGACTGGCTGCTGCAACTCGGCGCGGACCTGCTCGGCGAATTCGGCATCCCCGTCGGCCTTGACGAGATGATCACCCGGATCGACCCCTGGTTTGCCGAAAGCAGGCCCGGCAACATCCTCTATCACCCCTATATTTCCGAGGCCGGCGAGCGCGGCCCCTTCGTCAACGCCCGGGCACGCGCCAACTTCACCGGCCTTGCCAGCCGCCATCGCTACCCGGATCTCGTGCGCGCCGTCGTCGAGGGCCTCGGCATGGCGACGCGCGATTGTTACGCCGCCATGGGCGCCCTGCCGCCGGAACTGCGCATCAGCGGCGGCGCAGCACGCTCCGTGGCGCTGCGCGGCACGCTCGCCGCGGCGCTGGGCGCGCCGGTGCGGGTCAGCAGCCGAGAGGAGGCCGGCGCCGCCGGCGCTTCGATGATGGCCGCCGTCGCCATCGGCGCCTACCGCACCATGGACGATTGCATCGCCGACTGGGTGACGCCCGAGCTTGGCACGGCCGAACCACCGGCGCCGCAAGGCACCGAACGCATGACGCGCCTCTTCACCGCCTATTCGGATGTACGCCGGGGCATCGCTCCCGCCTGGGACATCCTGGCTGCGCATTGAGGAAAACGATCGCGCCTTCCCGCGGGGCGCCGAAGGAGACTGAGATGAACGAACCCGAGCATATCGACCTCTTCGTGATCGGCGGCGGCATCAACGGCGCCGGCATCGCCCGTGACGCGGCCGGCCGCGGGCTGAAGGTCGTGCTCTGCGAAAAGGGCGATCTCGCCGAGGGCACCTCCTCGCGCTCCGGCAAGCTGGTGCACGGGGGTCTGCGCTATCTCGAATATTACGAATTCCGCCTGGTGCGCGAGGCGCTGATCGAGCGCGAGGTGCTGCTCAACGCCGCCCCGCACATCATCTGGCCCATGCGTTTCGTGCTGCCGCACAGTCCAGAGGATCGCCCCGCCTGGCTCGTGCGTCTCGGCCTCTTCCTCTACGACCATCTCGGCGGCCGCAAGAAACTGCCGGGCACGCGCACGCTGGACCTGAGACGCGACCCCGAAGGCACGCCGATCCTCGACCAGTATACGCGTGGCTTCGAATATTCCGACTGCTGGGTGGACGACGCCCGGCTCGTCACGCTCAACGCCGTCGGCGCGGCGGAAAAGGGCGCCGTGGTGCTGACCCGCTCGCCCGCGATCTCCGCCCGCCGCGAAAACGGCGCCTGGACCGTGACGACGAAGAACAGCCTGACCGGCGAGATCCGCACCTTCCGCGCCAGATGCGTGGTCAACTGCGCCGGCCCCTGGGTCTCCGACGTCATCAACCGCGTCGCCGGCTCCAACTCCACGCGCAACGTGCGCCTCGTCAAGGGCAGCCACATCATCGTTCCGAAATTCTGGGCCGGCGCGAACGCCTATCTCGTGCAGAACCACGACAAGCGCGTCATCTTCATCAACCCCTATGAGGGCGACAAGGCGCTGATCGGCACCACCGACATCGCCTATGAGGGCCGCGCCGAGGATGTTTCGGCCGACGAGAGCGAAATCGACTACCTGCTCAAGGCGGTGAACCGCTATTTCAAGGAAAAGCTGCGCCGGCAGGATGTGCTGCATAGCTTTTCCGGCGTGCGCCCGCTGTTCGACGACGGCAAGGGCAATCCCTCCGCCGTCACCCGCGACTACGTCTTCGATCTCGACGAGACGGGCGGCGCGCCGCTGCTCAACGTCTTCGGCGGCAAGATCACCACCTTCCGCGAGCTTGCCGAGCGCGGCATGCAGCGCCTCAGGCCCATCTTCCCGAACATGGGCGACGACTGGACGGAAAAGGCCCCGCTGCCGGGCGGCGACATGCCGAACGCCGACTACGAGACCTTCGCCAACACCCTCCGCGACACCTATCCCTGGATGCCGCGCAAGCTGGTGCACCACTACGGCCGCCTCTACGGCACGCGCACGAAAAACGTCGTCGCCGGCGCAAGCAATCTGGACAGCCTCGGCCGGCATTTCGGCGGGCAGTTCTATGAGGCCGAGGCCCGCTATCTCGTCGCCAGCGAATGGGCCGATACGGCGGAAGACATCCTCTATCGCCGCACCAAGCACTACCTGCACCTGACCGAAGCCGAGCGCGCGGCCTTCGCCGACTGGTTCGACACCGCCCGCCTCGCCGCCGCCTGAGGACCGTTATGCCGCTGACGCTCTCGCTCAACACCAATCCTCTGGTCAACCGCTTCGCCGATCCCGACGACCTGATCGACACGGTCGCGCGAAAACTGCGCCTGCGCGACCTCCAGCTCACCCATGAATTCATCAATCCGAGCTGGAGCGCCACGACGATCCGCCGACTGACGCGGCAGATGGACAAGGCGCTCCAGCGCAGCGGCGTGCGCGTCACCTCGGGTATGACCGGCCCCTATGGCCGCCTCAACCATTTCGGCCATCCGGATGCGGAGGTGCGGCGCTATTATGTCGACTGGTTCAAGACCTTTGCCGATATCATCGGCGATCTCGGCGGCGCCGCCGTCGGCACCCAGTTCGCCATCTTCACCTACCGGGATTTCGACGATCCGGCTCGCCGCGCGGAGCTGATCGACATCGCCATCGACTGCTGGGCCGAGGTCGCCGAGCATGCCAGGGGCGCGGGCCTTTCCTATGTCTTCTGGGAACCGATGAGTGTCGGCCGTGAATTCGGCGAGACCATCGAGGCGTGCCTGTCGCTGCAGGACCGGCTCACCGCGGCAAATATGGCGATCCCCATGTGGATGATGGCCGATATCGACCATGGCGACGTCACCTCCGACAATCCGGACGACTTCGACCCCTACGCCTGGGCGCGCGCGGTGCCGAAGGTGTCGCCGATCATCCACATCAAGCAGAGCCTGATGGACAAGGGCGGCCACCGGCCCTTCACCGCCGAATTCAACGCCAGGGGCCGTATCCAGCCGGAACCGCTGTTGCAGGCCTTCGCCGAGGGCGGCGCCGCCGACAACGAGATCTGCCTCGAACTTTCCTTCAAGGAGCGCGAGCCGAACGACCGCGAGGTCATTCCGCAGATCGCAGAAAGCATCGCCTTCTGGGCTCCTCACATCGATACCGGTGCGTCGGACCTGAAGCTGGGCTGACCATCCCGAGGCCGCTTGCTAAGACTGGGCCTGAAGACCGCTTCCGGTTGAAAGCAGGACAGGACATCGCCGATGACCGACATTGAAGACTCCCTCGCCGTCCGCGCCGCCTGGCTGCACTATGTCGGCGGGTTCACCCAGTCCGCCGTGGCGAAAAGGCTCGGCATTCCCTCGGTGAAGGCACACCGGCTGATCGCCCGCGCCGTCGCCGAGGGCGTGGTGAAGGTCAGCATCGACGGCGAGATCGCCGAATGCGTCCAGCTCGAGCTCGATCTTTCCACCCGTTACGGGCTCGACTATTGCGAGGTCGCACCCGATGTCGACGACGATCCGCTGGCCCTGACGACGCTCGGCCATATCGGCGCGGATTTCCTTCGGCGCGAAATCGAACGCGGCGAAGCCGCCGTCATCGGCTTCGGCCACGGCCGCACGCTCTCGGCGGCCGTGCATCATCTGCCGCGGATCAGCGCCAGCGGCACGCGCTTCGTTTCGCTGCTCGGCGGCCTCACCCGCAACTACGCCGCCAACCCCTACGACGTCATGCATCGCCTGGCGGCCAAGACGGGCACCCAGGCCTATGTGATGCCGGTGCCGTTCTTCGCGAACACCGAGGAGGACCGGGAAGTGCTGCTCTCGCAGCGCGGCGTCAGCGAGGTGTTCAACCTCGCCCGCAGCGCCGATCTCAAGGTCGTCGGCATCGGCACCGTCGACAACCAGGCCCACCTCGTCACCTCGGGCATGTTGCAGCCCGACGAACTGGAGGAGATCGTCGCGCTCGGCGGCGTCGGCGAACTGCTCGGCCATTTCTTCGACGCCAAGGGTCGCATCCTCGAAACCGCCGTGACCGCCCGGACCCTTGCCGCCTCGTTCTCGGAAGCGGGCGGGGACCGGATCGTCGCGATTGCCGGCGGGCCGGTGAAGACCGAGGCCATCCGCGCCGTGCTGCACAGCCACACCCTTCACGGGCTCATCACGGACGAGCGGACGGCGCGGCAGCTTCTGCAGAGCTCGACATAGAAAAATCACAAAATAACATACTTTATGTTATATTATGTGCGAAAGGATGTTATAGGCCTGACCGCAGCGTGAGATGGAGAACGCCGTGAAACGAGAAGAGCGCAGGCAGGAGATCATCAATCTTCTGGTCGAAAGCCGGGCCGTCGAACTCGACGACGTCGCGGCACGCTTCGGCGTCTCCAAGATGACCATCCACCGCGACCTCGACGATTTGGAACGGGCAGGCGTGCTTCGGAAAGTGCGCGGCGGCGCGACGATCGATGCCGGCACCCAGTTCGAAAGCGATTTCCGCTTCCGCGAACTGCAGGAGGCCGACGTCAAGCGGGCGCTGGCCGAAGCCGCCGCGGAACTGGTCGAGCCGGGCATGACGGTGATGATCAACGACGGCTCGATGGCCTCGGTGCTCGGCGACGTTCTGTGCGCGAAGAAGCCGATCACCCTCATCACCAACAACGCCGCCATCCTGGAACGCGCCAAGGGCATGTCCGGCGTGACGCTGATCGGCCTCGGCGGCGTCTTCTCGGCGAAGTTCAACGCCTATTTCGGCATCGTGACGGAAGAGGCGCTGTCGCGGCTGCGCGCCGACATCGCCTTCGTCTCGGCCCCGGCCGCCTCGGGGCGCCTCTCCTATCACATGGACGAGGCCGTGGTGCGGGCCAAGCGGGCGATGATGGCGGCGAGCCGGCAGAAATGCCTGCTGATCAACAGCCGCCGCTTCGGCCACACGGCGCTGCACGTGCTCGCCGACCTTGCCGAATTCGACACGGTCATTTCAGACAAACCCCTGCCGCACGACACCGCCGCGGAACTTGGCGGCCGGACGACGGTCAGGATCGCAAAGGAGACGACGTCATGAGCCGCACATTCTGGGTCGGCACGAGCTGGAAGATGAACAAGACGCTGGCGGAGGCAACGGTTTTCGCCGAGGGGCTGAAAGCCGCCGATAGCGGCCGCGAACCCCGCATCCAGCGTTTCGTCATTCCGCCCTTCACCGCCGTGCGCGAGGTCAAGGCGCTCCTTGCCGGCACCTCGGTGAAGGTCGGCGCGCAGAACATGCACTGGGCGGACGAAGGCGCCTGGACCGGCGAGATTTCGCCGGTGATGCTGAAGGACTGCAATCTCGATCTCGTCGAGCTCGGCCATTCCGAGCGCCGCGAGCATTTCGGCGAAACGGACGAGACGGTCGGCCTGAAGACCGAAGCTGCCGTGCGCCACGGCCTCGTACCGCTGATCTGCATCGGCGAAACGCTCGCCGACCGCGAAGGCGGCAATGCGACCGAGGTTCTCGCCCAGCAGGTGCGCGGCGCGCTCTCGCGGCTCGACACCACGCAGAAGCAGGCGGACATCCTGCTCGCCTACGAGCCCGTCTGGGCGATCGGTGAAAAGGGCATCCCGGCAAGCGCGGACTATGCGGATGCCCGCCATGCCGAGATCGCCGAGGTCGCGGAAAAAGTCCTCGGCCGCCGCATTCCCTGCCTCTACGGCGGCTCGGTCAACCCTGAGAACTGCGAGGAACTGATCGCCTGCCCCAATATCGACGGGCTCTTCATCGGCCGCTCAGCCTGGAAGGTTGAAGGCTATCTCGACATCCTGGCGCGCTGCGCCGCCACCATCTGAAAGGAGACTTCCCATGAAACTTGCAATTGCCGGTGACAGTGCGGGCGAAGGCCTCGCCAAGATTCTCGCCGATCACCTGAAGGACCGCCATGAGGTGCACGAGATCTCGCGCACCGATGCCGGCCCGGACGCATTTTACGCCAACCTCTCCGACCGCGTCGCCTCCGCCGTCATCGCCGGTGATTACGACCGCGCGATCCTCGTCTGCGGCACCGGCATCGGCGTCTGCATCTCGGCCAACAAGGTGCCCGGCATCCGCGCCGCGCTGACGCACGACACCTATTCGGCCGAGCGCGCCGCGCTGTCCAACAACGCCCAGATCATCACCATGGGCGCGCGCGTCATCGGCTCGGAACTGGCAAAGTCCATCGCCGACGCCTTCCTCGCCCAGACCTTCGACGAGAACGGCCGCTCGGCCGGCAATGTCCAGGCGATCAACGAGGTCGACGCCAAGTACAACGCCGGCAAGTAAGCCGAGCGCGAAAGCGGAATGCGGCCTGGCCGCGTTCCGCTCTTTTGTAGGAAAGAGCTAACCGAGCGCCGCCCGGAGCTTGCTCGGCGGCGGCGGGGCGTAACCGCCGAGGCGGGATGTACGCAGGTTGAGGCCGGCCATGGCCTCGGCCAGCCTGACCGCGCAGGTGACGCCGTCGAGCACCGGCAGACCGTGCTCGCCGGCAAGGTCGTTCGCAAGGCTCGCCATGCCGGCGCAGCCGAGCACGATCGCCTCCGCTCGGTCCTCGCTAACGGCGAGGCCGATTTCGGCGCTGATCTTCTGGCGCGCATTGGAGCCCGGCTGCTCCAGTTCCAGCACCGCCACCTCCGAGGAACGCACGCGGGCGCAGCGAGCCGAAAGGCCGTAGCGCGAGAGATTGTGCTCAAGCGCCGGCACCGAACGGGCGAGCGTCGTGACCACCGAGAACTTGTTCGAGATCATCGAGGCGAAGTGATAGGCCGCCTCGCCGATGCCGATCACCGGCCGGTCGGTAAGGCAGCGCGCTGCATCGAGCCCGGTATCGTCGAAACAGGCGATGACGACGGCATCGCAATCCGGATTATCCTTGATGACACCGAGCAGGCCGGCAAGGCTCATCGCCTCGTCGAAATAGCCTTCGATCGAGACCGGCCCCTTCACCGGGTTGACGGCGACGATCTCGGTTCCGGCAGAGGCGGCGCCGCGCGCCGCCTTGCCGATATGGTCCGTCATCGATGCTGTGGTGTTGGGGTTGATGACGAGGATTTTCATGTCAGAGTTCGCCTCCGAGATAGGCAGCCTTGATGCGGTCGTCGTTCATCAGGTCCCTGGAATTGCCCGACAGCGCGATCGACCCGGTGGAAAGCGCATAGGCGCGGTTGGAGATGGACAGCGCCATGCGGCTGTTCTGTTCGACGAGGAGGATGGAGACCTTCTCGTCGCGGCTGATGGCGACGATGGCGCGGGCGATGTCCTGCACCAGCTTCGGCGCGATGCCGAGCGACGGCTCGTCCAGCAGCAGCAGTTTCGGGCGGGCCATCAGCGCGCGGCCGATCACCATCATCTGCTGCTCGCCGCCCGACATGGTGTTCGCCTGCTGATGGTAGCGTTCGCGCAGGCGCGGGAAACGCGTCAGCACGTTCTCCAGCGTCTGCTCGATCTCCGCCTTGTCGGTGCGGGTGAAAGCCCCCATCAGGAGATTGTCCTTCACCGACATCAGCGGGAAGGCGCGGCGGCCCTCGGGCACCATGGAAATGCCCTTGCGCACCACATCGGACGCGGGGGTACCGTCGAGGCGCTGGCCCTGGTAGAAGATCTGGCCGGACTTGACCGGCCGGAGCCCCGTGATCGCCCGAAGGATCGAGGATTTGCCCGCCCCGTTCGCGCCGATCAGCGCGACGGTTTCGCCCTCGTCCACATCGATGGAGACGCCCTTCAGCGCATAGATGTGGTCGTAGTAGAGTTCGATATTCTCAACGCTCAATATCTTCGTCATGGCTTACATCCCGATCGCCGCATCTTCGGAGCCGAGATAGGCTTCGATCACCTTCTCGTTCTCGCGGATTTCCTGGGGGGTGCCCTCGGCCAGCTTCTGGCCGAAGTTGATGCACACGATGCGGTCGCTGATCTTCATGACAGCGGGCATGTCGTGCTCGACGAGGAGCACGGTGACGCCGCGCTCGTCGCGCAGGCGCCGCACGAGGCCGACCATCTTCATCGTCTCGTCATGGTTCATGCCGGCGAAGGGTTCGTCGAGCAGGATGACCTTCGGATCGGTGGCAAGACCGATGGCCATGCCGAGCGCTCGCAGATGCCCCTGCGGCAGGTTGGAGGCGAGCTCGTTGCGGATGGCCTGGAGGCCGAGGAAATCGACGATGTCGTCCGCCGAGGCCGCGAAGGCCGCCTCGTCGTCCTTCGCCTGCTTCGTGCCGAGGAAGAAGCCGAAGAGGCTCGCCTTCGAGCGCAGGTGATGGGAGACGATGATGTTCTCGCGCACCGTCATGGAGCGGAAGATCGTCGTTTCCTGGAAGGTGCGCACGACGCCCATGCGGGCCACTTTGTGCGGGGCGAGGCTGGAGATGCGCTCCCCGTTGAAGAGCACCTCCCCGCTGGTCGCCGGCACGAAGGAGGAGATCAGCTTGAACAGCGTCGATTTTCCCGCACCGTTCGGGCCGATCACCGAGAGGATCTCGCCCTTGTTGACGTCGAAAGAGACGTCGTTGACCGCCGTCAGGCCACCATAGCGCTTGGTGATGTTCTTGATCTGCAGGATGGTGCTCATGCGCGGCCCTCCTTCTTGTCGAGAAGGCTGAGAACCCCGTTCGGCAGGACAAGCATGAGCAGGATCATGACGCCGGAGTAGACGAGGAGCTGGTATTGCTTGGCGATCGACAGGAGGTCCCAGCCGAAATAGAGCAGCAGCGTGCCGAGCATCGGGCCGAAGACATAGCCAAGGCCACCGAGGAAGCAGTAGAGCATGAAGTTCACACTGTCGGCGACCACGAAGGAGGACGGATAGATCGACTGGGCGATGGAGGCGAACATGGCCCCGGCAATACCGCCGAAGAACGAAGAGATCGCATAGGCGAGCACCCTGAGATAGGCGGTGTTGACGCCGATCGAGGCCGAAAGCTCCTCGTTCTGCTGGAGGCTGCGGCACAGATGCCCGAGCCGCGAGTTCACGATGCGCCAGAGCACCAGATAGGTGACGACCATCAGCACGACGGCCATCATGTAGAAGCCGATGCGCGGATTGGAGAGCGAGCCGAAGGCCGGGATGATCGTCAGGCCGAAGAGGGAAAGCTCGCCCGGCAGCGGGATCGAGGTGATGCCCTTGGCACCGTTCGTGACCGGCAAGGCGAGCGCGGAAAGGCGCGCGACCTCCGTCAGCACCAGCGTCACCATGGCGAAGTAGACGCCGCGAAGACGCAGGATCGGCAAGCCGATCACCACCGAGATGGCGGCGCAGAAGAGGCCGGCCAGCGGCAGCGTCAGCCAGAAGGAGACGCCGGCTTGCGTGACCAGTATGGCCGACACATAGCCGCCCACCAGCGCATAGGCGCCCTGGCCGATATTGATGCGGCCGATATAGAAGGTGAGCCAGACGCCGGCCGCCCCGACGGAGAGGAGCGCGACCGAGGTCAGCGTATAGAAGAAATCGACGCGACCGGTGGCGCCGATGAACAGCGGCACGAGCACGAAGACGGCAAGAAGGAAGACGGCGAAGCCGAGCAGTTTTTTCGTGTCCATGATCTCAACCCCACGGCTTGCCCATCAGCCCCTGCGGGCGGACGGCCAGGAACACCATCAGCGAGGCGAAGATCACGAGATAGGTGATGTCGCCATAGGCCGAGAGCACGGTGAGACCGACGCTCTCCATCATGCCGAGGATGAAACCGCCGGCGATCGCCCCGGAAATCACGCCCGCGCCGCCGATCATGATCATCAGGAAGGCCTTGATCGAGGTCGGGCCGCCCATGCCGAGATTGACGCCGGTGATGGTGACGAGCAGGCCGCCGACGAGGCCGGCCAGCATCGCGCCGAGCGCAAAGCCGATCATCGAATAGCGGGCGACGTTCACGCCCATCAGCTGGGCGGCCATCTTGTCCTGCGCGAGCGCCCGCATGGCGCGCCCGGTCTTGGAGTAGTTCATGAAGGCGATGAAGGCCACGATGAGCAGGATGGCGAGCACGCCGATCAGGATGCGGTCATAGGGCATGATGATGCGCATGTCCCAGTTGAAGACGCCGTTGACGATCTTCGGCACGCCGCGCTGCTTTTCCCCGAAGAACAAGAGGATGACGGCATCGAGGAAGAAGGCGACGCCCGCGGCGAGCAGCATGGTCGATTCATCGCGCTTGGAGCGACGGACGACCGGCGCGAAGAGGAATTTCTCGATCGCCGCGCCCATGACCGCAAGGACGATCGCCGAGGCGAAGAGGCCGACGATGAACGGCAGGCCGAGCTGGACGACGACGGTATAGGTGACGAAGCCGCCGAAGACGTACATCTGCCCGTGGGCGAAGTTCAAGACGTTCATCAGCGAGAAGATCAGCGTCAGCCCGAGGGCGATCAACGCATATTGCGCCCCGAGGTAGAGACCATTGGCGATTATCTGTTCCATCGTGAGCCTCCAATGGAAGAAGGTTCAGGCAAAGAGAGACCCGGCCCGACGACTTGGCGCCGTCCGGGTCCCCATCTTGAAAGTGCCTAGGCTCCGATCAGTCGACCTGGCCGACGAACAGCGTCTCGAACTTGCCGCCCTTGTACTCGTTCACGACGAGCGGTACGGAGACCTGGCGCTTCTGGCCGAAGGAGGTCGTGCCGACATATTTCAGCTTGGCGTCGCCCTTCATGAAGGGGTTGGCGGCCTCGAACGTGTCCATGGTCTTCTTGTACTCCTCGACATTGTCGATCGCCGCCGGGTTCGCCTTCAGCGTCTCGATGATATATTCGAGCGCATAGACCTTGGTGTTGGACTCGTCATTGTATTCGCCGAACATCTTCGTGTAGCGCTCGACGAATTCGTTCATCGCGTCGCTGGCAAGCTCCGGCGTCGATGCGCCGCCGACCGAGATGAAGCCCTCGGCAAGCTCGCCCGCCCCTTCGGCAAGCACGGTCGCATCCTGCGCCGTTTCCGTGGAGATGAGGCCGGTATAGCCGAGTTCGCGCGCCGAGCGGATGAGCTGCGGCGCATTGGCCGGCGAGACGCCCGAAAGCACGAGCAGATCGGGCGAGGCCTGGATGACCGGCAGCAGCACCGGCGTGAAGTCGGTGGTGTCCACCTGGTAGGTCACGTTTCCGGAAACCACCTCGAGGCCGAGCGCCTGCGCCGCCGCAATGCCGGATTCACGCTGGCTGAGCGGGTCGGATTCGTTGGCCGCGACGAAGGCGACCTTCTTCACACCCTTGTTTTCCATGAGATATTTGTAGATGGCCGGGCCCGACTGGTAGTTCGCCACCATGCCGAGGATCGCGTTGGATGCCGGCGGCGTGTAGAGCTCCTTCGGGAAGGCGTAGGGGAAATACATGATGCCGTTCTGCTCGGCGACCGGGCGGACCGCGGCCGCGCCGTCATCGACGTTCGGGCCGACGACGTAGTGCACGCCGTCCTGCGCCATCTTCTCCATGCCGGCGATGGCACGCTTGGGGTCCTTCTGGTCGTCGAAGGGCACGATCTCGATATTGTAGGTCTTGTCGCCGATCGTCACGCCGCCGAGCTCGTTCAGCCAGGCCGCGCGCGCCTCCATCGAGCGCTGGTTGGAAATGCCCCAGGCCGCTGCGGGGCCGGAGGTGACACCGACGAAGCCGATCTTCAGCGTGGCGTTCTGCGCATAGGCCATCAGCGGCAACGACAGCATGGTCGCTGCGGCAAGAGCGGAAACTTTCAGGAATGTGCGCTTGTGCATGATTGTTCTTCCTCTGGGCCATTGATCTGTTTTTGATAGGCGCATGGGCCGCAAGGTGCGGCTCCAATCGGCCTTGGCAGAGGCATTGAGCGCATTGTTAACGATCTTGTCAAGTGGTTGTGAACAAGACATGCTGAGCCGTGTCGACGAAATCGACGCTTGTTGGTCAACCAAATCAGCCTTATTTAGAGGCTGAGCAACAGACTACGCATGTCAGGGTGAGTTCGGTGGTTGATGTAGGCAGGGAAAATCTGATGGAAGCGGAGGAGATCGACGAGAGCGATATCGTCGATCGCATTTTCGAAGCGGTCATCGAACAGAGATTGCCGCCGGGCACGAAGCTTTCCGAATCGGCGCTATGCGAAGCCTTCGGCGTCGGGCGCATGCGCATTCGCCGCAGCCTGCTGCTGCTGGCGAGCCGCGAGGTCGTGGAGCTGCATGCCAATCGCGGCGCCTTCGTCGCCTCGCCCACGCCCGAGCAGGCCCGCGAAGTCTTCGAGGCCCGCCTTGCGTTGGAGCCGAACATCGCCCGCCTCGCCGTCCAGCGTGCGAGCGAGGCGGACATCGCGGCGCTGACCCGCCATCTGGAAATGGAATATGTGGCGCACAAGGAGCGGCACCGCCACGACGCGATCCGCCTGTCCGGCCAGTTCCACACCTTGCTGGCGCAGATCGCCGGCAATGCCATCCTCATCCGCACGATGAAGGAACTGGTGACCCGCACCTCGCTGATCATCGGCCTTTTCGGCGCGCCCGGCGTCAGCAATTGTCGTGACGACGACCACGCCGCCATCGTCGGCGCCTTCCATACACGGGATGCGGAAAAGGCGGCCTGGATGATGACGCTGCACCTCCGCCACATCCAGGACCATCTGGAAGCCGGCGCCAAGACCTCCGACAGCGTCGATCTCATGGCCCTGTTCGGCAAGGCCTGACCCAGAGCAGGTTCTCCAAGGAAGAACACGTCGGCCGCAAGCCCGTTCGTCGGCTCGACATGCTTTCCAACCGCGAGCGGGCGGGCGGTCATCAGAAGTGTTCGGCAACCCATGGCGGCGGGCCGACGAAGATGCGGTCGGCAAGGGCAACGGCTTCGGCCGTGCCATCGGCATGGCCTACCCTTTGCAGGAAACTGGCCGGGCGGAAGCCGGAGAACAGGCTGGGGAACTGGGCCTCCTCGATCGTCAGGACCGGCCCTCCATCGCCATCGGCCGTGCAATGCGCTGTGCCATCGCGAAGGGCAAGATGCAGGACCTGCCGTTCCGCCCCCTCTATCGCCAGCGTCAACTCACCGTCATCACAGGCATAGCCGCGCGCCGCCAGCGCGGCCGCCGGCTCCAGCACACGCAGCAGAAACTCCTCCTGGTGGACCAGCGACCAGCCCTTGTCCGGCATGGCGAAGATGAGGGCATCCTGCGGGGCGCCGTGCCAGCGCACCTTGCGATAGACCGTCGAGAAGGTGCCGATGAATTTCAGGATCTGCCGGGCCGCCGCGCCGCTCAGCGCGGCCCAGTCGCGAACATCAAGGACGTCCTCGTCCGACGTGTCGATCACCACGTAAGCTGCATCCTCGCCGAAGACGAAGACCGAGGGGATGCTCGCCGTCTCGTCGAGGCGGGCATTCCAGTGGGCATCGTGGCGGTCCAGCAGGCCGGACTGCGGGCGGCAGGCACGCCGGTAGATGGGCTCGAGCACGGCGCGCGCCGCGCCAAGCGATACGCGGCGGCAGCGGATGTCCTGCCGGATCTTGTAGAATTCCGACGTCTCGGCCTCGTAGATCATCTCGTGACCCGCAAGGTTGAAGCCGGAGCGGCGATAGACCGGGCGCGTCGAGGCGAAAAGGCTGGCGAGCAGCGCCCCGCCCTTGCGGGCGTCCTCGCAGGAGAGATCCAGGATGCCGGCGGCAAGGCCGCTGCCGCGAAACTCCGGCTGGATGGCGACGTGGGCGATGTTGGCCGCAGGAACCACCCTGCCGCCGAACCAGTGGCCGCAGGAAATGACCGCCCAGACCGCGGCCGGCTGCCCGTCGCTCTCAAGGACACGGAAACAATCGAGGCCCGTCATCTCGACATAGCGGCGGGTGCGCGCCTCGTCGAAGGCGAAGGCGAGGCGATAGGCGTCGATGATGAACGGCAGGTCTGCCGCTGCGGCCTTGCGAACCACCATGGTCGGTTTCTCCTTCTGTCGGCGACCGGTCTTAGCGACCCGCGCCCGAAAATGCGATACGGGCCATATCCGCGACACCGAGGATGCCGGCCCGAACGCCGAGTTCGGCGCGGCAGATCGGCACCGGCGCAACGGGGCCGAGCGGCGGCATCAACGCACGCACCCGGTCGATGAACCCTTCCGCAAGGCCGATGCCGCCGCCGAGAACGATGCGCGGCGGATCGAGCGCCAACTGGATGTTGCGGCACAGGCGCGCGACGCGCTGCGCGGAGGCCGCAACGATATCCATCGCCCATGCTTCCCCCATCGCGGCGCTGGCGAAAACCTGCCGCGCATCCGCCGCCTGTCCGTGACGCCGGGCTTCGGCCGCCATCCAGCGCCCGGAGACGCGATCCTCAAGAAAGACGCCATCCTCGCCCTCGGTCGTCAGTCCGAAATGCCCGGCGAGCCCCTCCCGCAGACGGCCGTTCAGCACGATGCCGCCGCCGATGCCGGTGGAAATGGTCAGGAAGACGAGATCCTCGCCCTGCCCCGCCCCGAGCGCATGTTCGCCCCAGGCGGCGGCCTGCGCATCGTTGACGGCGATGGCAGGGCGGGAAAACAGCGCCTCGACCCGGGAAACGAGTGGATAATCCGGCGGGATGCCGAGGGTCGCCGGGTTCATCGCCGACCACCGGCCATCCCGCACGAAGCCCGTGACGGCAAGGCCGATGCCGGAAAACCGCCCGCGCCAGGGCCCTGCCGCGACAAGGGCCGCCTCCAGCCAGCGATCCGGCCCATCCTCCCGCCTGGTGGGAACCGTCACCTCACCCACCACGCCGGATGCACGAACGAGCGCGACCAGCGTCTTGGTGCCGCCGATATCGACCGCGAGGATTGCCTTGTCGTCCGTCATGCTCATCTTTCCGGCTTCACCCGAAGCCGTTGCGCATTTTTGCTGAAACCGCTCTAGCCAATCAGCCGCCCGGCGGCCGCGTCGAAGACCGAAACCTTTTCCGCCGCAATCGTGACCGGCACGACGGACCCCTGGGCAACGCTCCCGGTCTCCATGCGGGCGACCAGCGAATGACCGTTAAGCGACAGCGTCACATTGTCCTCCGGCCCGGTGGATTCCACCATCTCGACGCGCGCCTCGATGGCCGGCTGCCCGTCGCGCGCAAGGCGGATATGTTCCGGCCGGATGCCGAGCAGGACGTCGCCCTTCGCCACGGTTCCTTCCGGCAGGGCAAGCGGCAGCGACCAGCCCTTCCGGTCGTCGAAGGCCGGCCTGCCATTCGCAAGCACCAGGTCGCCAGGCACGAAATGCATGGCGGGCGAGCCGACGAACTTCGCCACGAAGAGATTGGCGGGACGGTGATAGATCTCGTAGGGACTGCCGATCTGCTGCACCTCGCCCTTGTTCATCACGACGATCTTCGTGGCCAGCGTCATCGCCTCGATCTGGTCATGGGTGACGTAGATCATCGTCTTGCGGATGCGCTCGTGCAGCTGCTTGATCTCCGCCCGCGTCTCGACGCGCAAGGTGGCGTCGAGATTGGAAAGCGGCTCGTCGAACAGGAAGATTTTCGGCGCGCGGACCAGCGCCCGGCCGATCGCCACGCGCTGGCGCTGGCCGCCGGAGAGTTCGCGCGGCTTCCGCTCCAGGAGCGGTTCGATCTGCAGGAGTCGCGCCACCTCGGCGACCTTCGTCTCCTTTTCCGCCGCGCTGGCGCTGCGCATGCGCAGCGGGAAGGCGATGTTCTGCCGTACCGTCATGTTCGGATAGAGCGCATAGGACTGGAACACCATGGCGATGTCCCGCTCGCGCGTCGGCACCGCCGTCACGTCGCGGCCCTCGATCTCGATCAGGCCGCCGTCGATCGGATGCAGGCCGGCGATCGCGTGCAGGAGGGTCGATTTTCCGCAGCCCGAAGGGCCGAGCAGCACGACGAAATCGCCCTCCTGCACCTCGATGTCGATGCCCTTCAGCACGCTGACGCTGCCATAGGATTTGCGGATGCTCTTCAGCAGCAGGGATCGCTTCATTGTGTCTGTTCCCGTCATCGTTCTATCCCTTGATGCTGCCGAGCGACATGCCGCGCACCACCTTGCCCTGGACCAGCATGCCGAGCACCAGCATCGGCAGCATGACCAGCGCCGCCGCCGCCGTCAGCGGCCCCCATTGCACACCCTGGAAGGTGAGGAACGAGGTGATGCTGACCGGCAGGGTCTGCGTGTCGCGCCCCGTCAGGACAAGCGCGATGAAGAATTCGTTCCAGGTGAAGAGCACGCACAGGATGAAGGTGGCGACGATGCCGCCGAGCGCCACCGGCAGGAAGATCTCGCGGAAGATTGTGAATTCGCGCGCGCCGTCGACCTTGGCCGCATCCCTCAGTTCCCGCGGAATATCCTCGAAGAAGGTGATCAGCAGCGAGATTGCGAAGGGGATGTTGACGAAGGCGTAGACGCCGATGACGATCCAGTGATTGTTGAGCAGCTTCATCTGCGCCGCCAGGAAATAGGTCGGGATGATGAAGATCAGCGGCGGAGCGATGCGAAGGCTCAGGATGAATTTCTCGTTCTGCCGCTTGGTCGGCTCGTCCTGCGCCACCAGCCCATAGGCGACGAGCGCGCCGACGCCGACCGAGATCACGCTCGCCGAGAGCGAAATGACGACGCTGTTGAAGAAGGCACGGATGAAGACGCCGTTGTTCAGCACCTTGGCGTAGTTCTCGAAGGTCGGCGCGAACAGCCAGACCGGCGGCATGGCGAAAGCGTCGCGCTGGGTCTTCAGCGAGGTCGCGATCACCCAGTAGAGCGGAAACAGCACGCAGAGAAGAAGAACGGCGAGCGCAACCCAGAACACGATCCGGCGCATCAGATCTCTCCTTGCTTGGGCGCCTTGAAGGCGAGGTTGTAGAGCAGGAGCAGCGCGACATTGGTGAGGATGGTCAGCACCAGGGCGATGGTCAGCGAATAGGAGATGTCGAAATTGGTGAAGGCGGAGATGTAGCCGTAGAGGTTGAGCGTCTCCGTCGACAGCGCCGGCCCGCCGCGGGTCATGATGTAGAAGATGTCGAAGGCTTTCACCGCATCGATCGCGCGGATGAGCGCGACGACCATGAGCGCCCGCTTCAGCGCCGGCAGGGTGATGAACCAGAGCACCTGCCATTCCCGCGCGCCATCGACGCGGGCGGCGTTCTGCGGGTCGCCCGGCAGGGATTCGAGCGAGGCCATGGTGAGCAGCACCACGAAGGGCGTCCATTGCCAGATATCGGCCATCAGCAGCGAGAAGAGCGCGACATTCGGATTGCCGAGCCAGTCGACCGGGCCAAAGCCGATGGTGGAGAGCAGATAGTTCATCATGCCGTTGGAAGGATCGAGCAGGAAGCGCCAGGTGAGGCCCACCACGACGGGCGTCATGACGATCGGCACCAGCAGGATGCCGCGCACGATGCGCTTGCCGAGGAATTCGCGATCCACCAGAAGCGAGATCGCAAGACCCAGCGCCACTTCGATGACCGTCGCCGCGACGGTGAACAGCACCGTGCGCCCGAGCGCATTGATGGCGCGGCCGTCGAACAGCAGCCGGACATAGTTGTCGAAGCCGATGAAGCTCTCCTGCCCCGGGCGAAGCAGGCTGATATTGTGCAGCGTCAGCCACAGCACATAGACGGTCAGGATGACCGAGACCGAGCCGAACAGAAGGACGATCGGACGGTAGAAATAGGTGGTCGCATCCTTCATGGCGCCGCTCCCCGCAAGGCCGGCCATGCCCGGCGAACCGGGCATGGCGCTTGTTCTCAACGGCTGAGCGCGGCGTCGTTCGCCGCATTGGCCTCGGCGAGCGCATCCTTGGCCGATGCCGTGCCGGCCAGCACCTTCGAGACGGCGATGCCGGCATTGTTGATGACCTCGTTGGCGGCCTCGACGGTCGGCAGGTATTGCGGATTGCCGGCATTGATGGAGGCGAGCATGGCGTCCTTGAAGGCGCCGTAGCGCTTGGCGAACTCCTCCGAATTCAGCGCGGCGAGCGAGGTCACGCCGGAATTCGGCGCGAGGGCGAAGGACTTGATCTGCTGTTCCTTGGCCGTCGCCCAGGAAGCGAAGAGCCAGGCCGCCTCCTTGTTCTGCGAGGCCTCGGAAATGTAGAGGCTGTGCACGGCGAGCGAGGAGGAGCCGCCCTTCAGCGTGTCGGTCTCAACCGGCACCGGCACATAGCCGACCTTGCCGACGACGGACGAGATGGACGGGTCCTCGTTGAACGCACCGTTGACGGTGGCGTCCATCGTCATGCCGGCCTTGCCCTGCTGGAAGAGCACGCGGTTCTCCTCCCAGCCGAAATTGGCGACGCCGACCGGTCCATAGTCGCGCAGCACGCTGGCAAAGGCGTCGAGCGAGGCGGCGGCCTCGTCCGTGCCGAGCGCCGACTTGCCGTCCGCCGTGATGAACTCGCCGCCATAGCCCCACAGCCAGCCGGCCCAGACATAGACGTTCTGGATGCCCTGCGCGCCGCGCATGGTGATGCCGGCGACCGCGCCGTTCGACTTTTCCTTGATCGTCTTCGCGGCCGCCGTCACCTCGCCAAAGCTCTTGGGAGGAGCGATGCTGTATTCTTCGAACAGGTCCTTCCGGTACATCAGGAAGGTGCTTTCGCCATAGACCGGCAGGCCGTAGAGCTTGCCGTCGACGATGTTGGTGTTGAGATAGCCCGGCACGAAGTCCGCCTTGTCGTAGTCCGCGGGGAACTTGCCCGCGAGCTCGTCGAGCGGCGCGATATAGCCGGCCTTCAGGAAACCCGGAATGTAGATGATGTTGTTCTGGACCACGTCGTAGCGGCCGGAACCGGAGGAAAACTCCAGCAGCATCTTTGCCGTGATGTCGGATTCCGGCACCACTTCGAGTTCGACCTCGATACCGGTCGCCGCGGTGAATTCCGGCAGCAGCGCCTGGATGCCGTCCGTCGTCGGATGGCCTTCCATCAGCACGGCGAGACGGGTTCCCTTGTAGGGCTGGTCCGCATCCTGCGCGAAGGCCGATGCGGCCACGGACGAGGACAGTGCAAGCGCAAATGCAATGAAGTGACGTCTTTTCATGTCGTTCCCCTTTTGAATGTCGCTCGTCAACGAGCCGTCAGTCGCACTTCGCAGCGCCGAGACGCGCTGTATCTCCCTGAATTTCTGTCGCGTTCAGAACCGCTGCACCTCGCCGGTATCAGCCGAGCGCACGAGCGCCTGAGTCAATTCCAGCGACAGGAGCGCCTCCTCACCGGTCGCGACCTGGCATTCGGCGCCGCCGATCCATTCGAGCACGCTGGAGAGCTGGAGGCGGAGATCACCGCCGACCCTGCCGCCGATCTCCGGCCAGTGCTGGGTGTCGATCTCGCGCGAGGCCTGGTTGTCGGCGAAGTAGAGGCCGCTGTCGCCGCACTGCACCTCGAAGGAGCCTTCCGTGCCGATCATTTCGAGGCGTGCGTCGATCATGTGGCGCGCACCCGCCGGCAGCGACCAGGCGCTTTCGAACGTCACCACCGTGCCGCCGGAAAAGCGCACGACGCCGGCGATCGTGTCCTGCGTGCCCATTTCGCCGAGCAGGATCTCGGTCTGCTGCGCATAGGCGGTGACCGGCGTCTGGCCCTTGAGCATCCAGAGCACCATGTCGACATCGTGCACCGTGACGTGCATGGCGAGCGGCAGGGTGCCGGCATACCGCTTCGGCCCTTCCGTGCGGGCACTGTTGCGCCTTGCATAGACATGGATCGGCGTGCCGATCCTGCCGGTCTCGATCAACTCGCGCGCCTTGTAGTAGCGCGGGTCGAAGCGCAGGAGGTAACCGACGCCGAGCTTCACATTCGCCGCCTTGCACGCGTCAACGATCCGCCGGCCATCCTCCAGCGTCGAGGCGATCGGCTTTTCGATGAAGAGGTTGACGCCCTTTGCGGCGATCGCGAGCGCGGGCTCGAGGTGCAGGTGATCCGGCGTGCAGATGCTGACGAGGTCGAGCGTCTCGGCCGAAAGCAGCTCCTCATGCGAGCCATAGACGCGGATGCCGCCGCCGAGCCCGTCGGCCACCGCCTGCGCCCGGGCGCGGTCGCGGTCGACGATGGCCACCAGCTCCGCCCGCGGATCGCTCGCGAAGATCGAGGCATGCATCGAGCCCATGAACCCGGCACCGATGACGGCCACTTTTGCTGTCTTGATCATGTCATCCTCCAAAATATCGGGGCCGTCAGCCGGCAAGCGCGTCAGCAAAGCGCCGGGTGATCTCGTCGGGCCGGGTGATTGCCGAGCCGACGACGACGAAGGCCGCGCCGAGCGTGAGGGCGCGCCGCGCCTGCTCCGGCTCCCAGATGCGCCCTTCGGCGACGAAGGCGATACCGGCCTGCGCAAGGTCGCCCATCAGCGCGAAATCCGGGGCGGCCGTGCCTGCGGTATAGGGCGTGTAGCCGGAAAGCGTGGTGCCCACGAAATCCGCACCGGCGGCAATGGCCTGCCGGGCCTCCGCGAGCGTGCTGACATCGGCCATGCTGGCCTTCCCCAGCCGCGTAATCTCCGACACGATATCGGCAACCGGCACGGGGCGCGGCCGGTCGGTGGCATCGAAGGCGATGACATCGGCGCCCGCGGCCACAAGGCTGCGCACGTCTTCCAGCGAGGGCGTGATGTAGACGTCCGAGCCCGGCTGGGCGATCTTCGTGATGCCGATGATCGGCAGGTCGATGGCGCCGCGAACGGCCTGCACGTTGCGCACGCCCTCGATCCTCACGCCCGCCGCGCCGCCGAGAGCCGCCGCCCGGGCGAGCGCCACGATATGCTCCGTGGCATGGAGCGGGCTCGTTTCCGCCGCCTGGCAGGACACGACGAGCCGGCCCCGCATTGTTTCCATGATGTCCATGAACACCGCATCTCCCTGAATGGAAGGGACGTTACGGTCTTTGATGGAAATCGTCAATAATTTTCTTCATATGAAGATTATCTTCAAAACTTATCTTCAGATGTTGCGGTCACTGACGCTCTCCGCCGTGTCCTTGATCGTCTCCAGCCGTGCCGGATCGAGTTTGGTGATGGTGCTGGCGATGGCATCGACGATCAGGAGCTGGCTAATCTTCGACTGGAAGGCTCCCCCGGTCAGCGGCGTTTCCGGCGAGGAGGCGAGCAGCACGAAATCGCAGATCGCCGCGAGCGGGCTCTTCGTCCGGTTGGTGATGCCGACGATGCGCGCGCCCCGCGCATGGGCATTCTCCGCCACGCGCAGCGTGTCGATGGTCGAGCCGGAGGTGGAGACGAGGATATAGAGGTCGGCGGCCGCCGCTGTCGCCGAGGCCATGGTGGCAAGATGCGAATCCCGGGCGATATGGGCGGAAATGCCGAGCCGGGCGAGCTTGTATTCGAGATATTGCGCCGTGATGGCGGAGGCCGCCACGCCAAAGATCTCGACATGGCGGGCGGACAGCAGCAACGACGACACGTCCGCAATGACCTTGCGGTCGAGCAGCCGCTGCGTCTCGTCGAGCGCGATGCGCGCCGTTTCGACGAGTTCCTGCACGACATCCCCAGGCGTCGCCGTGGAGACGGGCTGCTGCAAGGTCGCAAGTTCATGCGCCAGGGCCAGCTTGAAGTTCTGGAAGCCGGGGTAACCGAGCTCGCGGCAGAAGCGGATGACGCTCGCCTCGGAGGACTGCGCCTCTTCGGCAAGCTCCGTTATGCTCTTGAAGAGAACGGATTGCGGATCGGCAAGCACGAAGGCGGCGACCCGTTCCAGGGCCCGGGTCATCGTTGGCGCATGCGAGCGGATTCGCGCGATCAGCGGCGGTTGAGGATGTACGTCCACCTGGTTTCCTTGCTGGATCTAAGCTTTCGGGTCGCCTGATTCATAGGCGACGGAGGGCCGAAAGAAAACAGTCCGCCGCCGGAGCCGCACGCATGCGGCAGCCAGGCACGCCGGGATCAGCTCCGCTCGATATCACGCCGGAGCACGATGGAGGTCGTCAGATCCTCGACATTGTCCATGGTCGAGACCTCGTTGCGCAATTCGTTGAGCGCATTGATCGAGCCGACCTCCACCTCCACCACGAGATCGAGCTGGCCGCTGACCGAGGAGACCTTGCGCACCGCGGAAAAGCCGGCGAGGCGGTCGAGCACGCCGATCGAGGGCGTGCGCTTGAGGGTGACGAGCAGGAAGGCCTGGATCTGCCCGTCGTCGAGCTGGCCGATATCCGCCCGGTAGCCGCGGATGATCCCGGCCTTTTCCAGCCGGCTGACACGCTCGGTGGTGGCGCTGCGCGAAAGGCCGATCCGTCCCGCCAGCGACTTCATCGGAATGCGCGCTTCGCGTGAGAGGATGCTGAGGATCGTGCGATCGATGGCGTCCGTATCCTGCATGGCTCCTCCTAACAACACGCCGACAAGATGACGGTTATTATAAACAGAGTGCCGGCACAACCGGCATAATGCCGGATGCGCCGCCGCGC
The DNA here is from genome assembly GCF_963942435.1 of Shinella sp. WSD5-1. GTDB lineage: Bacteria > Pseudomonadota > Alphaproteobacteria > Rhizobiales > Rhizobiaceae > Shinella > Shinella yambaruensis. Next base: position 4,672,650 of record NZ_OZ012596.1, read on the forward strand.
CGTCCATGCAACTCTTCCGGCAGGAACGAGGATGACCATGAACGACATGCTGAAGACGACCCCGGATTTCTCCATCGACGCCGCCGCCGCGCTGCTTGCCGAGCACTACGGCCTTTCCGGCATGCTTTCGCCGCTGGCCAGCGAACGGGACCAGAATTTCAAGGTGGAGACGGCGGAGGGGACCTTCATCCTGAAGATCGTCAACGCCGCGGAGCCTGAGGTCGAGAGCGATTTCCAGACGGCGCTGCTCGCCCATCTCGGCGCCAATGCCGGCGACCTGCCGGTGCCGCATATCCGCCCGGCGCTGTCCGGCGCGAGCCTTGCCTCCACCACCGGGCCGCATGGCGTGCGCCATCGCATCCGGCTGGTCAGCTGGGTCGAAGGCAGGCCGCTCGCCGAGACGGAACGCAGCGATGCCGCGCTCCACGCCCTCGGCCGCATGCTCGGCCGTTTCGATGCGGCGCTGAAGGGCTTCATGCATCCGGGCGCCCTGCGCGATCTCGACTGGGACATCCGCCATGCCGGCCGCTCCGCCGGGCGCCTGCAGCATGTCGCCGCCGCCGAGGACCGGGCGCTGCTCGAACGCTTCCTTACGCGTTTCGCCGCCATTGCCCCGCGCCTTGCGATGCTGCGCGCCGCGGTGATCCACAACGACGCCAACGACTGGAACGTGCTCGTCGACAATGGCGATGCCGACCGGATCTCCGGCCTGATCGATTTCGGCGATGCGCTGCATGCGCCCGTCATCGCCGAGGTCGCCATCGCCGCCGCCTATGCCGGCCTCGACCATGCCGACCCGATCGGCGCGGCCGCTGCCATTGCCAGCGGTTTTCATGCCGAATATCCGCTGCAGGAAGAGGAGATCGATCTTCTCTACGACCTCATCGCCATCCGCCTCGTCACGTCCGTGACGATCTCCGCCTCGCGCCGCAGCCACACGCATGACAACCCGTATCTCGCCATCAGCGAGCGCCCGGCCTGGACGCTGCTGCGCAAGCTCGACCGCATGAACCCGCGTTTCGCCACCGCCATCCTGCGCAAGGCCTGCGGCTTCGAGGCCGCGCCGGGCGCCCGCGCCGTCGCCGGCTGGATCGCGAGGAACCGCAAGGCGCTCGCCCCCCTGCTGGAGCGCCCGGCCGCGACCTATCCGGCAGCCCTTGTCCCCTACGGTGACCCGGCCCACCCGATGACCGTCACGTCCGCCGCCGGGCAACCGGACGCGGCGCAGGCGATCTGGGAGGCCCATTGCCGCGAGAACGGCATCGAACTCGGCATCGGTCCCTTCGGCGAGGAGCGCACCGTCTATGCCGGCGAGATGTTCGTCTCGCGCTTCATCGAGAAGACGCGCCGCACCCGCCATCTCGGCCTCGACCTCTTCATGTCCGCCGGCACGAAGGTCTTCACGCCGCTGCCGGCGATCGTCGTCAGCGTCGAGATCGAGAAGGAGCCGCTCGGCTACGGCTGCCTGATCGCACTGCGCCACGAACCGGAAGGCTGCCCGCCCTTTACCAGCCTCTGGGGCCATCTCGCCCATGAGGCGACGGGCCGCCTGAAGGCCGGCGAACGGCTGGAAGCCGGCGCACTCGTCGGCGAGATGGGCCTACCCATGGAAAACGGCGGCTGGGCGCCGCATCTCCATCTCCAGCTCTCCACCGACACCAATCTCTCCGCCACCGAAATCCTCGGCGTCGGCGAGGCCCGCTATCTCGACGTCTGGGCGGAGCTCTTCCCCGATGCCAGCACCTTTGCCGGCATCGCCGGGGAGTTCTACGAACGCCACGGCCGCTCGCATGAGGAGATCGTCAAGCTCAGGCGCGAGCTGCTCCTGCCGAACCTTTCCATCTCCTACGACAAGCCGATCAAGTTCGTGCGCGGCGAAGGCGTCTTCCTGATCGACGACAGCGGCCGTGCCTATCTCGACTGCTTCAACAATGTCTGCCACATCGGCCATGCCCATCCGGTCGTGGTGGAGGCGATGGCGAAGCAGGCGGAAACACTCAACACCAACACCCGCTACCTGCACGACAACATCGTCGCCTATGCCGAGCGCCTGACGGCGACGCTGCCGAAGGAACTGACGGTCGCCGGCTTCGTCAACAGCGGATCGGAAGCCAACGGCCTGGCGCTCAGGCTGATGCGGGCGCATACCGGCCGCGAGAACGCCATCACGCTCGACTGGTCCTATCACGGCACGACGCAGGAACTGATCGACATCAGCCCCTACAAGTTCCGCCGCAAGGGCGGCAAGGGGCCGAAGCCCCATGTCCATGTCGCGGCCGTTCCGGACAGCTACCGCGCGCCCGACGACTGGCCGGTCGAGGAGCACGGCAAGCGCTTTGCCGAAAGCGTCGCGGAGCTGATCGCCGGCATGCAGGCCAGGGGCGAAGGCCCCGGCTTCTTCATCGCCGAATCCATTCCGAGCGTCGCCGGCCAGGTCTTCCTGCCCGAAGGCTACCTCAAGGAGGTCTACCGGCTGGTGCGCGCGGCGGGCGGCGTGTGCATCGCCGACGAGGTTCAGGTCGGCTTCGGCCGCGTCGGCAGCCATTGGTGGGCCTTCGAGACGCAGGGCGTCGTGCCCGATATCGTCACCATGGGCAAGCCGATCGGCGATGGCCATCCCATGGCCGCGGTGGTGACGACCCGCGCGGTGACCGACAGCTTCAACAACGGCATGGAATATTTCAACACCTTCGGCGGAAACCCGGTTTCCTGCGCCGTCGGCCTTGCCGTGCTCGATGTCATCGAAGGCCAGGACCTGCGCGGCAATGCGCTGGCCATCGGCAATTATCTGATGGATGCCTTCCGCGCCATGCAGGCGCGATACGATGTGATCGGCGACGTGCGCGGCCTCGGCCTCTTCCTCGGCATCGAGCTCGTCACCGACCGCAGGACGAAGGCGCCCGCCACCGAGTTCGCCCGCGCCGTTTCCAACGGTGCCCGCCGCCGCGGCGTGCTCATGGGAACGGAAGGGCCGCATGACAACGTCCTGAAGATGCGCCCGCCGATGATCTTCTCGAAGCGGGACGCCGATCATCTGATCGCCGTGCTCGAGGAAACCTTCGCCGACGTCACGCGGACCCTGGGCTAGGAGAAGCGCGCCCGCAAGTGGCGCCTATTCGCGCGCGCCCTCGGCAAGCGCCGAAAGTCCTGCCATGTCGCGGATCAGCAGTTTCTGCCGCCCGCCCTCGACGAGGCCGCGTGCCTCCCAGGCGCTGAGAATGCGCGAGACCGTGTGCAGCGTCGTGCCGGTCATCTCGGCGATATCCTGCCGCGAGATCGGGAAGTCGATGCGGATACCGGCCTCTTCCTTCCGCCCGGCCTGCTGGGACAGGCGAAGCACGGCATGCGCCACCCGGCGCTCTACCTCCTGCGTGGACATCTCGCGGATACGGGTATGGGCCTCTTCCAGCCGCTGGCCGATCGTCTGCATGGCCGTGACGGCAAGGCGGGGGTTCTGCTCGACGAAATGCGGCCAGAGATCCGTCGGCCAGCCGAGGATGACGCTTTCCGTCGCCGCCCGCGCGGTGCCCGGATAGTCCGTGCGCTGCAGCGCCTTGGCAAAGCCGAAGAGGTCGCCGGGATGCACGACGCGAACGATGATCTGCTGGCCGTCTTCCGTCACCTGCGTCACCTTCAGCCGGCCATGCAGCAGGAGGAAGAAGCTCGACGCCTGCTGGCCCTGTTCGAAGATGGCGTCGCCCTGTGCCACGCGGCGCGCCGTCGCATGGGTCAGCAGCCTGTCGAGGTCCTCGTCGCTCATCCTGTCGAACAGGGCAAGCGAGCGGACGACGGTCCGGTCGATCTTCACAGCCAAATCCCTCTCGCGTGAAAGCTACCGGCTTCTATCACGCCATGCCGCCACCTGAAAGTTTGAACATCCCCGTCAGAAAGAAAACCCCTTTTCCTTCAAGGCAACGAGCAGGGGCGCATACCAGCGCGTGTCCTTGACGAGGCGGAAGCCGACATTGTCCGGCGGCACGCCGACGGCGCAGCCGCCGCCCTTCGGGTTGCGCACGAACGAGCTCATCGCCGCCCGGTGCTTGCCGCTGGCAATGTAGATGCCGCACGACGACACGTCGTTCACCACCCGGCCCGCCTTGTCCAGATTGACGCGCCGGTGGCAGGTCGCGGTCCATTCCCAGACATTGCCGGCGAAATCGGCAAGGCCGAACTCGTTTTCGCCGAAGCGGCCGAGCGGCTGGGGAACGGGATCGCGCGAGGCCTTGCGCGCCGCCTCTCGGCGATAGTCCGCAAGCCAGCGCTCGGCCGGATTGGTGCTGTTGATGTCGACACCGAGCGCATCGTCGGGAAAGCGCGTGCCGGCGGCGAAGGCGAGATCCTCGTCGCTCGGCAGGGCCCAGATCTCGCCGGTGCGGGCGCTCAGCCAGCCGGCATAGGCCATCGCATCGTCATAGCTGACGCCCGTCGCCGGCGCCGTGGCCGCTTCCGCCGGCACGAAGCCGGGTTCGGCCGGCGCGCAGGCGCCGTCTGCGACGCAGCGCCGGTAGTCGGCCGCGCTCACCTGGTATTTCATGATGGTGAGCGGGCGCCGCACGGTGACCGTCTTGACCGGCCCGTCCACGGCAAAGCCGTTGCGGAAGAATTCGCCGCTCTCGCGGTATTCGAAGCGGCGCGGCGCGATCTCCACCGTCATCGGCTCGTCCAGCACGGGACCGGCGGGTGTAGCGCCGATAATGTCCGTCTTCACCGCGATGCCGCCGGCAAGCGCGGCGAGGAGCAGCGCGGGAAGGGCGAGCGATGTCCAGGTAATGGCGGGTTTCGAAGTCAGTGCAGCCATGACGGCCTCCTTGCGCATCGCCCGGACGATCGTTCGGCGTCCGGGACGGGCGCCGCTTTCGGACCGGGCCGCCGGCGGCGGCCCGCATTGGCACGCCCGCCCTCACGAACGGGCATGCCGGCAGCTCAGGGTGTCAGGCGCCGCTCGGCGGCGTGACCGAGGTCATCAGGTCGTCGTTCCACTCGCCGGTGACCGTGAAGTGGGCGGCGGCGCCCAGTTCGAAGGCCTCGATCAGGTTGTGGTTGACATAGGCGTAGATGCCGGGCTGCTCGAAGGTGTAGAAGGCAGCGCCCGCCGTGCCGCCCGGTATGAACCAGGTCTCCTGGTCGACGTCCGGCACGTTGCGGAACTTGCCGGTCGCCCAGACATAGTCGCCATGCCCCCCGATCAGGTGCGGCCTGGTATCGCGGTTGGCCTGCGAGTGCACGATCAGCACCTTCTCGCCCACCTTGGCCTGCAGGGCATTGTCGCCGGTCAGCGCCCCGACGGCGCCGTTGAAGACGATGTGGCTCGGGGTCAGCGTGCGCATGACTTCGAGCGTATCGGCATACGATTCGCCGACGCTCTCATACTTCTTGTAGTTCCCTTCGGCGTCGCGCGGCACGTAGAAGTCCTGCTCGCCGACATAGTAGACCCGGTCATAGGTCAGCTCCTTGCCGTGCCCGTCCGTCAGGCCCTCGCGCGGCAGAACCATGATGGCGCCGTTCATGCCCGAGGTGACGTGCCAGGGCACCATTCCGGGAGGTGCGCAGTGGTAGACGAAGACGCCGGCCTTGGTGGCCTTGAAGCGCAGCACCGTGCGTTCACCGGGGTTGACCACGGTCAGCGCGCCGCCGCCGAGCGCACCCGTTGCCGAGTGGAAGTCGATATTGTGCTGCAATTCGTTGGTGTCGGGGTTGATCAGCGTCAGCTCGACATAGTCGTTCTGGTGCACGACCATCAGAGGCCCTGGAACCGAGCCGTTGAAGGTCATCGCATGGACCTCGGTGCCCTTGTCGTCGAGGATCATCTTCTTTTCCTCGATCGTCATGGTGAATTCGTAGACTTTCGGTCCGCCTTCGGCCTTCTGGGTATGGGCGTGAACGAAGGGCGGCTTGACCAGCTCGACCTTCACGCGTTCCAGCTTGGCGATGTCGGCCGCCGTTGCGGCTGCATTTGTCTCGATGGCGCCGCCTTCCGCTCGCGCCATCGACGCCGCAATGATCGGCGTCAGGACGCCGGCAAAGGCGGCTCCGCCCAGGATTGTGCGGCGTGTCATCTGAAACTGCTCGGTCATTGTTTCTCTCCTTTTGAAAGGACGGAGCGGTGTATCGCCCGGTCCTCTCTGTTCTAGGAGCATTCGCGCCGGCCTCTTTGTGATGGGACAAACAGGTCTTTCCGGCCGCTGCGGCATTTTGGCAGATGCTGATTTGCTCTTTGCCATCTCGCAAAGAAAGAGCCCCGCGGGTGCCCTAGAAAGAGCTGACAAATGCGAAGGAGCAGATCCAAATGAGCGCAAGCCAACCCGCAACGCGCATCAGCCGCGCCGTTCCCCGCGGCCTTTCCCGCACCGGCCCGGTGTTGTTTTCCTATGGCTTCCGGCCGTTCTTCCTCGGCGCCGGCCTGTGGGCGGTCGCCGCCATGACATTGTGGATCGCAGCGATCACCGGGCATATCGAGCTTGGGGGCGATTACGGCGCGCCCAACTGGCACGCCCATGAGATGCTGTTCGGCTTCGCCTCCGCCGTGCTCGCCGGTTTCCTGCTGACGGCGGTGCCGAACTGGACCGGGCGCCTGCCCGTCTCCGGCTGGCCGCTCTTCGCGCTGTTTGCACTCTGGTGCGCCGGACGTATCGCACTGCTCGTGCCAGACACGATCGGCGTGACCGCGGCGGCCGTCATCGACGGGCTCTTCCTGCCGGCGCTGCTTGCCATCTGCACGCGCGAGGTCGTGGCGGGGCGCAAGTGGAAGGACCTGAAGGTACTCGGCGGCCTCCTCGCCTTGTCGGTTGCCAACGGCATCTTCCATGTGGCGGCCATCGACGGCGAACACGACCACATGGCGATCCGCCTTGCCGTCGCCGCCTATGTCGTGCTGGTGATGATCGTCGGCGGCCGCATCCTGCCGAGCTTCACCCGCAACTGGCTCAACAAGTCCGGCCGCACGGATTTTCCCGTGCCCTACAACCGCTTCGACATGGTCGCCATCCTTGCCGGCGTCGGCGCGCTCACCGCCTGGACGCTAGGGCCCGAGCACCCCGGCACCGCCGGCCTCGGCCTGGCCGCCGCCCTCCTGCATTGCATCCGCCTCCACCGCTGGCGTGGTTGGACGACGCGGCCGGAAAAGCTGCTCGTCGTCCTGCACGTCGCCTATGCCTTCGTGCCGCTCGGCCTCGCGTCCATCGCCCTCAGCGCGCTCGGTTTTCTGGAGGAGCGCTCCGTGCTGCATCTTCTCTCGGTCGGCGCCATCGCCTGCATGATGCTGGCCGTCATGACGCGGGCGAGCCTCGGCCATACCGGCCGCCCACTGCAGGCCTCGCGCCTCACCGTCACCGCCTATGGCGCACTGATCCTCTGCGCGCTCATCCGCCCGCTCGGCGAGGTCTTTCCCGAGGCGAGCCACCTCGTCTACGCCGCTTCCGGGCTTCTCTGGATCGCGGCCTTCGGGCTCTTCTGCCTGGAATATGCGCCGATCCTCGCGCGCAAGCGCCGCGCACCGCTCTGAACGCGAAACGGCCCGGAAGCAGTTCCGGGCCGTTTTCTGCCTAGCCTTCCGCCACTATCATCTCCGGCGTCCAGGGCGGCTCGTAGGTCAGCCGCACCTCGGCATATTCGACGCCCGGCACATACCAGACGCAGTTGCTCACGGCATCCTTGAGGTAGTCGCTTGCCGGGCAGCCTCGCGTCGTCGTCGTCATGGCTATGCGCGCGATGCCCCCCTCCTCCACCGCGATCTCGTAGATCAGGCCGAGATCGACGATGTTGCGGCCGATCTCCGGGTCGATGATCATGCGCAGGGCATTGCGGATGGCCTCGGTCAGCGCAGCCTTCTCGTCCTCGTCCATCGGATCACGCCTTTGCCCGGCCGGTCCGCACGAGGATGCGGTAGGCCGAACCCGTCTCGTCGAAATTGCCGGCCCACTGGTGGCCGCGCTTCGTCAGTTCGGGGAACAGGAACAGCGGCTCGCGGGAAAGAACCGCGAAGAGGACCTCGCCCGGCCCGAGCGTCTCGGCCGCCGCAAGGATGCGGACCATCGGCTCGGGCGGATCGAGGTCGCTGAGATCGAGATGAAGCGAGGGATCCGGCCAGGTCTCAGGGCGATCCGCATTGTCGGAGGTTTCGACGGGTGCCACCACCTGCTGCGGCGTGAAGAGGACCTCCCAGTCGCCGCCCTCGATCTCATGGGCCTCATGGTCGAAGCCGCGGCTCGCCATGACGCGGAACAGCGGCTGGGGGCGGAAGGTGGCGAAGAGCCGGAGCCCCTGCCCGGGGCCGAGCGACTGCACCGCCTCCATGATCGCCTGGAACGGCTCGCCGCCGCTTTCCAGGATCGGCCGCACGTCGAGGGTCTTGGGGGCGATGGCGTTTGAGACGTCGGACATCGGTTATCTCCTTGAAACAAATGTAGGCAGGAAGAGATGGGGGCGCACCATGCCGGCCGGCGCGCGCAGCGCTTTCGGCACGATGCAAAGCCGGCGCGCGCGGATGAGTTCTCCTATCAAACCCAGCGTCGCGGCCAGCTGCACGAGGACCGCCGCGCGAAAAACGCCGGAAGCCTCCGCGAAAAGCGCGAGCGTGGCCGCCGCCACCGCGCCGTAATAGAACCAGAACAGGACACGCCCGCGTCCTTCATCGACCAGATCCTGCACGCGCGGCACCGGCGCGCGGCCGAGCACCGGCCCATAGGCCTCCAACCATGTCAGGAAGGCGACGATCTTGTAAAGCTGGGCAAGCCCCAGCCCCGTCAGCCAGCCGAAGACGAAAAGGTAGACGACCGCCGCAAGCCCCTCGCCCGCACGGACGCCAGGCAGGTTGAGCAAGGCGACGGACAATAGAAGCGCGCCAAAGGCAGCGAACGTCGCCCGGATGTTCAGCTCCGCCTGCTTGCGCTTGCGCGAGCGGTAGAGATGCACGACATCGCTGCCATACAGCAGCACCGCGGCGAGCGTCAGAAGGAGGGCGGCGGCAAAAAGCGCCGTCACATCGGAGGCGGCGAGAAGGACGACCGGAATGCAGACGGTGACAAGCCCGATGGCAAGGCTTGCCGCCCACCAGACTATGCGGCTCGTCGGCCGCTCCGTCTCAGGTGCCAGCAGGAACATGGCGAGCAGCCGGTAGCTGACGCCGACCGCGGTGATGCTCAGCCAGCCGCCAAGGCCCAGGGCCGCATGCAAATCCACGCCGTCGGCGACGAGCCGCACAAGCAACAGATTGTCGCTGGTGCCGGAAAGGGCAAGCGTGAAAGCGAAACCGACAAGGGCCGCGCCGACGAGCGCCGACAGCCCGACGGCGACGAAGCGCGCCGGTAGCGGAAGGGGCCGCGCCGCAAGAAGCGTGGCGGCGAGGACGGCGGCGAGGAGGACGAAACCGGCCAGCAGCAATCCGCCCCCGAGGGGCAGGAGCGCGAGTGGCAGGTCGATGGCGCCGGACAGCGCCACGAAGCCGCCGACCAGCGCGCAGAGCCCGGCAACGATGAGCAGCAAGGCAGGCGCCGCGAACCGCCCGCCGACCAGCGGACGGGCGATCAGCACCGGCACGAACTGCAGGAGCGCGCCCGCCATCAGGAGGCTCAGCCAGCCGATCGCAAGGATATGGACGAGCACCAGGGTTTCCGGCGCGCTGACGGCGACGGTCGGATAGCCGTAGCCCGCCAGCATCAGGCCCTGTCCTATGACGAGCATCAGACAGGCCAGGGCGAAATAGGACATGGTCCAGCGGGAGAGCGTCGCGCCCTGCATAAGGTTTCCCCTTCGCCGTGTGCCGTCTGCCGCCTAGTGGTCCGAGCCGCAGCAGCAATCGCAGCTGCGGTCCTCGATCCGGTCGATCTCGACGCGCCAGACCTCCGGTCCCTGTTCGAGATAGTCCCAGCCGAACTGGCCCGGGAAATTCGTCTCGAGCTGGTAGTGCAATGGCCGCGGATCGTGGTCGCTGGTGATCAGCATCGATTTACCGGGAAGCAGCGCGCCGAGCATGCCGAAAATGCGCGGATGACGCTCGCGCGGGGCAATGGTGCGGACATCGATGGAAGGCTTGGCCTGGTCGTCTGACATGGTTTTCTGTTCCGTCCCGGCCGCTCCGATCCCGTTCCGGAAGGCACGGCCCGACCGACCGGAACCAGCCGACGCTAACCCCGCGACCTGCCCGCCACTTTGACGTTGCGCAAACAATTCGGGAAATGCGCGGCCGCGACGTCCCGCTGCTTGGCTTTTCGCAAAGAAGCACTCCGGCCCGGCCCCTAGGCTCCTCCCATTCATCCACCCGGACAAAGGAATGCGCCATGCAACAGGCCCTGATCGAAAAATACGGCGAGGCACGGCTGCCGCGCTATACAAGCTATCCGACGGCGCCGGGCTTTTCGCCGACCGTCGGCACCGGCACCTATGGCGACTGGCTTGCCGCCATCAAGCCCGGCACCGATGCCTCGCTCTACCTGCACATCCCCTTCTGCCGCTCCATGTGCTGGTACTGCGGCTGTCACACGACAATCACCCAGCGCGACGAGCCGATCCTCGACTATATCGACATGCTCCGAAAAGAGATCGACCTCGTCTCCGGGACGATCGGCGGCCGGCCGATCATCCGCCATGTGCATTTCGGCGGCGGCACGCCCACCATCATGCAGCCGGAGGAGTTCCGCGACCTGATCGGCCTCCTGCGCGCCCGCTTCGCCTTTGCCGGCGGCGCGGAGATCGCCGTTGAGATCGACCCGCGCACCCTCTCCGCCGAGATGGCGGTCGCGCTCGGCGCAGCGGGCGTCACCCGCGCGAGCCTCGGCGTGCAGAGCTTCGATCCCGTCGTGCAGAAGGCGATCAACCGCATCCAGAGCGAAGCGCAGACGGCCGAGGCCGCTAAGCGGCTGCGCAAGGCCGGGATCAGCGGCATCAATTTCGACCTCATCTACGGCCTGCCGCACCAGACGGTCGCCTCCTGCATCGCGACCGCGCAGGCAGCGATCCGCATGCGGCCAGAGCGTTTCGCCGTCTTCGGCTATGCCCACATCCCCTCCTTCAAGAAGCACCAGCGGCTGATCGACGAGCGCGCGCTGCCCGATGCCGCCATGCGCAGCGCGCAGGCCGAGGCGATCGCCGAAACGCTTGCCGCCGCCGGTTATGTACGCATCGGCCTCGACCATTATGCCCTGCCGGAAGACGACCTTGCCGTTGCCGCCCGGCAAGGCCGGCTGCGCCGCAATTTCCAGGGCTATACGACGGATGCCTGCACCACGCTGATCGGCTTCGGCGCCTCGTCGATCGGCCGCACGGCGGAAGGCTACGTGCAGAACGAGGTGCCGCCCGGCCTCTATGCCCAGCGCATCGCCTCCGGCCGCCTCGCCACCGCCAAGGGCTACCGGCTGACGGCGGAGGACCGGCTGCGCGCCGAGATCATCGAGCGCCTGATGTGCGATTTCCGCGTCGACGTGACGAGCATCGCCGCGCGGCACGGTTTCGATGCGGCCCCGCTTCTTAACGGCAATGCCCGGCTGGCGGCGCTTGCGGAGGATGGCGCGATCGACATCCGCGGCGGCACCGTGACGGTGAAGCAGGACCACCGCTTCATCATCCGCGCGGTCGCCGCCGCCTTCGACGCCTATATCGACCAGTCGGCCCGCACGCACAGCAAGGCAGCTTGAGACAAAAAGGGCCCGGCATGGTGCGGCATGCCGGGCCCTTCCTCGCAGGTCTCGCGCCTCTATCCGACAAGACCGCGATAGATCGCCGGCAGCGCCGCAGGCAGCCGAGCGATATTGCTGACGATGGCATAGCCGTTGCGGCCGAAGATGGCCGGCACATAGGCCTGCGCCTCCCGGTCGACCGTCACCCCGAACACGCTGACGCCGGTGCGCCGCGCCTCGTTCACCGCCCGGCGGCTGTCCTCCAGAGCGAAGCGGCCCTCGTAGTGGTCGACGTCGTTCGGCTTGCCGTCGGTGAGCAGCAGGAGGAGCTTTCGCCGGTTCGGCTGCTCGCGCAGCCTTGCCGCCGCATGGCGGATCGCCGGGCCGATGCGGGTGTAGAAACCCGGCTTCAGCGCCGCGATGCGCGCTTCCACGGCATGGTTCATCGTCTCGCCGAAATCCTTGACCGTCTCGACCCGCACCCAGGAGCGCCGCCGCGAGGTGAAGGTGAGGATCGAGTGGCTGTCGCCGCAGGCGGCAAGACCGTGCGCCAGCACCAGCAGCGCCTCCTTCTCCACGTCGAGCACCCGGCGGTTGTCGAACCAGGCGTCCGTCGAAAGCGACACGTCGACGAGGATGGTGACGGCAAGGTCATGCGCCTGCGGCCGGCTCATCAGGTGGATGCGGTCGCTGCCCTGCCCGCCGGCGGCAAGGTCGCTGCGGGCGCGCACCACGGCGTCGAGATCCAACTCTGCCCCGTCGAGCTGCGCGCGCAGCATCTCGTGGCGCGGCCGCAGCACTTCGAACTGCCGGCGCACGCGGCGGATCAGGCTCTTCGTGTCGGCATCGGCCTCGGGCACGGCAGCCATATCCGGTGCCGGCGAGGCGAGCACCCGGCAATGGTCCGGCAGGTAGGTGCCCGTACGGAAATCCCATTCGGGATAGGTGTGCTCGCCGGTGAGCTGCGTACGGTCGAGCGCCTCCGGCGGCAGGTCGAGATCGAAATGGAAGCGGGCGGACGGGCGGCCCTTGCGCTCGCCGAGCGTCATGTCGTCCAGTTCGTCGGCGGCGCTCGAATCGTGGTCGTCGCTGTCATCGCCGGGGCGGTCAACATTGACCATCTCCGCCATGGCGAGGATCTTTTCGAAGCGGTTGAGAATGAAGGGGCTGCGCTCGTTCTTGCGGTTCTCGGCCTTTTCGCGCAGCGCGACATGGCGGCCGGTCTCCGGGGTCTCGGGCGTACCGCCCGTCGCCGGCTGGTCCTCCTCGCCGCGCCCCTCGCCCTCCTCGCGCAGGAGCGCATCCGGCCATAGCGGCACAGGCAGCATCGGCAGGTATCCGGCCGGCGCCCGGTGCGGGAAGATGACCGGCAGCGTATCGTCCGCAAGGCCGGCGCCCTTCCTCAGGAGGCTGAGGATGCGGTTCTCCACATGCCGCTCGACGGAGGGAAGCGGCCGGCTGCGGCGCACCGAAAGCGTGGCGGCCGAAAGCCGCCGGTAGCGACGCGCAAGACCCGGAAAGGCCGAAAGCACCGCCTTTACCGTCGCCTCCGCCCGCTGGAGAATGGCAAGGTCGCGCTGGAGCGGATCGCCCTCCACAATCGGATCGAGCGGCATCACCGCCATCGTCGCTGCGAGCCAGACATAAAGGTCCCGGTTGAGGCCGCGATCGGCGAAGAGGTCGATCGCGGCGGGCAGCATCAGCGTCGCATGGTCGCGGCCGGGCTGCACCAGCTTCTCCTCGCCGAGCCCCATGCGCTGGCGTAGCCTCAGGCGATGCGCCGAGGTGCGCCCGCGGGCGGGCGCGATCTGCACCGCGCCCTCGCCGCCGAAGCCGCGGAAGCAGACGGCGAGCACCGGCCGGACATCCTCCAGCCGCACGGCATGCTCCGGATGGCGCGGCCAAGTGCCGGTATTGCCGACAAGCCGGTGCCAGGCCCGGCCGACCGTTTCCTCAAGCTCCAGGAAGTCCAGCATGGCGGTTCCTCAGCGGATCATCGCGTCGGCGATTTCGAGAAGGGCGGCCCGGACATCCGGCTCGTCGGTCAGCGGCTCGATCATCGCCGCCCGCACCGCCTCGCGCATGGTCATGCCGCTGTCGATAAGGCAGGCGCAGTAGACGAGGAGGCGGGTGGAGACCCCCTCTTCCAGGTCGTGCCCCTTGAGCGCCCTCAACCGGTGTGCCAGCGCGACGAGCGGCGCGACTTGCGCTTCGTCCAGCCCGCTTTCCGTGGCGACGACGGCGATTTCCTGGGGTTTCGGCAGGAAATCGAACTCGATGGCGACGAAGCGCTGGCGGGTGGAGGGCTTCAGCGCCTTCAGGAGGTTCTGGTAGCCGGGATTGTAGGAGACGACGAGCATGAAGCCGGATGGCGCTTCCAGCACCTCGCCGGTGCGCTCCAGCGGCAGAATGCGCCGGTCGTCGGTGAGCGGATGCAGCACGACGGCGACGTCCTTGCGCGCCTCGACGATCTCGTCGAGATAACACACGCCGCCCTGACGCACCGCGCGGGTCAGGGGCCCGTCCACCCAGACCGTATCACCGCCCTTCAGGAGGTAGCGGCCCGTGAGGTCGGCGGCCGAAAGATCGTCATGGCAGGAGACGGTGGAGAGCGGCAAGCCGAGCCTTGCCGCCATGTGGCTGACGAAACGGGTCTTGCCGCAGCCGGTCGGCCCCTTCAGGAGCAGCGGGAGCTGGCGCGTCCAGGCCGTCTCGAACAGGGCGCATTCGTTGCCGGAGGGGCTGTAGGCCGGGATATCCGGAACGGGACGGGGCGTATCCTTGAGCAGGACGTTCATTCTGATCTCCAAGAAACTGTCGAAAGAAGGTGCCGGCCCCGCGGGATGACGGGGCCGGCCAGCACTCACTCGGCCGGCTGGACCATCCGGGTGAGGCTGTCGCTACGCTCGCGGCCGGGCACGAGCACCGCCCAGATGAACATCAGCGCCGAGACGAGCACGACGACGCCCGAGCCGAGGCGCACCCAGTAGAACAGCGCGAGCTGGTCCTGGACGTCCATGAAGCCCTCGCCGAGCACGCGCTGCAGGTGGACCTGCACGACGCCGGCGAAGGTCAGCGCGAAGGTCATCACCGACATGGCCGTGCACATGATCCAGAAGCTGGCGATGGAGAGCCACTGGTTGAACGGCGCGCGGCCACGGATTTCCGGGATCGCATAGGCCATCATGGCAAGGTTCAGCATCACATAGGCGCCGAAGAAGGCGAGGTGCCCATGCGCGGCGGTGACCTGCGTGCCGTGGGTATAGTAGTTGACCGACGACAGCGTGTGCAGGAAGCCCCAGACGCCGGCGCCGAAGAAGGCCATGACCGAGCAGCCGATCGACCAGAGGAGCGCCGCCTTGTTCGGATGGTTGCGGCCGGCCTTCCAGGTCATGACGAAGGTGAAGATGACCATGGTGAAGAAGGGCGCCACTTCCAGCGTCGAGAACAATGAGCCGATCCACTGCCAGTAGCCCGGCGCACCGATCCAGTAATAGTGGTGGCCCGTGCCGAGGATGCCCGAGAAGAGCGCGAGGCCGACGATGACATAGAGCCACTTTTCCACGACCTCGCGGTCGATGCCGTTGAGCTTGATCATCAGGAAGGCGAGCACCGAGGCCATGATCAGTTCCCAGACGCCCTCGACCCACAGGTGGATGACATACCACCAGTACATCTTGTCGAGCGCCAGGTTGACCGGGTTGTAGAAGGCGAAGAGGAAGAAGAGCGCGAGGCCCCACAGGCCGAAGAGCAGGATGTTGATGACCGTGGTCTTGCGGCCCTTCAGCGCGGTCATGGTGATGTTGAAGAGGAACATCAGGACGACGACGACGATGCCGACCTTGGCGATGAAGGTCTGCTCAAGGAATTCGCGGCCCTCATGGATGCGGAACATGTAGCCGACCACCGTCAGGCCCGCCGCCACGAAGAACATCCAGAACTGCAGGACGGCGAGTTTAGGACTGTAAAGCTCCGTCTCGGTCTCCTCCGGGATCATGTAGTAGGTGGCGCCCATGAAGCCCATGAGCAGCCAGACGACGAGCGCATTGGTGTGGATCATGCGCACGATGTTGAAGGGCAGCAGCTCGGAGAGCACGTTCGGCAGCACGTAGATCGTGCCGGCGAGGACGCCGAAAGCCACCTGGGCGAGGAAGAGGCCGAGCGCGCCGTAGAAATACAGCATGGCGACCTTTTGCGTTTGATATTTCATCTCTTGTCTCCTGAACGCCGGGAGCAATTCCAGTAAAAGTGCGACGCGGTTTTGCGTCCGGAATTGCGTAAGAACGGAAAGGCTTCAGCCGGCATCGTTCGGCGGCCAGTTCTGGGTGTTGATCCTGCTCGTCCATTCGAGGAAATCGGCGAGATCGTTGAGTTCCTGTTCGGTGAGGTTGAACTGCGGCATCTGCCGCCGGCCCTCCGCGCCGCTCGGCTGCGCCGCCATCCAGGCCTTGAAGGCCTCGCGCGCGCCTTCCGGGTCGTCTGCCCCGCCATAGCGCTTCCACACATTGCCGAGCTCGGGCGCGAAATAGGCGCCTTCGCCCAGCAGCGTGTGGCAGTTGATACAGGCGTTCTTCTCCCAGACATGCTTGCCGCGCGCGACGCTGTCGGTCAGCGTCGTCTCGTCGGTGGCGGTCGTGCGCATGTAGTAATGGGAATGGGCGGTCAGCCCGACGAAGATCGTGAAGAAGAAGATGGACCCGCCATAGAAGACGTTGCGGGCCCCGGTCTTGGTAAGGCGCTCTGCCATCCCATGGTCCTTTCCCTTGCCGGAAACTCCATGGCTCCGGCGAAAAACCCCCGCCGACTTTCTGCCGGCGATCCCCTCGCCGGCACTGCGGGACGTCCTTGTTCTAGCGGGAGGGAAAAAGCCTTCTTTGCGCATTGGCAAAGAGCGGGGCGGTTCGTCAGCCGAAGAGCGCGGCGAGGACCGAGCGGGCGAGCGCCAGCGACAGGAGCAGCGCCGGCCAGGCAAGCAGGGCCGGCCGCAGCGCGCTGCGGCTCGCGCGCAATTCCATGAAATCGAGGATGACGAAACGACCCTTGGCATAGGCCATGATCAGCACCGCGGCGATCGGCACCAGCAGCCCGCCGCTGAGCCCGCCGACGAGGGCGCCGCCGACGGCGAGCGTCAGCAGCATGGCAAGGGTGGCGATGAACTGTTCGCGGGCCTGTCGGGTCATGGCGGTCTCAGGTGAGGTAGACGATCGGGAACATCACGAGCCAGACGAGGTCGATCGCATGCCAGAGCGTCGCGATCATCACGGCATTGCTGCGCGACGGGCGCCAGGCGACGAGGAAGAGGATGGCAGCGCCGAAGACGACGTGCAGCAGGTGGAAGCCGGTGACGAGGAAATAGAGTTCGGCAAGCGTGCCTGCCCCGCCGATGCCGGAGCGGACCTCCATCCCGTATTCGGCGAGTTTCACCGCCGCGAAGGCAAGGCCGAGAAGGCCCGCAAGGACGAGGGAGCGGCGAACGCCCGAAAGATCCGCCCCGCGGCGAACCGCCAGCGCCGCCTGCCAGCCGCTGAGGACGAGAAGGATCGTATTGAGCGCGGCAAGGCCGGGATGGAGATGCGCGCGCAGGAACGACGCATTTTCGACGTCCACCAGCGTCATCACCATGAAGGCGACGAGCAGCGCGCCGAAGGCCAAAAGTTCGCTCCACACCAGGATCCAGAGAAGAAGGCAATCGCCCTCCCCGCTCTCCGCCTTCGCAACCGCCGTGCGCATATCGTCCATCGTCGCCATGGCCCAGCCCTAGCCCATGAAGCCGCGGGCTTCTTTGCGCCGGCGCAAAGAGCGGCGCTGCCCAACGCGGCATGATGGCGGCAACGGAAAGGACCTTCCCATGACGGATGCACAGTTCGGTCTCCTCATCGCCGCTCCGGTTATCGCCGGTTTCGCCCTGATGCTCTACCGCATGGGCGTGCTGCAGGGCGCGGGAACGCTGTCCGCCGTCAGCGCCTCGGTGGTCATCGCCGCCGTGCTCTTCTTCGGCCAGTAGGAGGCGGCGATGGACGATGCGAGCCTCGACGCCGCCGATATCGACCGGCTGGAAACGCTTCACCAGGCCCTGCTCGATCTCTGCCTGCGCCTCGAGGAGACGGCAAGCGAGCCGGGCACCGCCGGCGAGCTGCGCGCGCTCGCCGACGCCATTCCGCCCGCCCTCAAGGCGGTGCACGAGCTGGAGGAGCGCCTGCTCTTTCCGGATTTCGACCGGCATGCCGGCTCCTGCTTCGCCGCCCTGGCGATCGAGCGCCTGAAGGCAGAGCACCGCTGCGACCGGCTCGCCGCCGAGGAGCTTTCGCTGACGCTGAAGGCCGTCGCCGACGGTCGCTGCGGGCTTTCGCCCGAGACGGTGTCGCGCATGATAAGCGGCTTCCAGGAAAGCCTGCGCCGCCATGTCTTTTCCGAACAGATGATCCTGGAGACGCTCATCGCCGCCAAGGCGGAGGGGCGCGATGTCTTCGCCTGACCGCCCTCAGTCCCGTCCTATCGCCGCGTTCCGCCCGCGCGACACCCAGGCCGCGCCCTCCTGCCGGTGCAGGAAGCCGTTGGAGAAGCGCACGCCGGGATAGACCTTCACCAGGTCCGCGATCGCCTCCTCGCCGTCGATCCTGCCGTTGAGCACCCCGCGGTAGAGGTTTGCCACCTTCACCATGTCGCAATCCTGCGGGGAGAGCCGCACGCGCGACAGGCCCGCTTCGACGAGCGGCGCAAGATCATCGACGAGCACGACGCAACTGTTCGACAGGGTCTGCACACCGTTCAGCACGAGGAAGGACTGACGGTCGAGCGTGCGCAGCGGCAGGCCGTCCGGCTCCTCGCCGCAGACGAACTGGCAATTGTCCTTGGTCAGCCCCTTGGAGCGCGCATGGGCGCAGCGCGCGGAAATGGCGAGCGGCATGCGGCCGAAGGCGAAGACCTCGAAGGAGAAATCCGGCATGGCCTCCAGCATCTGCCGGATGGAGCCGGCCGGCAGCTCCGGCGGCAGACAGATGTTCTCGGCACCGCGGGCGGCAAGCGTGCGGGCCGTCGCCGCATTGTAGACATTGACCAGCGGGCCGATCGAATGCGGCCGGCCCTTGAGGAGGCCGAGCGCGGAGAGGTCGTTCGCCTCCACCGTATGCAGGCTGTCGGCGATCAGATCGCGCACATGCCGGCTTTCGCGCGGCAGCGTGACCATGGCGAGCGTGGAGAGCGTCACGCGCTTGCCCGCTGCCTCCAGCCGCTCGACGACCTCGGCGACATGCGGCTCGCTGAAATGCTGGCGCTTGGAACAGACCGTTTCCCCGAGCGTGACATGCTCGACCGCCGCCTCGTCGGCGATGCGGAAATAGAAGTCCCGCCATTTCGGCCCGTCCCAGAGGAAATAGATCGGGCCGAGGCTCAGCGCCGGTTTGCCTGTCGTCGCCATCACCGTCTCCTATCGCCAGCGTTTGTCATAGGCACCCGTCGTCGTGCGCTGGCCCTCGCTCATCGCGCGCAGCCGGGCGACGAGCGCGGCACGCTCGCCGGGCGAAGCGACGAGCGCCTTCTTGAGCGACGACACCACCTCGGCGACATAGGCCTTGCCGCGCTGGCGCCCCTCGATCTTCAGCGCCGAGACGCCGGCCGCGCGCAGCGCGTCGATCTCGTCGATGACGTCGAGCGAGACGGGATCCTCGAAGGCGTAGCCCTCGACGTCGCCGATCTCGAAGCGCCCCTTGCAGAGCGTCGGATAGCCGGAGGCCTCGCCGGGGCCGAAGCGGTTGATCGTGTAGGCACCGAGCTCGGAGACGAGGTCCGCACCGTCCTG
This sequence comes from Shinella sp. WSD5-1, assembly GCF_963942435.1. Classification (GTDB taxonomy): domain Bacteria; phylum Pseudomonadota; class Alphaproteobacteria; order Rhizobiales; family Rhizobiaceae; genus Shinella; species Shinella yambaruensis. Next base: position 4,692,057 of record NZ_OZ012596.1, read on the forward strand.
CCGGTAGCGTACATGGCTCGCCGGCGAGCAGACGCCGTTCATGTTGGGCGACTTGCCCGTTGCATAGGAGGAGAGCGAGCAGCGTCCCTCCGCCATGACGCAGAGCCCGCCGAAGGCGAAGACCTCGACCTCGCAGTCGATCTGCCGCGTCAGCCGGGCGATGTCCTGCACGGTCAGGACGCGCGGCAGCACGACGCGTTTTGCCCCGAAGGCCTCGACGAGGAAGCGGATCGCCTCCGGGTTCGAGGCGGAAGCCTGGACCGAGACATGCAGCCGCTGCTGCGGGAATTTTTCCGCGACATAGGCCATCAGGCCGAAATCGGCGAGGATCAGCGCATCGGCGCCCATCGCCACCGCGTCGTCGGCAGCCGAATACCACAGCGCCTCGTCGCCCGCCCGCATGAAGGTGTTGAGCGCGACGAAGGTCTGCACCTTCTTGCGACGGGCAAGCGCGATCGACTGGCGCAGTTCCTCACGGCTGAAGTTGAGGCCCGGGAAGTTGCGGGCATTGGTCTCGTCGCGAAAGCCGCAATAGACGGCATCGGCACCGGCCTCCACCGCCTCGCGGAAGGCGGCGGGGGTGCCGGCGGGGCAGATCAGTTCCATGTCGCATCCCTTCCTTCGAGCGCCTTGCCGCGGATGTAGCGCGCCGTGCCGGCGATGAGCGGCGAGAGCGGACCGGCCAGCGCGCCGAGCTCGCGCGGCAGGTCGATGGCGCTGTCGTCGAGCGCGTTGCGCAGCGCCAGCATCGCCTCCATGTCGCCGGTGACCGAGAGGTCGCGCGAGAAGAACAGCGCATCGGCATCGCAGCGGCCTTCGAGCAGGCCGAGAAGCAGCACCATTGGCCCCTCAATCCGCGCATCGACAGGGGGCGCCGCGCCGCGCGAGACGGTGAGCGCCTTCATGGCCGGCACGACGGTGAAATGCAGCGGCAGATCGACGGGCGAGAAGCCGTAGCGGGTGCGGCGATAATCGCCGAGCCGCTCAAAAAGCTCGGGATGGGCCTTCAGCACGCCGGAAAAGAGGGTGCGCGCCACCCGCTCCACCAGCCAGAGGGGCGCGAGATCGACCGGTTTTGCAAGGAGCGGGGGAAGCATGCGGCTGGCCTTCGGCAGAAACGAATACCCGGACCCTAGGGAGCCTTGCTCCGCGGGAATTTGCGCCAGGTCAAAGACCACAACATTTTTCCCCTGCAAGGGTGCCGCATGAAAGCCGATACTCCCGTTCCGCGCCGTTTCGAGAGCCTTCAGGATTTCGTCGCCCTGTTGGAGCGGCGGGAAAGGCTGGTGCGCATCCGCGAGCCCGTCTCGCTGGTGCACGAGGCGACAGAAATCCACCGCCGCGTACTGGCGGCGGAAGGGCCGGCGCTGCTCTTCGAGCGGCCGGTCGATGCGGAGGGACGCATCCAGCCGATCCCGCTGCTTACCAATCTCTTCGGCACGCGCGAGCGCATCGAATGGGGTTTCGGCCTTGCCGCCGGCGGCCTGCCGCGCCTTGCCGCCTTCCTCGCGGACCTGCGCGACCCGCAGCCGCCGCGCTCGCTGCGCGACGCCTGGCAGAAGCTGCCCCACTTGAAAGCCGCGCTCTCGATGAACCCGCGCACGGTCCGCCGCGCCCCCTGCCAGGCGATCGTCTGGCAGGGCGAGGAGGCCGATCTCGACCGCCTGCCGATCCAGACCTGCTGGCCGGGCGAGCCCGCCCCGCTCGTCACCTGGCCGCTCGTCATCACCCGGGCGCCGGACGATCCGGCAGACATCAATGTCGGCATCTACCGCATGCAGAAGCTCGGCAAGGACCGGCTCATCATGCGCTGGCTCGCCCATCGCGGCGGGGCGCGCCACCATCGCCTCTGGCAGGCGGCCGGGCGCGACATGCCCGTCGCGGTCGTCATCGGTGCCGATCCGGCGACGATCCTTGCCGCCGTCATGCCGCTGCCCGACGGCATGAGCGAACTCAGCTTTGCCGGTGTGCTGAACGGCCGGCGACAGGAGACGGCCTGTGGCCTCACCGTGCCGCTGCCTATCCCCGCCAGCGCGGAAATCGTGCTGGAAGGCACGGTCTCGGCCAGCGAGACGGCGGACGAAGGACCCTATGGCGACCACACCGGCTATTACAATGCCGTCGAGCCCTTCCCGGTCATGATGCTCTCGGCGATCACCCTGCGGAAGGACCCGCTCTACCTCTCCACCTATACCGGCCGGCCGCCGGACGAGCCGTCGAGGCTGGGGGAGGCGATGAACGAACTCTTCGTGCCGCTGGTGAAGCGCCAGTTCCCGGAGATCCTCGACCTGTGGCTGCCGCCCGAAGCCTGCTCCTACCGTGCCATGGTGGTTTCCATCGACAAGCGCTATCCCGGCCAAGCGCGGCGGGTGATGATGGGTCTCTGGTCCATGCTGCCGCAGTTCAGCTACACCAAGCTGATCATCGCCGTCGACGGCGACATCGACGTGAAAAGCTGGCCGGACGTGATCTGGGCGCTCTCCACCCGCTTCGATGCCAGCCGCGACCTGATGCTCGTGGAAAACACGCCGATCGACTATCTCGACTTCGCTTCCCCGAAATCCGGCCTCGGCGGCAAGCTCGGACTGGATGCGACACGGAAGATCGACACGGAGAGCGAGCGGGAATGGGGACGGGTCCTCGCCATGACGCCCGACGTCGTCGCCAAGGTGGACGGTCTCTGGGCCTCCCTCGGCCTTTCGGAGCCGTTCGCATGAAGACCGAACGGGTGATCGTCGGCATCACGGGCGCTTCCGGTGCGGCGCTGGCCGTACGCATCGTCGAACGCCTTGCCGCGCTCGGCGATATCGAAATCCATCTCGTGGTCTCCGATGCCGCGCGCCGCACGCTGAACCTCGAATGCGGCGCGGACGCGCTGGAACGCCTGTTGCCGCTCGTCCACCGCCATCATCCGACAGGCGATATCGGCGCATCGGTCGCCAGCGGCTCGTTTCCCGTCCGCGGCATGATTGTCGCGCCCTGCTCCATGCAGACGCTCTCGGCCATCGCCACCGGCCGGACCGACACGCTGATCGGCCGCGCCGCCGATGTGCAACTGAAGGAACGCCGCCGACTCGTCCTTCTGGCGCGCGAGACACCGCTCCATCTCGGCCATCTGCGCAACATGTGTGCCGTCACGGAGATGGGCGCGATCGTCATGCCCCCGGTGCCGGCCTTCTACCATCGCCCACAATCCGTGGCCGACATCGTCGACCACCTCGCCGCCCGTGCCATCGATCTCCTGGCAATGCCGCACCCGTCCCTTGCCAAGCCCTGGGAGGGGGCCGGATAGCTGGAAAACGAAACCTGGCCGCTCGAAGGAGCGGCCCGGATTTCAAAAATGCCTTAGCCGATGCTCATCAGGCTGGCATTGCCGCCGGCGGCGGCCGTATTGATGGAGGTCGAGACCTCTTCGAGCAGCCAGTTGAGGCAATAGGCATCCGCCCCCGCCCGGATTTCCGCCGTGGTGGCGGCCTGCGTCAGGACGAGCGGGCCGGGCAGCGCGGCGATACGGCGGGCGGCCTCGACCACCCTGTCCCCATCCCCTTCGACGAGCGCCCCCGCATAGGGACCATCCGCCGCCCAATCGGACGACCAGGAGATCAGCGCCGCAAGGCTCGCCGGAAGGCCGGCAAGCGCGGGCTGGAGACCGGAGGCAGCATCGATCACCGCCCTGTTGCCGGTGGCGAACACCGCGCCGAGCTGGGCGAGCAACCCCTCTTCCGTCGCCGGGGCGAGGAGAATCCGGCCGCGCGGATGAAGCGCATAAAGATTCTTTTCGCCGACGGGGCCGGGAAGCTCGATGTCCAGCCCGAGCGCCGAATTGCTGCCGAGATCGCGGACCTGATCGGAAAGCCCGGCCTTACCCTTGCCGCGCAGCCACTGGGCGAAATCGAGCACCGCCGGCTGGATATGCACGGAGCTGTGTTGTGGGGGAACCGGCGGAACCTGCACGAGGCGGCCGATATAGAGCGGGCCGCCGGCCTTGGGCCCGGTGCCCGAGAGCCCCCGGCCGCCGAACGGCTGCACGCCGACGATGGCGCCGATGATGTTGCGGTTGACGTAGATATTGCCCGCCTTCACGCGGCTGGTGACATGGGCGATCGTCTCGTCGAGGCGCGTGTGTAGGCCGAAGGTGAGGCCATAGCCCGTCGCATTGATATCGTCGATCAGGCGGTCGACATCCTCGCGCTTGTAGCGGATGACATGCAGGACCGGACCGAACACTTCGCGCTCCAGGTCGGCAAGCGACTGCAGCTCGATGATGGTGGGCGAAACGAAGGTGCCGCGGGCAGCTTCCGCGGGCAGCGCCACCTGCTCGATCTTGCGGCCACGCGCGCGCATCTTCTCGATATGCGCCTCGATCGTCTGCTTCGCCTCCGCGGTGATGACCGGGCCGGTGTCGACATTGAGCTTGTCGGTGCGGCCGATCGTGAGTTCGGCAAGCGCGCCCTTCAGCATGGTGAGCGTGCGGTCGGCGACGTCCTCCTGCAGGCACAGCACGCGCAGCGCCGAGCAGCGCTGGCCGGCGCTGTCGAAGGCGGACGCGATGACATCGAACACCACCTGTTCGGCAAGCGCCGAGGAATCGACGATCATCGCGTTCTGCCCGCCGGTCTCGGCGATCAGCGGGATCGGCTTGCCGGCCGGCGAGAGACGGCCGGAGAGTTCCTTCTGGATGAGGCGAGCGACTTCCGTCGAGCCGGTGAACATGACGCCCGCCGTTTCCGGTGCGCCGACAAGGGCGGCGCCGACGCGGCCGTCGCCGGGCAGCAGTTGCAGCGCGCCGGCCGGAATGCCGGCTTCATGCAGGATGCGTACGGCCTCGGCGGCGATCAGCGGCGTTTCCTCCGCCGGTTTCGCAAGCACCGGGTTCCCGGCGACGAGCGCGGCCGCGATCTGGCCGGTGAAGATCGCCAGCGGGAAGTTCCACGGGCTGATGCAGACGATCGGGCCGAGCGGCGCATGGCCGGCGCCGAGCGTACGCCGCGCCTGTTCGGCATAGTAGCGCAGGAAGTCGATCGCCTCGCGCACTTCGGCAATGGCGTTGGCGGCGGATTTGCCCGCCTCGCGGATGGCAAGGCCGATCAGCGTCGCGATCTCGGCCTGCATCAGGTCGGCGGCGCGGTCGAGCCGGTCGCCGCGCTCGCGCGGCGGCACGGCGGCCCAGGCCGGGGCCGCTTCGAGCGCAAGCCTCGCAGCCTTCGCGACGCCCGCATCCGTCGTCTCGACGACGGTGCCGACCATATCCCTGTGATCGGCCGGATTGAGCACCGGCCGCCGCTCGCCCTCGCTGGAGCCATCGGCGATCCTGGGCGCGGCCTGCCATTCGACGGCCGCGGTCTTCGCAAGGTCCTGCGCAAGCTTCGCCAGCACCGCCTCGTTGGAAAGGTCGAGGCCGGCGGAGTTCAGGCGGCCCTTGCCGTAGAGTTCCGCGGGAAGCGCGATCTTGTCATGCTTGCCGCCCGGCACCGGCATGGCGCGTACCACGGCGGCCGGATCGGCAATGAGCTCGTCGACCGAAATAGCGGGATCGGCGATGCGGTTGACGAAGGAGGAGTTCGCACCGTTTTCCAGCAGGCGGCGGACGAGATAGGCCAGCAGCGTCTCATGCGTGCCGACCGGCGCATAGATGCGGCACGGACGGTTCAGCTTCTCCTCGCCGACGACCTCGTCGTAAAGCGGCTCGCCCATGCCGTGCAGGCACTGGAACTCGTAGTCGCCGACGCGGAAATCCGGGCCTGCGAGCTGGTAGATCGTGGCGAGCGACTGGGCGTTGTGCGTGGCGAACTGCGGGAAGACCACATCCTTCGCCGCTAGCAGTTTCCGGGCGCAGGCGATGTAGGAGACATCCGTGTGAATCTTGCGCGTGAAGACGGGGAACTCTTCCAGCCCGTCGAGCTGCGCGCGCTTGATCTCGGCGTCCCAATAGGCGCCCTTGACGAGGCGTACCATGATGCGCCGGTTGGAGCGGCGGGCAAGGTCGATGATGAAATCGAGCACGGAGGGGCAGCGCTTGCCATAGGCCTGCACCACGAAGCCGACGCCGTCCCAGCCCGCAAGGGCCGGATCGTGGCAAAGCTCTTCCAGAAGATCGAGCGACAGTTCCAGCCGGTCGGCCTCCTCGGCATCGATGTTGAGGCCGATATTGTAGGACTTCGCGATGGCCGCGAGCGCCTTCACCTTCGGCAGCAGTTCGCCCATCACCCGTTCGGCCTGGGCGCGCACGTAGCGCGGATGCAGCGCGGACAGCTTGATCGAGATGCCGGGACCTTCATAGATGCCGCGGCCGGCCGAGGCCTTGCCGATGGCGTGGATGGCGTTCTCGTAGTCGCGATAATAGCGCTCCGCGTCCGCGGCCGTCGTCGCCGCCTCGCCGAGCATGTCGTAGGAATAGCGGAAGCCCTTACGCTCCAGGGCGCACGAATTGCGCAGCGCCTCGTCGATCGTCTCGCCGGTGACGAACTGCTCGCCCATCATGCGCATGGCCATGTCGACGCCGCGGCGGATGACCGGCTCGCCGCAGCGGGCGATGAGACGCGTGAGGGCGGCGGAAAGGCCGCGGTCGTTGACGGTGGAGGTCAGCTTGCCCGTGACCACGAGGCCCCAGGTGGCGGCATTGACGAAGAGCGAGCGGCCGCCCCCCATATGCGACTTCCAGTCGCCTTCCGAAATCTTGTCGCGGATCAGCGCGTCGCGCGTGGCATTGTCTGGAATGCGCAGCAGCGCCTCGGCAAGGCACATCAGCGCGACGCCCTCCTGGCTGGAGAGCGAATATTCATGCACCAGCCCCTCGACGCCCGAGCCCTTGTGCTTGGCGCGCAGCGCGACGATCAGCGTGCGTGCCGTCTCGCGGATGCGCGCTGCGACATCGGCCGGCAGTGTGGCCTTTTCGAGCAGCGGCCGGACCGCGTCCTCTTCCGGCGTGCGGTAGGCGGCGGTGATGCGCTGGCGCAGCTCGCCCTGCGGCCGGATCGGCGGCGCGAAGTCAGCGAAAGCGGAGATTTTTTGTTCGTTTGCAGACTGGACCATTTCCATCACCATCTCGGGTTCGGCCACTGGATGCGAGGAGAGGATACACCGCTTGCCGATGCATTCCAGCCTCATGGCACTGGCGCGGAACATAGTCGATTGCCGTGCGACTTTCTCACCATTATATGCGTATAGGCAGGAGCTATCTCCATATATTGGCGCTTTAGGTGAGACAAATGTCCAAGACAAAGCCGTTTCCTGGCGAAATCGACGCGATCGACCGCAAGATCCTCGATCTTCTCGTTGAAAATGCTCGGATTTCCATCACCGAAATGTCCGAAATCGTCGGGCTTTCGAAGACGCCCTGCACGCTGCGCCTGCAGCGCCTGATCAGCGACGGCTATATCGACGGCTTCCGCGCCGTGCTCAACCCGAAGAAGCTCGGGCTCGACCATGTCGCCTTCGCCGAGGTGAAGCTTTCGGACACCAAGGAGGCGGCGCTCAACGCCTTCAACAGCGCGGTGCGCAAGATCAAGGAGGTCGAGGAGTGCCACATGATCGCCGGCCGTTTCGACTACCTGATCAAGATCCGCACCGCCGATATCCGCCGCTACCGGGAGGTGCTGGGGGAGAAGATCTCCAGCCTGCCGAACGTCGCCAGCACCTCGACCTCCGTCGCCATGGAATCCATCAAGGAAGGCGGGCGCTGAACCCGGTCAGCCGTTTCGGCGGAAGCCTTCGCTGGCCGTGAGCAGGCTGCGCGTATAGTCCTGCGTCACCCGGTGTGCCGCAAGGTCGACGGAAGCGAGTTGCTCCACCGCCTGGCCATGCTGCATGACCATCAGCCGGTCGCACATATGGGTGACGACGGCAAGGTCATGGCTGACCATGACGAAGGTAAGCTTGCGCGCCGCGCGCACCTGTTCGAGCAGGTTCAGCACCTCGGCCTGCACCGAGGCATCGAGCGCGGAGGTCGGCTCGTCGAGCAGCAGGATGGAGGGTTCGAGGATCAGCGCCCGGGCGATCGCCACGCGCTGGCGCTGGCCGCCCGAGAGCTGGTGCGAATAGCGGAAGCGGAAGCTCGCGCCGAGCCCCACCTCATCCAGCGCCCGCACGATGCGGCTTTCCGAATCGTCGAAGCCGTGGATGGCGAGCGGTTCCAGCAGCAGCCGGTCGACCGTCTGGCGCGGGTGCAGCGATCCATAGGGATCCTGGAACACCATCTGCACCTGTCGATAGAAGGCCTTGTCACGCTTGTCTCCGAGCGTCTTGCCGTCAACGACAATCGTGCCGGCGGAAACCGGCGCGAGCCCGGCGACCGCCCGCAGCAGCGTCGACTTGCCGGAGCCGGATTCCCCGACCAGCCCGAAGGATTCGCCCGGTTCCACCGTAAGGCTGACATCCTGAAGGGCCACGAAATCGTCGAAGACGACGCCGAGGCCGTCGATGGCGAGAGCCGCCGTCATAGTGCCCACTCCGGCTTACGGTCGAGGACGGGCAGGGGATGCCGGTCGACCCCGATCTTCGGCATGCAGTTGAGCAGGCCCCGCGTATAGGGATGCTCGGCCTCGGAAAGCCGGGAGGCCGGCAGTTCCTCGACGATGCGCCCGGCATACATGACGATGACCCGGTCGCAGAAGGACGACACGAGCCTGAGGTCGTGCGAGATGAAGATCAACCCCATGCCGCGGTCGGCCACCAGCCGATGGAGGATGCCGAGCACGTCGAGCTGCACGGTCACGTCGAGCGCCGAGGTCGGCTCGTCGGCGATCAACAGTTCCGGGCCGGCCACCAGCATCATGGCGATCATGGCGCGCTGGCCCATGCCCCCCGAGACCTCGTGCGGATAGAGGTCGAAGACGCGCTCCGGGTCGCGGATCTGCACGGCGGCCAGCATGTCGAGCGCCCGCCTGCGCGCCTCCGCCCTGCCGACCGGCTCGTGCGTGCGCAGCGTCTCGATGATCTGGCGGCCGATGCTCATGACCGGGTTGAGCGAATATTTCGGATCCTGCAGGATCATGGCGATGCGCTTGCCGCGCAACGCGCGCCGCTCGGCCTTCGACGTCCCGGTGAGGTCGATGCCGTTGAACTCCAGCTTCTCCGCCGAGATGCGGCCATGCTCCGGCGTCAGGCCCATGATGGCGCGGCCGGTCTGCGACTTGCCCGAGCCGCTTTCGCCGACGATGCCCAGCCGCTCACGGCCGAGCGTGAAGGAAACGCCGCGCACCGCCTCCACCATGCCGGTGCGGGTGGGGAAGGAGACGCGCAGGTCCTTGACGTCGAGAAGTGCGCTCATTGGCTGCTCCCGCGCGGATCCAGCGCATCGCGCAGGCCGTCGCCCAGAAGGTTGAAGCCGAGGCTGACGACGAGGATGGCGAAACCCGGCATGGCGGCCACCCACCACTGGTCGAGGATGAAGCGGCGGCCGGAGGCGATCATCGCGCCCCATTCCGGCAGCGGCGGCTGCGCGCCGAGGCCGAGGAAGCCGAGGCCGGCCGCTGTGAGGATGATGCCCGCCATGTCGAGCGTCACGCGCACGATGAGCGAGGAGATGCAGAGCGGCATGATATGGCGCAGCACGATGCGCCAGGGCGAGGCGCCCATCAGCCGCACGGCCGAGATATAATCGGAATTGCGCACCGTCAGCGTCTCGGCGCGGGCAATGCGCGCATAGGGCGGCCAGGAGGTGATGGCGATGGCGATGATGGCATTGCCGATGCCGGGCCCGAGCGCCGCGACGAAGGCGAGCGCCAGCACGAGCTTCGGGAAGGCGAGGAAGATGTCGGTGATGCGCATCAGCACCGCATCCACCCAGCCGCCGGCATAACCGGCGACCGTGCCGACCAAAAGGCCGAGCGGCGCGGCGATGATGGCGACCAGCACCACGACCTGGAGCGTCAGGCGCGAGCCGTAGATGAGGCGCGAGAGGATGTCGCGGCCCTGGTCGTCCGTGCCGAGCCAATGGGCGGCATCCGGCGGCAGCAGGCGGGATTTGGCGAGATCGCCGACATAGGGCGAATACGGCGCCAGCAGCGGCGCGAAGATCGCGAGCACGATCAGCCCGAGGATGATCAGCATGCCGATGACGGCGAGCCGGTTGGCGGCAAACCGCCGCCAGGTGACATAGGCGCGGCCGAGCCGGGCCTGCAGGCGCGATTGCGGCCGGTCGGTCAGAAGCCATTCGCGGCGGGTCATGGCGGTTTCGCTCATCGTGTCCTCGTCCGCGGGTCGAGCATGCGGTAAAGCACGTCGGATAACAGGTTGATGGCGATGAAGACGGAACCGATGACGATGGTGCCGCCGAGAACCGCGTTCATGTCAGCATTCTGCAGCGAATTGGTGATGTAGAGGCCAAGGCCCGGCCAGGCGAAGACGGTCTCCGTCAACACCGAGCCTTCCAGCAGGCCGGCATAGGAGAGCGCGATCACCGTGACGAGCGGCACGGCCGCATTGCGCAGCGCATGGCCCCAGATGATGCGGGTTTCCGACAGGCCCTTGGCGCGCGCCGCAACGATATATTCCTGGCCGAGCTCGTTCAGCATGAAGGACCGCGTCATGCGGCTGATATAGGCGAGCGAGAAATAGCCGAGCAGCGAGCCCGGCAGCACGATGTGCGAGACAATGTCGCGGAAGGCCGCCCAGTCGCGATTGAGGATCGCGTCGAGCAGGAAGAAGCCGGTGATCGGCGTGAAGGTATATTCGAACACCACGTCGATGCGGCCGGGACCGGACGTCCAGCCGAGGCGGGCATAGAACACGAGAAGGGCGAGGAGGCCGAGCCAGAAGATCGGCACCGAATAGCCGACGAGGCCGACGATGCGCACGATCTGGTCGGCAAGGCTGCCGCGCCGGACGGCCGCGAGCACCCCGAGCGGGATGCCGAAGGCGGCGCCGATGACCGTGCCGACGGTGGCAAGCTCCATGGTCGCCGGAAAGACGCGGCGGATATCGGTCATCACCGGATTGGTGGTGAGCACCGATGTGCCGAAATCGCCCTGCAGCACGCCTTTCACATAGAGGAAGAACTGCTGGTAATAGGGCAGGTTGAAGCCCATTTCCTGCCGCACGCGCTCGACGACATGGGACGGCGCGCGGTCGCCGACGATCGCCAGAACCGGATCGATCGGCACGACGCGACCGATGAAGAAGGTCACGGCGAGAAGACCGAGATAAGTGGTGGCGACGACCACGACGAAGCCGGCGATCGCTTTGAGGGTCGCGAAGGCGCGCCTGTTGGCGCGCCTTGCCGGCATCCGTCTTTCAGCAGTGCTCAAGGGACCGGTCCTTCAGACTTAGTCCTTGGTCACGGGCGCAAGGAAGTTCGTATCGAAGTTCGGTCCGAGCTTGTAGTTCTTGACGTTACCGCGCATGCCGGCCACTTCGGTCTGCTGGAAGATCATGACGAAGGGGCTCGTGTCCAGCGCCTGCTGCTGCAGCTTCTTGTACATCTCGGCGCGCTTGTCGTTGTCACGCTCCAGAAGCGCCGCTTTCACCTCTCCCGTCAGCTCGGGGATGTCCCAGGCATTGCGCCAGGCCAGGGTCTTGACCGAGGCCTCGTCGCCATTGTCGGGGTTCGAGGTGAAGGCTTCCGCGTTCGAGTTCGGATCCCAGTAGTCCATGCCCCACTGGCCGATATACATATCGTGGTTGCGGGCGCGGTACTTGGTCAGCGTCTGCTTACCATCGCCGGGAATGATCTCGACCTTGACGCCGGCCTGGCCGGCGGTCTGCTGGAAGGATTCGGCAATCCCGGTCACGGGCTGCGTGTTGCGCACATCGAAGGTGACGGAGAAGCCGTCCTTCAGGCCCGCCTTTTCCAGCAGCTCCTTCGCCTTGGCAACGTCGAACGTATAGGGGCTCGCATCGAGCGCGCCGAGCACGCCCTTGGCCTGGTAGGTCTGGCGGATCTCGCCGATGCCCTTGATCAGCGTGGCGCCGATCGCGTCGTAGTCGACGAGATATTTGAGCGCCTCGCGCACTTCCGGCTTGGCAAGGTTCTCGTTCTTCTGGTTGAGGCTGATGTAATAGACCGTGCCCTTCGCCGCGCTGGTGGTGGCGAGATCGGCGTTCTTGGAAACCGCCTCGAAATCACCCGGCTCGAGATTGCGCGCGACGTCGATGTCGCCGGCCTCGAGCATCAGGCGCTGGGTCGCGCTTTCCTTGACATGGCGGTAGATGACGCGGGTGAGCGCCGGCTTCTCGCCGTAATAGTTGTCATTGCGCTCCATCACGAGGATTTCGTTGGCGCGCCAGTCGCGGATCTTGAACGGGCCGGAGCCGGCATAGTTGGTCTTCATCCACCCATAGCCGAAATCCGTGTCGTACTTGTATTCGTCGCTCGGCGTCCTGGCTTCGGCGTGCTCCATGACGAGCTTCTTGTCGAGCACGGCGCCCACGGTCGCGGTAAGGCAGTTGAGCACGAAGCTCGGCGCATAGGCCTTGTCGACGGTGAAGACGAACGTGCCCTCGTCCACGGCCTTAGCCTTTTCGGTGACATTGTCGCCGTTAAGGCCGAACTGGGTGAGGATGAAGGCCGGGCTCTTGTCGAGCTTGACGACGCGCTCGAAGGACCAGGCGACGTCCTCGGCGGTGACGGGGTTGCCGGAGGCGAACTTGATGCCCGGCTTCAGCTTGAACGTATAGGTCAGGCCGTCCTCGGACACTTCCCAGCTCTCGGCGATGCCGCCCTTGACCTTGGTCGTGTCGTCGATATCGAGACGCACCAGCATGTCGTAGCCGTTGCCGAGGAATTCGGCCGGGCTCAGCTCGAAGGATTCGGCCGGGTCGAGCGTGATTGTGTCGTCGATCGCCCAGGCCTGCACCAGCGTGTCGGCCGGCGTCTCGGCAAAGGCCGGCGCCATGCCGCCGGATGCAAGCAACAAAGAGAAGGCCGCGCCGGCCAGCAGCGGACGAACGCGTACGGTGATGGTTTCCCTGTTCATTCCAGTTCCCCGTTTTGCACGATTTTCCTTCGGTATCCGATGCACACGCGTGCACCGAATGCCATTCCTAAAATTCAATCACGATATCGACGGCAAAGACAATCCCCCTTCGGGGCCATACAGCAGAAAACAGCGGCGCCACTCCTGCGGGAGCGGCCGGAACGACGATTGCCGAGCAATATGAAAGCCCTTGCTAACGGACACTGCCCGACATCGCGGGCATCAAGCTGCCGAAAGGCGCAACCATTCCGCGCATCCCTGAAGCGCCGTGCGATCATCGAGAAGCAGGTGGACGGGAAAGCTTTCCATGAAATCCGCCTGGCGGCCCTTGGCGCGGAAGGCGTCGAGGAACGTGGGGTCCTTGGAGAGGGAACGCGCAAAGGCGCGCGAGACACCGCCGGAAAGGTAGACGCCGGAAAAGGGCAGATAGGCGAGCGCCAGATCGCCGCACACCCGCCCGAGCAGGCGCATGAACATGTGCCCGGCCTGCTCGCAATCCCTGTCCGCCCGCGTGACCGCAAGGCGCGACACGTCCGCAGCCGTCGCAACGCTGGGCACCCGGCCGGCCTCGGCGCATTGCCATTGATAGATCTCGAAGAGGCCGCGGCCCGACAGGGCGCGCTCCACCGACGCCCGTCCGCGCCCTACCGAAAGCGCGCCCTGCAACGAGAATTCCGCCTCGCCGGCGAGCGGCAGCGTCATGTGCCCGCATTCCGCCGCCACGACATGGGGCGCCCCGCCGAAGCGGGAGGGACACCAGGCCGAGGCGTTGAAGCCCGTGCCCGCGCCGAGCACCAGCCGCGGCCCCGGCCGGCCATGCGCCCTGCCCGGCGTCAGGCGTTGCGTCTTGAGCTTTTCCACCTGCCCCATCGCATAGCCGAGCGCCTCGAAATCGTTGATGAAATCGACCCTGCCCGCACCGGAGGCCGCCGCCACGCGGTCGCGGGCGATGGTCCAGTCCCGGTTCGTCAGCGTGGCGCCTTCGGCCGTCGCCACGGCCGCAAGGGCGATGCAGACGCTGTCGACGCGCTGCGTGCCGCGCTCGTGTAGGAACGTCGCGGCCACGGCATAGAAATCCTCGAAATCGTCATTGGAATAGCTGCCCGTGCTCCCGGAGAGCAGGATACCGTCGCGGACAAGGCCGAGGCGGGTATTGGTTCCACCGATATCGCAGGCCAGTGCAAGCATGGAAATCCGCCTATCGCGCGATCGGCTGGGCGGCACCGGCGGCGGCGGCCCGATAGGCTGCATCGATCATCGCGAACGCCCTGCGGCCATCCTCGATCGTGACCGGCATCGGGCCGCCGTTCTTCAGCGCATCGACGAAGGCCCAGGCGACATGTTCGTGAAACACCCCCGTCTTGAACGCGGGCACGACCGGCAGGGCGGACCATCCCCCCTCCTCGCCGCGCCGGAAGACGCGCAAAAAATCCGTCTCGCGCGCCGGACGCGAGGCGATGTCCACGCCGGAAAGCAGGAGCGAACCCTCCGTCCCGTAGATCTCTATCGACGTGTCCGCGCCGGCAAAGCACCAGCTTGTCGTCACCTCGGCGATCATGCCGTCCGCATAGCGGAAAGTGGCGACCGCCGTGTCCTCCACCGGCAGGCCGAGCGTGGAGGAGAGCGTGGCATAGGCGGTTTCCGGCTCGCCGAACATCCAGCGCAGGAAATCGGCGGCGTGCACGCCCTCGTCGAGCAGCGTGCCGCCGCCCGAGCGCGCCGGATCGACGAACCAGGCGGAGCGGAAGGCCTCCGTCAGGCCGTGGCTGTGGCCATGCCGCACACGGCACAGCGTCACGCGGCCGAGCGCCTTTTCCTGAAGGAGGCGCGCGATCTCGTGGTTGGCGGGGTCGAAACGCTTCGGGAAGCTCTGCATGAAGCGGATGCCCGTGCGCGCCACCACATCGGCGATGGCACCGCACTGGGCGCGGTCGATGCCGAGCGGCTTTTCGCAGAGCACCGGCCGGCCGGCGGCAGCCGCCGCCTCCACCAGCGCCAGATGGTCGCTCGTCGCCGAGCAGATGGCGACCGCGTGGCTCTTGCGGATGAGGCCCGAGAGGTCGGGCGCCACATCGAGGCCATGGCGGGCGGCAAAATCCGCCGCCGCGGCCCCGGACGCATCCCAGACGCCGACGACCTGCACCTCGGGCCGCTCCAGAAAGGCGCGGGTCCAGAAATTGGCGTGGTAGTGCTCGACGCCGAGTATCGCGATCTTCAGGCGCATCCGGCCTTCTCCCCTTGCCCGCCGACCGGCATCCGCGTGCCGGACCGCGCTGCTGCATAAAGCGTTTCCGCCACCTCGACCGAGCGCAGCCCGGCAGCGGCCGTATCGTCGGCCGGCGCTTCGCCGCGCACGACGGACAGCCAGTGGCGATGATGGGCCGCGCCGAGCGGCTCCTCCGGGAGGTCGGGCGTCACCCAGCCCGCCGCACCCGTGACGGACGGCGCGTGGATGGCCGCCGCGCCGCGCTCCGTGCGCAGCCAGACCGTGCCGCGCTCCGCATAGAGTTCCAGGCGGAACCGGTCGCATCCGGCAAGCTCGGTATAGCTCATCTCGTGGCTCACCCGCGCGCCGCCGGCCAGCCGGTAGGTGGCGAGCACATTGTCCTCCAGCTCCGTCCGCACCGTTCGCCCATCGGCAAGGCGGCGCTCCGGCTTGGCCGTCGTCATGTCGGCGGCGACGGTTTCAATCGGGCCGAGGAGGTGCTGCACGAGATCGATGCCGTGCACGCCGAGCTGCATGACGACGCCGCCCGAAACGTTGCCGGGCTTGAAGAACCAGTCGTTCCAGTCCGCCCCGGGCGTCGCGTTGCGAAGGCGCGCCGAATGGATCGCCCCGAGCGCGCCGGCCGCGATCTGATTGCGCAGCCAGCGCACCTCCGGGAAATAGCGGTGCATGAAACTGACGGTGAGGCGCCGCCCCGCCCGTTCATCCGCGGCGAGGATGGCGCGGCACTGGGCGCTGTCCAACGCCATTGGCTTTTGCAGCAAAACGGACTTTCCCGCCTCCAGCGCGTCGATGGCGATGCGCTCATGCGTATCGTCGGGCGTCGCGATGACCACGGCGTCGATGGCGCTGTCGTCGAGCACGCGGCGATAGTCGGTCTCGGCCCGGCCGATGCCGAGCGCCGCGGCCCGCGCCCGCGTCGCCTCCGCCCGCCGGCCGACCAGCGCGGCGACATCCGCCCCGCCGGCGGCGCGAAGGCCGTTGATATGGTAGTCGGCGATGAAGCCAGCGCCGATGACGGCAACGGCGATCCGGTCGGCAGCCGAACGGGACATGGTGATCAATCCGCTTTGATGGCAAGGGGGCGCCCGCCGCGGCAGGCGCCCGGTTTCTTCAGGGCATCAGGGCGCCCACTGGCCCTCGACCGACACGGCCGCGGCATTCACCGCCTTCAGCGGGGCTGTATAGGTATAGGTGAGCACGTCCTTCGCCTCGCCCGGAATGCGGTTCGTCGCCTTGAGGTAATCGACGATGGCCGCCATGTCCTCGACATAGGACTGGTCGACATCCGGCGTGAAAGTGTAGTCGCCGAGGAGCGCGGCGTTCATCTCCACCGGCTGCTTCTGGAAGTCGGAGAAGATCTTCAGCACCTCGTCCTTTTTGGCCGGGTCGGTCACATAGGCCTGCGCCTTGGCGAGCACCTTCACCAGCGCCTCCGTCGCCACGGGATGGGCGCGCACCCAGTCCTGCGAGGCGACCCAGACCGTGCGGTTGTTGGAGACGGCGACATCCTCGCCATTGTTCTTGGCGAAGAAGCTCTTCGTGCCCGTGTGCACGATCTTGGCGCCCTGCTCCTGCACCGCGCGATAGGGGAAGGGCTCCCAGAAGACGATGCCCTGGATCTCGTTGTTGGCCATGGCGGCCATCGCCTCCGGCGGCGCAAGGTTCACCGTCTGGAGCTTCGTGGCGTCGAGGCCGTAGTGTTTCGCGACATTGGCGAGCAGGGCGCCGGAGGTGGAGGAGACCAAGAGGCCGAGCTTCACCTTGGTGAGGTCTTCCGGGGCCTCGACACCGGCATCCTGGCGCACCACGATCTTCTCCAGCCCGTGGCTGACGGCATTCGTGCCGAGGATCACCACAGGCACGCCGTTATGCGCCATCGAGACCGGCGGCAGGTTGCCGGGCGTCCAGAGCTGGATCTCGTCGGCAAGAAGCGCCTCGCCGGCGAGATTGCCGGAGGCGAAGGTCCTGAACTCGACATTCTTGAAGCCGGCCTCGTCGAACCAGCCCTTCTCCTTGGCGACGATATGGACGAGGAACGGCAGGTCCGGGCCGATACTGATGGACAGCGTGTCGGTCTCCACCTCGGCGGCGGCGGACGGGCCGGCCGCAAGCAGCATGCCGGCCATGGCGGCGGATATCAGGGATTTCAGGACGATGCGCATGTGGTTCTCCCTCTTGTTATCTCTCAGGCGCCGTGCCAGCGCCCGATCCAGCGTTTGATCGCGGCGCCGATGGCCGCGTCGGTGATGAGGTTGAGCGCGCCGATGAGCAGGATGCCGACGACGATGACGCCGACGGAACCGCCGGTGTTGCGCTCGTTGATGATCATGTAGCCGAGCCCCCGGTCGGCCGCGATCAGCTCGGCGGCGACCAGCACGCCGAAGCTCAGCCCCCAGCCGATGCGCACGCCCGTCGCAAGATCGGGCGCGGCGGCCGGCACGGCGACGCGCAGGAGCAGCGGCACGCCGCTGAGCCCGAAGGTCTGCGCCGCCTTCAGCAGCATCGGATCGATGCTGCGCATGCCCTGATAGGCCGCCGTGACGACGGGAAAGAAGGCGCCGAGGAAGATGATGAAGAATTTCGACGGCTCGCCGAGGCCGAACCAGATGATCGCAAGCGGGATCCAGGCGAGCGGCGGGATCGGCCGCAGAAGCTCGATCAGCGGCCGTGCGATGGCCCCGAAACCGCGATACCAGCCCGCCGCGATGCCGACCGCCGCGCCCGCCAGCGCGCCGAGCAGGAAACCGGAAAAGACGCGCAGCAGGCTCCAGAACAGGTTGTCCGCGACGGTCTCGGCCGTCAGGCGCTCGGCCGCCGCGCGGATGGCGAGCGACGGGCTCGGGAAGATCGCCGGATCGACCAGCCCGGTGCGGGCGCTGATTTCCCAGGCGGCGACGGCGAGGATCGCGCCGATGAGGCCAAGGGTCAGGTCGCTGGCGGCGGAAAGGCGGGAAAGCGGTTTCATCGGCGCACCCGGTCGAGATCGCCCGCCCAGGGCAGCATGGCGCGCTCCAGCGCCATCAGGCCGGCGGAGATGGTGAAGCCGATGAGGCCGATGACCAGCATGCCGATGATGGTGATCTCGCTGCGATAGAAGGTGCGCGCCTCCATGATGAGCGCGCCCAGCCCCTCGATCGTGCCGATCATCTCGGCGCCGACGATGACCATGAAGCCGACGCCGAGCGCCATGCGCGCGCCGGCGAAGATGCGCGGCAGGGCGGCCGGCAGCACGACGCTGCGATAGAGCTCCAGCCCCTTCAGGCCGAAGGTGCGCGCGGCCCTGACGAACGTCGGATCGACATAGCGCACGCCGGCGATCACATTGGACAGCATGACCCAGAAGCAGCCGTAGCCGATGAGGAAGACCTTGGTCAGCTCGCCCGCGCCGAACCAGACGATGACGAGCGGCAGGAGGCTGAGCGTGGCGACCGAGCGGCAGAAGACGATGAGCGGCGCGGTCAGCTTGTCCACCACCGGCAGCGCGCCGATGACGAGGCCGAGCGGGATCGCCAGCGCCAGCGCCGCACCGTAGCCTTGGAGGACACGCAGGATGGTGGTCAGCGCATGCGACCAGATCGACACACCCGTTGGAAAACCCGTCGTCGACAGTTCGACGAAGCCGCGCGCGATGCGGCTGACGGGCGGGAACTGATAGGGCTTGAGAAAGCCGTAGCGCACTCCCGCCTCCCAGAGGAGGAGAAGCACGGTGAAGGCGGCTAGCGGCGGAAGCGCCTGAACGAGTTTGCGCGTCATGTCGAAAGCTCGTTCCAGATGGCCTGGTAGAGCGCATTGAAGCCCGGATCGGTGCGCAGGCGCGGGCGCGGCAGATCGACCGGGAAGATGCGCTTGATGCGGCCGGGATCAGGTGCCAAGAGCACGATCCGGTCCGACAGCATCAGGGCCTCGCTGATCGAATGGGTGACGAAGACGATCGTCTTGCGGCGCGCCTCCCAGATGCGCAGCAGCTCCTGCTGCAATTCGATGCGCGTCAATTCGTCGAGCGCACCGAAGGGTTCGTCCATCAGGAGGATCTGCGGATCGAGCGCCAGCGCGCGGGCAATGGAGACGCGCTGCTGCATGCCGCCGGACATTTCGCGCGGATAGCGCCCCGCCGCAGCTTCCAGGCCGACGAGCGCCAGGAGATCCAGGGCGCGCCGGCGGCGCTCGGCCTTGGCAAGGCCCGACTTGCGGAAGCCGAAGGCGACGTTGTCCACCGCCGTCAGCCAGGGAAACAGCGCATGCTGCTGGAAGACGACGCCCTGCCCCTGTCCCGGCCCGGTGACGACCTTGCCGGCAATGGCGATGCGGCCGGCCGAGACGTCCTCCAGCCCGGCGATCATGTTGAGAAGGGTCGTCTTGCCGCAGCCGCTGCGGCCGATGAACGAGACGAATTCGTTCTCCGCAATGGCGAGATCGACATTGTCGAGCACCGGCACGGCACCGCCGCTGCGCTGCGTGAACACCTTGCGCGCACCGTCGATGCGGATGAAGGCCGTTTCGGCAGGCCCGTGGCCTCCCGCGCCGGCATCCGGGCTGCGTCGTTCCATGACAGGGCTCTGCGACACGACGGACTCCCCTTCCGATCGCTGCGGTGGATGGCTTTTGCCATTCCGGGATCAAGCGTATACGTGAAAATCAAATTGTAAAGTGCAATTTGTATTCGCTATAATACAATCAGGTGCGAACATGGGGCCCATCTCCCCGGCCAATCGGCCGACGAGGCGGGATTGCCGGGGCGGGATTCAAAATGTATCCGGTTAGAAGCAACAAGAAGCAGACACGAATCGACGATCGGGGCAGACCTTTGCGCGCAGCCTCCTCCCATACGGTCCTCGCATCCCTGCGGGACCAGATTGCCCGGCTCGACGACGGTGCGCGGCTGCCGACGGTGCGCGAGCTGATGCGCAGCCACCAGGTCAGCCAGGCGACCGTGCAGGAGGCGCTGACGCGCCTGCGCGAGGAAGGGCTCCTCACTTCGCAGGTCGGCCGCGGGACCTATGTCGTCAAGGACGGCGATGCCGCCGTAAACGGTGGGACGGACACCGCAAGGCACCTCGACAGCCTGCTGATCCTGTCGAATGCCAGCCTCAACGAACGCTGCATGCTGGTGCAGAATCACATCGTCGGGCACCTGTCGCGCACGGGCAGCAAGGTGGTGCAGATCTCCTACCACAATACCGGCCACCTTTTGGATATCCTGACATCGGTTCCGGATTTCGACGCGGCGATCCTGCAATCCCATTACGAGAACATCCCGATCCGGCTGCTCCATCTCCTCCAGGGCAAGACGCGCGCCCTCGTCGTCGACGGCAATTCCGTCGCGGGCGTCGATATTGACCGGGTCGGCACCGACTGGGAAGAGGCGCTGGACCTCGCGCTGGAGCATCTTTCGGAGCTGGGACACCGCTCGATCGCGCTGGTTTCGCTGGATTCGATGGCCCAGCCGATCCTCTCAGTCCGGCGCGCCTTCGACCGGCTCGGCCGCCGCCACAAGGCAGGCTGGGAACACACCGAAAGCATCGCGCTCGGCGGCGTGCTGCATCCCACCCAGCGGGTCGGTGACGCCCTGAAGACGGCGCTCGGCGCATTGGTCGACCGGCACGGACGGCTTCCCTTCACGGCGATGGCGACGCTCGGCATTTCCGATAGCCTCGGCATCCGGCAGTGCCTCACCGAAATGGGCATTGCCTGCCCGCAGGACCTCAGCCTCGTCGTGCTCGGCCACCACGACGTTCCGACCGAGCATTTCGGCTTCATGAGCATGGCCGGCAGCTCGTATCTGGCCGCTGCCAGGAGCCTGATCGAGGTCATCCACAAGCGCATCGCGGCGCCGCGCGAGGCGCCGCAGATCGTCTATCTCGATTGCCTCGCCGAGTTCCGCGACAGCACCGGCGCGCCGTCCCGCTGAAGGACATGCGCCGGCCGGACGACGGCACGCACCTCTTCCCAAAAAACACGCTTGCATCGAGGGATGCATCTGCTACGGTACAATACATATTGTATCAGGCGAGTTCGCCCGGGGCATGGCGCTTCCCGGCCATTCGCAACGGGAGGGGTGCAGTATGTTGGGTGAGCGTCTGCCGGAACGGCTACAGCCCCTTGCCGCACGCTTTGGCGTCCGGCCCTATTACGGCGACATCCACAACCACTGCGACATTTCCTATGGCCATGGCAGCCTCGAACAGGCGCTGCGCCGGGCGCAGCGCCAGCTGGATTTCGTCTCCGTCACCGGGCATGCCTATTGGCCCGACATGCCGGTCGACGACCCGCGCGTCGCCCACATCGTCGATTTCCACGTCAAGGGCTTCGCCAGGCTCGAAAAGCTGTGGGACGCCCATTTCGATATGCTGGCGGCGGCGGACGAACCGGGCGTCTTCACCGTCTTCCCGGGCTATGAGATCCATTCCTTCGCCCATGGCGACTATACGATCGTCTATCGCGACATCGCCCGCCAGGCGGTGATCAAGGCCGATACGCCGGCGGACCTGCATGCCAGGCTGCGCGCCGCCTATGGCGACGGCGTCTTCGCCTTCCCGCACCATATCGGCTACCGCCTCGGCGCGCGGGGGGTGAATTGGGATACGGTCGTGGAAGACCTCTCGCCGGTGATGGAGATCGTCTCCATGCACGGCTGTTCCGAGACGTCGGTCATGGACCGGCCGTTCCTGCATTCCATGGGCCCGAGCGACGGCCGGTCCACCGCCCGCCACGGCCTCAACCGCGGCATCCGCTTCGGCTTTCTCGGCAATACCGACCATCACAGCGGCTATCCCGGCTCCTACGGCCACGGCCGCTCGGCCGTCTATGCGCCGGAAAATTCCCGCGCAGCGCTCTGGGAGGGTATCCACCGGCGCCGCACCAATGCGCTTACCGGCGATGCGAGCCACCTCTTCTTCGCGATCGGCGATGCCGTGCAGGGCGGCAGCGTGGCCGCCGGCGGACATGACATGCTGGAGCTTGAAGCGGTCGCGGGCGGTGCCATCGACTATATCGACCTCATCCGCAACGGCGACGTGGTCGGCCGGGTGACATCGGACCTGCAAAGAAGCCCGGTCGACACTGCCGACGGCAGCATGGAAACGCTGCTCGTACTGGAGCTCGGCTGGGGCGCGCGCGGAAAATTCCACGACTGGCAGGGCTCGCTGGCGCTTTCCGGCGGCGACATCCTCTCCGTCGAGCCGCGCCTGCGCGGTTCCGAAGTGGTCTCGCCGCTGGAGGGCGGCGGCGACGCGAAGGACGAGAACGACATCCGCCTTTCCGGCAACCGCATCGACTTCACGATCCGCTCCATCGCCAACCCCAACAACACCACTGCCGCCATGCAGGCGATCGCCGCCCGCATCCGCATCACGCCGGATGCGAATATCCGGCTGGTGCTCGACGGCCAGACCTTCGAGGCGAGCGCCGAACGGCTGCTCGAGGGCGCGCTTTCGGGCAATCTCGGCCCGATCGACAGCCCCGCCTTCCGCCTGCATCCGCTGCCGCGCCCGCATCAATGGCAGTGGCGCGGCCGGCTCGCCATCGAGCCGCTGCGCAAGGGCGACTGGATCTATGCCCGCATGCGCCAAGCCAATGGCCAGTGGAACTGGGCAAGCCCGATTTTCTGCGAATAGGAGAATGGCGGCAAAGCGAATGCGGCATCAAGACCGCGGCGAGCACCCGTTTTCTTGGATGCCGAGACCAAGCAGTGAACAATCATGAGGCAATGGGAGACTCATCGATGACCTTTACGACCCGCATTCCAAGACGCAACGTCCTCAAGGGCATGGGCATGGCGGCCACCGCCAGCCTCGTTCCCGGCGCATTCCGGCCGCTTTACGCCGCCAGCGTCGCACCGATCACCATCGTGATCAACCAGTCACCCTGGTTCGAAAGCTTCCGCAGGACGGTGGAGGCCTACGAGGCCGAGACCGGCAACAAGGTGGAACTTGACGTCAACCCCTTCGCCGGCTCGCTCGAAAAGCAGCGCAACTCCGTGCGAGCGAGCGCGGGCCAGTACGACATCCTGATCATGAACTCCGGCTGGTTCGCGGAAATGTATGCCGGCGGCTTCGTCGAGGCCATCACCGACATCGACCCCGGCTTCCAGCTCGACCCGGAAATCTACACGCTCGGCGACACGATCTACTACGATGCCGCCAACAAGACGATGACCAAGGCCGGCAAGCTCATGTCGATGCCGGTCTCGCCGCTGATCCCGATGCTCTACTATCGCGGCGACCTCTACCAGGAGGCGGGCCTTTCGGCACCGAAGACCTTCGCGGAACTCGAAGCCAACGCCAAGAAGTTCCACAACCCGCCGGGCATGTACGGCATCGTGCAGCGCGGCGCGCGCGGGCCGCACACCGTCGCCTACGACTTCTATCCCTATCTCTACGGCTTCGGCGGCGGCATCTTCAAGGACCAGTCGACGGGCGACTACTCCGTCACGCTGAACTCCGACCAGGGTCGCGAAGCGCTCGACTACTATGTGCGCCTCGCAAAGGAAGCCGGCCACCCGAAGACGGCGGCCTCCGACCAGGCCGAGGTCATCCAGGCCATGGTGACCGGCCATACGGCGCATATCATGATGGTCATCGCCGCCTGGTCGCAGATGGACGATCCGAACAAATCGGCCATCGTCGACAAGGTCGAATGGGCGCCGACGCCCTCCGTGGAGGGCTTGACCACCTCGCCCGGCCTCGGCCACTGGCTGGCCGGCATTTCCAGGAACGTGCCCGACGACCGCAAGCGGGCCGCCGTGGAGTTCCTGCGCTGGTTCCAGACGAAGGCCGCGCAGCTCGAAACGGCCAAGGCCGGCGGCATCCCCGTCAACGCGGCGGTCTACAAGGAACCGATCGCCGACGAGCGCCGCTACCGCTGGATGAAGCCGCTTGCCGAGGCCCTGCCGCATGCGGTGAACATCTACCAGTTCCCGGAAGCGAGCGAGGTTATCTCGGTGCTGGAGCTCGGGCTCAACCGGGCCGTCGCCGGCGAGATCACGACCGTCGACGCGCTGAACGGCATGTCCGACGAGATCGAAAAGATCATGGCCGGCCATTCCTACAAGACCAGCAAGCTCGATCCGCTGAAGTAAGGACCGGACCATGGCCGCCGCGCAAGCACAGACCCTATCGTCCCCGCGGCGGCCGGCAAAGGTCTCCGAAGACCGCGGCCAGCGTCTCTGGCGCTGGCTGACCTTCGGTCCGGCCCTCGCCATGATGCTCGCCCTCAGCGTCCTGCCCATCGCCAACCTGTTTCTCACCAGCTTCCAGAACATCACCTGGGCGGACGGGCAGCAGGTGCGCACCTGGGTGGGCCTCACCCATTACCAGGCGCTATTCTCCGACAGCCTTTTCGGCGCCGGTATCTCCAACACGCTCATCTTCGCCTTCGGCGCCGTCGCCGGCCAGATGGTCCTCGGCTTCGCCATGGCGCTGCTCTGCACCAAGATTGTGCGCGGCCGCGTGCTCTACCGGGCGATCTTCATCCTGCCCATCCTCATCCCCGGCATCGTCATCGGCGCCATCTGGAAGCTGATGCTCAATTTCGACTTCGGCCTCGTCAACAAGGCCCTCGGCCTTGTCGGCATCCTGCCGCACGACTGGCTGGGCAGTCCCGAAACCGCCCTCCTCTCCGTCATCGCCGTCGATATCTGGCATTGGACGCCGTTCTGCTTCCTCCTGTTCCTCGCGGGTCTCGAATCCCTGCCGCAGGATGTCTTCGAGGCCGCCCGGATGGACGGCGCCGGCGCCTGGCAGGAGCTCGTCTACGTCACGCTGCCGCTGATGATCCCGACGATCATCGTCACCTTCGCCTTCCGCCTCGTGCTCGCCTTCAAGGTCTTCGACGAGGTCTATCTCCTCACCAGCGGCGGCCCCGGCACCTCGACCGAGGTGATCAGCTTCACGCTCTACCAGCGCTTCTTCACCGAGGACAAGGCGGGCTACGGCTCGGCCATGTCGGTCACCGTCATCTTCCTCGTCTCGCTGCTCCTCGTCCTCGCGCTTTCGGCGCGCCGCCGCACGGGAGCCGCCTCATGAGCCGGCGCACGGGTTCCGTCCTTCCGGTCCATGTCGCGCTGGCGGTCGGCGCCGCGCTCGTTCTCGCGCCGATCGCCTGGACCGTCGCGGCCGGCTTCCGCACGCAGATCTCGCTTCTGATGGGCGACGTACTCTTCACGCCCATCGGCAGCAATTTCGCCGAGGTGCTCTGGTCGAAGACCTCCGACTTCCTGCTCAACTACCGCAACTCGATCATCGTCGGCATCGTCAGCACCGTGCTGTGCGTCGTCATCGCGACGCTTGCCGCCTTCTCGCTCAACCGGATGCGCTGGCCCGCCTGGACCGTGCATCTCTTCCTCGCCTGGACGATGATCTTCCACATGATCCCGCCGGTGGCGCTGGCGAGCGCCTGGTTCACCATGGCGCGGGCGGTGGGGCTGGAAAACACCTTCACCGGCCTGATCCTCGCCCATGCGACGCTCAACCTGCCGATGGCGATCTGGCTGATGGCAGTCTTCGTGCGCGACGTGCCGAAGGAGCTGGAGGAGGCGGCGATCATGGACGGGGCGGATACGCCGCATATCCTGTGGCATGTCATCCTGCCGCTGATCACGCCGGGCCTTGCCGCCACCTCGATCCTCACCTTCATCTTCTCCTGGAACGAATTCGCCGTCGCCCTGACGCTGACGATGAAGCAGACGGCCACCGTGCCCGTCGCCATCGCCAAGTTCGCCCAGGATTTCGAGATCCAGTACACCCAGATGGCCGCCAGCGCCGCGCTGGCAATGGTCCCGGCCATCCTCGTGCTGCTCGTCGCGCAGCGCTACATCGTCAAGGGGCTCACGCAAGGAGCGGTGAAATAGCATGAAGGCGGTTTTTGTTCTTTTCGATTCCCTCAACCGGCACCTGCTCGGGCCCTACGGCGGAACGCGCATCCCGACGCCGAACTTCGACCGGCTCGCCGCCCGCAGCGTGACCTTCGACAAGCACTATGTCGGCAGCCTGCCCTGCATGCCGGCAAGGCGCGACATGCTGACCGGCCGCCTCACCTTCCTGCACCGCAGCTGGGGCCCGCTGGAGCCCTTCGACAATGCCTTCCCGGAGATCCTGCACCGGGAGCGCGGCACCTACAGCCACCTGGTGACCGACCATTTCCACTATTGGGAGGACGGCGGGGCGACCTATCACAACCGCTACGATTCCTATGAATTCGTGCGCGGCCAGGAGGGCGACCGCTGGAAGGCCATGGTGCAGCCGCACTGGGAGCGCCTGCGCGAGAAATACCATACTCGCCAGTTCAGCGACCAGCGCCGCTCCTATTTCGGCCAGAACATCATCAACCGCGAGTTCATCAAAGAAGAGAAGGAC
This sequence comes from Shinella sp. WSD5-1, assembly GCF_963942435.1. Lineage (GTDB taxonomy): Bacteria > Pseudomonadota > Alphaproteobacteria > Rhizobiales > Rhizobiaceae > Shinella > Shinella yambaruensis. Next base: position 4,718,552 of record NZ_OZ012596.1, read on the forward strand.
TTCCCCTCCGTGCGCTGCTTTGCCGAGGGCTTCGACTTCCTCGACCGCAACCGCGAGGCCGACAACTGGCTCTTGCAGATCGAGACCTTCGACCCGCACGAACCCTTCACGGCGCCGGAACGCTTCAAGGCGCAGTTCGATACCGGCTGGCAGGGCCCGATCCGCGACTGGCCGCGCTACGGCCGCGTCGACGAGCTGCCCGAGGAATGCGAGGAACTGCGCGCCAACTACTATGCCGTGGTGGCCATGTGCGACCACCTGCTCGGCGAATTGCTGGACTATTTCGACCGGCATGACCTGTGGAAGGACACCGCCCTCGTCGTCACCACCGACCACGGCTTCCTGCTCGGCGAGCACGATTTCTGGGCGAAGAACCGCATGAACCTCTACGAGGAAGTGGCGCATATCCCGCTCTTCGTGCACGACCCGCGCCACGCGGCACGCGCCGGAAGCCGCTCGGAGGCCCTCACCCAGTCGATCGACCTTGCCGCGACCTTCCTCGATCTCTTCGGTGCCGCGCCGCCGGCCGAGAACGAGGGCGTTTCGCTCTGCGCCACGGCCGCCGGTCCGTCGCCGCGCGAGGGGGCCTTGTTCGGCTATTTCGGCGGTGCAGTAAACGTCGCCGATGGGCGCTACACCTATCACCGCTTCCCGGAGGATCTGTCGCAGCAGGAACTCTACCAATATACGCTGATGCCGACGCATATCTTCTCGCCGTTCACGCCGGCTGAGCTGGCGTCCGTCAAACTCTCGCCGCCGCTCGATTTCACCAAGGGCGCGACGCTGCTGAAGGTACCGGTGATCGAGCGGTCGCCGATGTACAACAACTACGGCCCCGGCGCGCTGCTCGAATCCGAGACGCGGCTCTACGATCTTGAAAGCGATCCCGGCCAGGAAAAGCCGCTCGCCGACCCCGGCGAGGAACGGCGCCTTGCCGACCTGATGACCCGGCTGATGCGGGCGAACGGCGCGCCGCCGGAAGCCTTCTCGCGCCTTGCCTTCGGCACGGCCTCGGGAGGCGACCATGGCTGAAGTCCAGATCCGGGAGGCCCGCAAGTCCTATGGAAGCGTCGAGGTGCTGCGCGGCGTCGACGTCGAGGTCAGGGACGGCGAATTCGTCGCGCTGGTCGGCCCGTCCGGCTGCGGCAAGTCCACCCTTCTGCGCATGATCGCCGGGCTGGAAGGCATTTCCGGCGGCGAAATTCGCATCGGCGCGCGCGTCGTCAACGACATCCCGCCGAAACAGCGCGATGTCGCGATGGTCTTCCAGAACTACGCGCTCTATCCGCACATGACCGTCGCGAAGAACATGGGCTTCTCGCTGAAGCTCGCCGGCAAGCCGAAGGAGGAGATCGACAGGCGCGTTGCGGCCGCCGCCGAAATCCTTGACCTCTCCGCCCTGCTCGACCGCCTGCCGCGCCAGCTTTCGGGCGGGCAACGCCAGCGTGTGGCGATGGGCCGCGCCATCGTGCGCGATCCGCGCGTCTTCCTGTTCGACGAGCCGCTGTCCAATCTCGACGCCAAGCTGCGCGTGCAGATGCGCGCGGAGATCAAGGCGCTGCACCAGCGCCTCGGCACCACGACGGTCTATGTCACCCATGACCAGGTCGAGGCGATGACCATGGCGGACAAGATCGTCGTCATGCGGGCCGGCGTGGTGGAGCAGGTGGGCTCGCCGCTCGATCTCTACGACCATCCCGCCAACATGTTCGTCGCCGGCTTCATCGGCTCACCGGCGATGAATTTCATCGAGGGTCGCGTCGAGAAGGGGCGGTTCATCGCCGGCTGCGGCCTGTCGGTCGCGACGGGGACGATCGCCGACACCGCCCGGACCGTGCTCGGCATCCGACCGGAGCACCTGACGCTCGATCCCGCGGGCACGGCCGCGACCGTCGTGGTCGTCGAGCAGACCGGGTCTGAAACCCTGCTGCTGCTCGATATGGCCGGGCAGAAGCTCACCTATCTCGGTCGCGACCGCCTGCACATCCGGCCCGGCGAAACCGTCCATATCCTGCCCGACGCCGCGCGCCTCCACCTCTTCGACCCGCAAAGCGGCCGCCGGATGGGTGACGGGCCGGGCACCGCCGCACGGATCTGAGCTTTCAGTCATCCGACCTGCACGGGCTTCGACCGTGCACGCCAGCCCGGTTCGCCATTCCGCATACAACCGCCAGAACGGCGCGCCAAAAGCCTACACCTCCCATATCCCGGGAGGCGTTGCCTTTTGGCGCGGCTCGCTTCGACGTCGGGACGGCTTGGCGGGGAGACCGGATTCAACCGGCCTGCCCGTCACCCCGGCCCATGGCCTATTCCGGCACGGCGGGTAGCCGATTGTTTACCTTTCGCGGAGTCGAATGGTGCATACAATCAAAAGTAGGTAGGCCCCTGCGAATGGCTGGGTAAACGTGAGCCCGCTCCATGACGGAGCCGATTCGAGGTGCCTTTCATGCCCATGCAGACCCTTCACCGTCTGACCAACGACCCCACACCCGCCCAGCGTCTTGCCCGTGCCATCAAGGACATCGACAGGCGGCTGGACTGGGTCCACCGACACAACCAGCCCGTCCCCCTGAACGCCTACCGTGCCCGGCGCATCCTGCACGAGGCGCTTGCCCGTTGCCGCGAGCGCAACACCATTCTCCCGCCGGTTCGCTGACGGGAGACACTGCGCCGGCGGATGCGATGCCCAAGCCGCGCCGCTCGCGCAGGGACCCGGTCGAGCGATACGAGGCGCTCCCGGGTCTTCCTTCTTCAAACGGACCCGACATCCGAAGCGGGGCAGGCAGGAAGCGGGTGGCGCCACCTAATCGCTATGTGCAATATTGACGCCGGTGCTCGATCCGAACTGCGAGAACGAGACCTCCATCGCCCCCTTCTTCCAATAGGCTGTTGCACCGGAACCGGATTTATCAAGGGTGTCGGGAGTCCCCAGGTGCTCGGTCAGGGCGTCCAGGAGCGCGGAGGGGCCGGCAAGGGAATAGGAGCATGCCCTGTGGCTGTTCGCCCCCTTCGCTATCCAGAAAGACAATAGGCCGGCACCCTCGTTTTCTCCCCGCCGCCAGCCTATCACGTCCACCGATCCGCCATTGTAAGCCAGGAAACTCGTGCGCCACGCCGCGGTTTCCTGATCTCTCATCCGGCCCCATCCGAGCGCGCTTCCCTTCGCCGCTGCTTCCGAAACCGTGGACGACAGGCAGATGTCCAGAAGCTGCGCTACAGTCGGGGTCGGTGGCATGGCGACAGCCGCTTCAGAAATCGGAAGGACCATGAGCACTGTCGCCATTGCTATCCGGATCATGCGAAAATCCTTGCTGCCGCCGGAAAAGTCCCGGCACGATTCCAGACAATAGCCGGCGGCGGTATCATTTTCCATGGCACGGCCTGCGGGAACAAGATCGCTGAAAATCGACGTGATATGCGGCCGAAAACCAGCTAATACGGCTTGTGCGGCACCCGTCGGGCAGGTGAACGAAACATCCTCATACCCGGCAACGCCGCCCGCAAAGCCGGAACCGGTCTAAAATCCATCATCTGCGGGGACTTGGACGCTCCGCTGTGACGTACAGGGAAGCGCAGAAGGAGAGACGGATGGCGAACCCACCCGACATGATGAAACATCGCGGCTTCCCGTCCGGCATGCCGGGCACAGGCGTCCAGTTCACCATCAGGCGCGCCAACCCACGAGGCGTGACGCCGATCAAGGCCCTGCCGCGCCGGGCCCGCCCGGGCACGGCCGAACACCGTATCGACGCCGCCTTCCTCCACGCCCTCTGGCATCATTTCGGTGCGGAACCATTCGAACGCGGCAACCTCGACGCCGCGCGCCTCAACCTTCTCTTCGGCCGCGAGGTCCTGCCCGCCGGGAAGGACTTCGATCCGCTCTCCTACGAGGCGCTCCTCATCATCAATGAAAAAACCGCCCGCCAGACGTTTCCCGAATCCTTCGACGAGGTCTTCGAAGTCTGACGGCGCTGCGTCAGGTGAGACATAACTCTTGCGGGAGAGCATCGATGAGGATTGTCGAAGCGTCGATTGGTGAACTGCGCGAAGCGCTTCGAACCGGTCGGGCAACCAGCGTCGGCCTGGTCGCGGCCTATCTGAACCGCATTGCGCGTTACGACCGGCACGGCATTGCCCTCAACGCCGTGCCGGTGCTCAATCCCGATATGTTCGCCGAAGCGCACGCTTCGGACCTCAGGCGCGCGCGCGGCGAAAGCCTCGGCCCGCTCGACGGCATTCCCTACACCGCCAAGGACAGCTACAAGGTGAAGGGGCTGAGCGTCGCCTCCGGTTCGCCCGCCTTCGCCGATCTGATCGCGACCGAGGATGCCTTTGCGATTTCCCGCCTGCGGGCCGCGGGCGCCGTACTGATCGGGCTGACCAACATGCCACCGATGGCCAATGGCGGAATGCAGCGCGGCGTCTATGGGCGCGCGGAATCCCCCTACAATGCCGACTGGCTGACGGCCGCCTTCGGCTCGGGCTCCTCGAACGGATCGGGGACCGCGACCGCCGCGAGTTTCGCGGCCTTCGGGCTTGGCGAGGAAACCTGGTCGAGCGGGCGCGCGCCGGCCGCCAACAACGGACTCTGCGCCTATACGCCGAGCCGGGGCGTCATCTCCGTGCGCGGCAACTGGCCGCTCGTGCCGACCATGGACGTCGTGGTGCCGCACAGCCGTTCGATGGCGGACATGCTGGAGCTGCTCGACGTCATCGTCGCCGACGATCCCGAAAACCGCGGCGATTTCTGGCGTCGCCAGACCTGGGTCGCGATCCCGAAAGCCTCCGATATCCGGCCCCGGTCCTATGTCGGGATCGCCCGAACGGCGAGCCTTTCGGGCAAACGGTTCGGGCTACCGGCAATGTATATCAATGCCGATCCGGCGGCGGGAACCGGCGAGAAGGTGGGGATCGGCGGCCCGACCGGCCAGCGCATCGAGACGCGCGCCTCGATGATCGCGCTCTGCCTTGCCGCGCGGGCGGCGCTCGAAGCGGCCGGGGCCGAGGTCGTGGTGACGGATTTCCCCGTCGTCAGCAATTACGAGGGAGACCGCCCCGGCGCGCCGACCATCGCGACACGCGGCCTCGTCAGCCCGGATTACCTACGCCGCGAAATCATGGACCTGTCCGCCTGGGCCTGGGATGATTTTCTGGCGGCCAATGCCGACCCCGCCCTGCAGCGGCTTGCCGATGTCGACGGCAGGCGCATCTTCCCCGCGCCGGAAGGCAGCCTGCCCGACCGTTACCACGGCTTCGACGATCGCATCGCCGACTATCCCGTCCATCTGCGCGAGCATCCCATCGCCGTATTCGACGATATCCCGGGCCTTGCCGAAGGGCTCCGGGGGCTCGAGGAGACCCGGCGCATCGACCTTGAAGCCTGGATGGACCGGCTGGAACTCGACGCGGTGATCTTCCCGGCCGTTGCCGATATCGGCCCGGCGGATGCCGACGTGAACCCCGCCTCGGCCGATCTTGCCTGGCGGAACGGCACCTGGGTGGCCAACGGCAACCTGGCGATCCGCCATCTGGGCATTCCGACGGTGACCGTTCCGATGGGAATGCTTGCCGACATCGGCATGCCGGCGGGGCTGACCTTCGCCGGCCGGGCTTTCGACGACACGGCGCTGCTCGCCTATGCCTGCGCCTTCGAAAGGACCGGCGCCTATCGCCAAGCGCCGCCGCGGACGCCCGAGCTTCCGGAGCTGCCCGGCGTCGCGGAAACGGAACCGCCGGACATGGCCGGACTGCGACTGACCGCCTCGATTGCGCCCGACGGTTCGGGACGCCAGCGTCTGTCGATACAGGCGCAAAGCCCGACACCACTGCTCTGGCTGACGGTGAACGGCGAGCCGGTCTCGTTCCAGCAGGACGGCATGCAAATCAGCGCAAGCCTCGTCGTGGACAAGAACACCCATGTCCATAGCGAATGGCGCAATCCCTACGGCCATGTCGTGATCGCCTGCGCGCAGGGTACGGCCGCCTATGCCGTCGTCGGCGGCACCGTCTGAGCCGACAGATCGACCGCATCGGGAACAGACCAGGCCGCATCTGCGACC